>JAABTI010000008.1 GCA_011389955.1 Paracoccaceae bacterium | reverse complement strand
GCCGACAGCACCACGCGCGGCGCGCAACCCTCATCATGCGCTTGCAGGAAACGCGCCGCGCAAAGGCACCAGCGATCCCCTTCCGACAGGCCCGCGAACCCGAATTCGGGGCGTGGCGTGCTCAGGTCGTTGCCGACATATTTCGAGTAGGCCAGGAATTCCGCCGTCAACACGGCGCAGACGGTGTGACTGCCGGTATCCTCGACGCAGGTGTTGCAGTACCCGTCGCGGAAAAACCCCGTCACCGGGTCGCCGGAACACGGGCTCAGGGCCTCGCCCAGCACGTTGACCGACTCGAACTTCTGAATATCCATCGACTGACTCCGCCTTTGATCGTGCGTTGCACAGGTAGTCTAGGCGATCGCGTCGGCCATGACGAGGGTGACGAAAATCAGCGGAATCTGTCGCGCAGCCTTTCCAGCGGGCTGCGGCGATCCGGCTTTGGCTCGGGGTCCGGGGCGGGGTCGGCCTGCGGCGCGGGACCGGGCTGCGGCGCGGCGGGCTGTTTCGGCCGATCGCCCCCGCCCGAACGTGCCGGCGCCGTGCGGCGCGGCACCGCGTTGAGAAATTTCGGCGCCTCTCCCGACGCCAGGTCCGGCGCGCCATCGCTGATCCCGCGCAGCAGATCATCCAGCCAATCCTGGTCGGCGCGGGCGAAATCGCGCAGCACGTATTGCGCCACCGCGTCCTTGTGCCCGGGATGGCCGATGCCAAGGCGAACACGCGCGAACTCGGCCCCGATATGCGACTGGATCGACCGCAGCCCGTTATGGCCCGCATGCCCGCCACCGCGCTTGACCCGCACCTTGCCGGGAGCAAGATCCAGTTCATCGTGGAACACGGTCACTTCCGCCGGCGTCAGCTTGTAGAACCGAACTGCCTCGCCCACCGATTGGCCCGAAAGGTTCATGAAGGTCGCGGGCTTGAGCAGCACCACTTTCTCGCCGCCCAGCCGCCCCTCGGCGACATGGCCCTGAAACCGCGCGCGCCACGGGCCGAAGCCGTGATCCGCTGCGATCCGGTCCACGGCCATGAACCCGATATTGTGACGGTTGGCCGCATATTTGGCCCCCGGATTGCCCAACCCCACGAATATCAGCATGCGCACATTCCCCTGCCTGAACCCGATGCCGTCCTAGCGCGTTTCGTCGCGGTTTTGAACCACCTCGCGCCACGCATGAAAAAGGGGGCGCGGCCCATGCGGCGCCGCGCCCCCTCACTGTCCCCCGCCAACGGGGATCGGCGGAGATCAGTCTTCGCTGCTCTCGCCGGTGTCTTCGGCGGCTTCGGCTTCTTCGCCTTCTTCCTCTTCGTCCCCTGCCGAACGCAGGCTGGACGGCGCCGACACATTCGCGATCACGAAATCGCGGTCAATGGTCGGCTTGGAGCCCTTGGGCAGGTCCACGTCGGAGATGGTGACGGTATCGCCGATCTGGAGCTTGGACAGATCCACGGTGATGCTGTCGGGGATATCCCCGGCAGTCACGCGCAGTTCCACCTCGGGGCGCACGACGGTCAGAACCCCACCCGCACGCAGGCCGGGGCAATCTTCCTCGCCGACGAAATCGACATGGATGAACAGGTTGATCTTCGTGGTGCGGCGCAGGCGCATCAGGTCCAGGTGCGTCGGCAGGTCCTTGACCACGTCGCGCTGCACGTCGCGGCAGATCACGCGCACGTCCTCGTGGCCGTCAACCTTGAGGTTGAACAGGGTGGACTTGAACCGCCCATCCTTCAGCCGCTTGATCAGCGCGTTGTAAGGGATGTTGATCGGCAGAGGGTCTTTGTCCCCGCCGAATACGATACCCGGAACCATGTGCGCGCGGCGCGCTGCACGAGCGGCGCCCTTGCCCGTCCCCGTGCGTTCCTGGGCGTGAAGATCAGGAATTTCTCCAGCCATGTCAGTCTCCATATATTGGGGCGGGCATCCTCCAAGGCTGTATGCCCGCGTTAAGGCCTGCGCGTATAGACCAGACCACCGCCATTGGAAAGAGGGCGCAGCCGGTTTTTTCGCGCGCCCCGGCGCTCAGGTCAACAGGTGCCCGCCAGCCGCCATGATCCGCGCGTGCAGGGCAAAATCATCGGCTCGCGCGGCGCGCAGGCGCGCCTCCACCTCGGGGCTGATTGGCGCCTCCGCCTCGGGCGAGACGTTGCGCTGCGACACCTCGATCCGGCGGCCGGTGCGCTCCTCCAGGAAGCGGTGGAACACCTGTAGTTTCTCGTAGGCGAACAGATGCTCGACGTGTACCGCGCCATCGTCCGAACACAAGAACCCGTGCTGGCTGCCGATATCGGCACAGGTCGGCGGATCATCGGCGATCGAGGCTAGGACGAAATCGTCGAAATCCATACCCGCGGCGCTACGCGGGGTGCCGCGGCGCTCGGGGCGCTGGCGATACCTGTACCAACTCCGCAAATGCTCCAGCGGGTCGCGCATCACCGCCGCGCGCTCGGGCCGGAGCCCGTGCACCTGCGCAAGGTAGGGCGCGAAATGCCGCTCGTAGGTGCGCAGGTTCATGTGCTTTAGATGCGCCTTGTGCGCAAGCACGATATCGGCGCGCGAACGCATCGAGACGTGGTAGGCCGTGCTGCCGGTCTTGGGCACCGCGAACAGCGTCAGGTTGGCATCGACAAACACAAGCATCGCGGATCGGCCTTTCAGGATATCCGGCACAGAGTGCCGCCCACGCACCAAGGCATCAAGCCCTCAAAATCGCTCTGTCGCCGCTTGCGGCCCGAAAATTCGCGCGATGCCCGGCGCCGGGCGGCGCGGCTACTGCCAGCGCCCCTCGAAATCCTCCGGCACCAACAGGATATCGCGGTCCAACTCATCGATCCGCCGCCGTCCGCACAGCGCCATGGACACGTCCAGTTCCTTGTGAATTACCTCCAGCGCGCGGGTCACGCCGGCTTGGCCCATCGCGCCCAGACCGTAGGTAAAGGCGCGACCGATATAGGTGCCCTTCGCCCCCATCGCCATCGCCTTGAGCACATCCTGCCCGGAGCGGATGCCGCTATCGAGATGCACCTCCACCTGGTCGCCCACCGCGTCCAGGATCGACGGCAGCGCCCGGATCGAGCTGAGCGCCCCGTCCAGTTGCCGTCCACCATGGTTCGACACCACGATCGCGTCGGCGCCGACCTTCATCGCCATGCGCGCATCCTCGGCATCCAGGATACCTTTCAGGATCACCTTGCCGCCCCATTGTTCCTTCAGCTTGGCGACCTTGTCCCAATCCAGCGTCGGGTCGAACTGCTCGGCGGTCCACGCCATCAGCGACGAGGGATCGGAGACGCCCTGTACATGGCCCACGATATTACCGAAATCACGCCGCTTTGCGCCCAGCATCCCGAGGCCCCAGCGCCACTTGGTCGCAAGGTTCAGCATCGTCGGCAGGGTCAGCTTGGGCGGCGCCGACAACCCGTTCTTCAGATCCTTGTGCCGCTGCCCGAGCACCTGCAGATCCAGCGTGATCACCAGCGCCGAACAATTCGCCGCGCGGGCGCGCTCTATCAATCGGCTCAGGTAATCCTGGTCCTTCATCGTGTAGAGCTGGAACCAGAACGGCACGCTGGTGGCCTCGGCCACCTCCTCGATCGAGTTGATGGACATGGTCGACAGGGTGAAGGGCACGCCGAACGCCTCGACGGCGCGGGCGGCCTTGATCTCGCCGTCGGCGCATTGCATCCCGGTCAGCCCCACCGGCGCCAGCGCGACCGGCATCGCCACGTCCTGCCCGACCATCTGCGTCGCGGTCGAGCGGCCCGACATGTCCACCGCCACACGCTGCCGCAGACGGATATTGTCGAAATCGCTCGTATTGTCGCGGAACGTTTGCTCGGTCCAGCTACCGCTTTCGGCATAGTCGTAGAACATGCGCGGCACGCGGCGCTGATACAGGCGCTTGAGGTCGTCGATATTGGTAATCACGGGCATGTCACGGGCCTTTTCCGGCTGAACTGGTCTGAATTTGTTACCCGTTCGGGGGCTTTGCCGCAACGCGAAAACGCCGTTGCACCCGCCCCGCCAGACGCTAGCATGAGCGCACCCGCTCACCGCACCGAAAGGCCCAGCGATGTATTTCGACGATCTGCCGGTTGGCTACAGCTTCGAGACCGGCGCGCGCACCCTCGACCTGGCCGGGATCACCGGCTTTGCCGGCACATGGGATCCGCAGCCCTTCCACGTGGATGCCGAGGCCGCCGCCGCCTCGCCCTACGGCGGGATCATCGCCAGCGGATTTCACACGCTGCTGACCGCCTTCACCCTGACGCTTGAGGCGGATATCTGGAACGAGGCGTCGATGGGCTCGCCCGGCATGGACGAGATCCGCTGGCGCCAGCCCGTGCGCCCCGGCGACAACCTGCGCGTGCGCGCCGAGGTGGTCGACGCCAACGCCTCGGCCTCGCGTCCCGACCGCGGGCGCACAACCATCCGCTACGATGTGCTCAACCAGGAGGACGCGCTGGTCATGCAGTTCACCGCAACCCATATCCTGCGGCGCAATCCGGAAAAACACGCGCCCTGACCTTGAAACCGCGCCCGCAATGATCGAGCGTGCCGTCACCCCCACCACCGCGAAAGGCACCCCAGCATGAGCATCATCGTGATCGGCGTTCTGGCCAGCCTCGGCGCGGGGCTGATGACGGGGGTCGGCGCCATTCCGGTGCTGTTCGGCAAGCATGTCTCGCGCCGCAACAACGACATGATGCTGGGCTTCGCCGCCGGGGTGATGATTTCGGCCTCGTTCTTTTCGCTTATCATACCGGGCATCGAGGCGGCCAAGGTCATCTACGGCACGGTTTTCGTGGCGGCGCTGCTGGCCGCGGCCGGGATAGCCGCCGGCGCGGCCTTCGTCGCCTTGCTCAACGAAACGCTGCCGCATGAGCATTTCATCGTCGGCCCCGAAGGCGCCGATCCAGGCGCGCTGCCCCGGATCTGGCTGTTCATCATCGCCATCACCATCCACAATTTCCCCGAGGGCATGGCCGTCGGCATCGGTTTCGGCGGCGGCAACGTGTCCAACGGACTGTCGCTGGCCACCGGTATCGGGCTGCAAAACGCCCCCGAGGGCCTGGCCGTGGCGCTGGCCCTGCGGGGGCAGGGCTACGCCAAGCTGTCATCGTTCCTGATCGCGCTGGCCACCGGCCTGGTGGAGCCGGTGGGCGGGCTTCTCGGAATCGCGATGATCAACGTGTCGGTCTACGTGCTGCCGCTGGGGCTGACCTTCGCCGCCGGCGCGATGCTCTACATCATCAGCCACGAGATCATTCCCGAAACCCACCGCTACGGCCACCAGAAATGGGCGACCACCGGCCTGATTACCGGGCTGATCCTGATGATGCTGCTGGACGTGACGCTGGGCTGACTCGGTCTCGCCGTCGCCCGGGGGGCGACAGCGGGAAATCGTCCGCGTGACGCGACCCGGCTCAGGCGCGATGCGCGCCGCCCGCCAGCCCCGCGACGAAGTCCAGCACCTGCGCCACCGGGCGGCCCTTGGCCAGCTCGCCCACGATGGCGCTGCCCACGACGCAGCCATCGGCGACAGCCGCGATCGCCTCGGCCTTGTCGGGCGAGTTGATGCCGAATCCCACGATCACCGGCAGCTCGGTCTGCGACTTGATGCGCGCGACTTCCGGGGCCACGTCTTCGGCCTCCGCCTCGGCCGATCCGGTGATCCCCGTGATCGAGACGTAATAGACGAAGCCGCTGGTGTTCTCCAGCACCTTGGGCAGGCGCTTGTTATCGGTCGTGGGCGTCGCCAGCCGGATGAAGTTCAACCCCGCATTCGCCGCCGGAATGCACAGTTCGTCATCCTCTTCGGGCGGCAGGTCCACCACGATCAGCCCGTCGATACCGGCCGCTTTCGCATCCGCCACGAAACGCTCCACGCCGCGATTGTAGATCGGATTGTAATAGCCCATCATCACGATCGGGGTCACGTCGTCGCCCTTGCGGAACTCGGTGGCCATGTCCAGCGTCTTTTGCAGGGTCTGCCCCGCGGCCAGCGCCCGCTGACCGGCCAGCTGGATGGTCGGCCCGTCGGCCATCGGGTCGGTGAACGGCATACCCAGCTCGATCACGTCCACGCCCGCTTCCGGCAATCCCTTCACCAGCTCCATGGAGGTGTCGTAATCGGGGTCTCCCGCCATCACATAGGCGACAAAGGCTTTCTTGCCCTGCGCGCGCAGGTCGGCGAATTTGGCGTCGATACGGGTCATGATGCTGCGTCCTTGCTGATCGGATTGCCCCGATGTGCCGCAAAAGCGCGCCGAACTCAATCGCTGATGCAGCCCTGCGTCGCCCTTGTCACGCCGCGCCCCCCGCTTTAAGAGCGGCGCAAACCAAGGAGGGCGCGAAATGGGTTTCAAGATGGGCATCGTCGGGTTGCCGAACGTGGGCAAGTCCACATTGTTCAACGCGCTGACGCGCACCGCGGCCGCGCAGGCCGCGAATTTCCCCTTCTGCACGATCGAACCCAACGTCGGAGAGGTCGCCGTGCCCGACGCGCGCCTTGACACGCTGGCCCGCATCGCCAGCTCGAAAACCACCATCCCCACGCGCATGACCTTCGTCGACATCGCCGGCCTGGTCAAAGGCGCCAGCCGCGGCGAGGGGCTGGGCAACCAGTTCCTGGCCAATATCCGCGAGGTCGACGCCATCGCCCACGTGCTGCGCTGCTTCGAGGATGGCGATGTCACCCATGTCGAAGGCCGCGTCGATCCGGTGGCCGATGCCGACACCATCGAGACGGAACTGATGCTGTCGGACATGGAAAGCATCGAGAAGCGCCTCGCAGGGCTGGCCCGCAAGATCAAGGGCGGCGACAAGGACGCCGTGCAGCAGGACCGCCTGCTGCGCGCCGCGCTTGCCGCGCTCGAGGATGGCCGCCCCGCCCGCACCGTCGCGGTGGACGAGGACGACGCCAAGGCATGGCGGATGCTGCAACTGCTGACGGCCAAGCCGGTACTCTATGTGTGCAACGTGCCCGAGTCCGACGCCGCCGCGGGGAACGCCCAGTCCGCGCGCGTCGCCGAAATGGCCGCCGCACAGGGCAACGCCCATGTCGTGATCTCGGCCCGCATCGAGGAGGAGCTATCGCAGCTCGACGCCGAGGAGGCGGCGATGTTCCTCGAGGAGATGGGTCTGCAGGAGCCGGGGCTGGATCGCCTGATTCGCGCGGGCTACGAACTGCTGCACCTCGAGACGTTCTTTACCGTAGGCCCCAAGGAGGCCCGCGCGTGGACCGTGCCCACCGGCACCCCCGCACCCAAGGCCGCCGGCGTGATCCACGGCGATTTCGAACGCGGCTTCATCCGTGCCGAAACCATTTCATACGACGATTTCGTCGCCCATGAGGGCGAACAGGGCGCCAAGGAAGCCGGCCGCATGCGCGCCGAGGGCAAGGCATATATCGTCAAGGATGGCGACGTGCTGCACTTCTTGTCAAACACCTGAACCGGCCGCACCCGGCACGCCGGGGCAGCGGCGGACTTGCGCCCCCAGGCGTCATGACCGCCCGGCGGTTTTCTCACGCGCTCTTGCGCGCCACCCGGTCGCGGCGCTTGCGATAGCGTTGCTGGTTGGGCGCAATCTCGGCGGCGCGGTCAAGCGCGGCCACCGCTGCCGCGTCATCACCCATGTCGCGACAGACCTGCGCCAAGTGCGCATGCAGTCCCGCGGTGCTGTCATCCATCGCGGCGGCCTCTTCATAGCGGCTGCGCGCCATCGGCATGTTGCCAGCCTGTTCGTGGATCATCCCGGTCAGGAAATACCAGAACGCATGCGCCGGGGCGCAGGCCACGCATATCTCCATCTCCGCGAGTGCCGCGTCATGATCGCCCCGCATCATCAGGATTTCCGCCTGTCGCTTGCGCACCATGGGATCGTCCGGCGCGTAAAAAACCGCCTCGGAGTTGCGCTCCAGCGCCGCATCGAGCCGCCCCAACCGCGCATCGAGCAGCGCGCAGAAGCTGAACGGTCCGCCCCCCGGCACACAGCGTTCATGCGCGAGAAGCCGCGCATGGATCGCCTGCAGGTCGCTGCTCGCCCCGAGCAGGCGTTCGGTCTTGCCATCCAGCGCGAACCAGGGCCATTCGATCGCGATCGCGGAAAGGTCCAGGGCGCGCCGGCGCAGGATCTTGCCCTGCTGCACGACGATGTTGGTCTGCTGAAAACGCACCGGCAGGGCGGCGAGGGTGTCGATGTCGAACGGCAATGTCGCACCGGGGCGCAAGCGCCGGCGCTTGATCATGAAAGAGCCGATCACCGTCACGTCGGGCAGCATCGGCTTTTGCCAGAACGCGCGCAAAAAAGTTCGCCGCGCATCGAAACGCTTGCCCAGCGCGCCAAGGATATGCGCCCGGATAGCAAGCGCCGATATGTAGTTCTGCTGCCACTGGTCGGGATGCGCCAGCGCCGCGTCCACATGGCGCAACGCCTCTTCCCATTTGTGCAGGTAGATCCCGTTGGTGGCCTGTATCAGCGGCAGAAACGCGTTGTCGGCGCCGGCTTCCAGGATCTTCTGCCCGATTTCCCACGCCTCGGCGTCGCGCCCGTTTTCCTGCAACCTGCGGGCGACCTTGACGTAAACATGGGCCGCTTCGCTTGGCGTGATGAAATTGGAAACGCCGTTGAGGAAACGCGCGGTGACGTTCTCATAGGCGCCATCGCGTTCCTCCAGGCTCATCACCTCGTGGAAACACTTGCGCTCCTGTCCGCTCAGCCGCGCGGCGGCGCGGCTGAAGGCGCTGATCGGCGGCGCCACGATCTCGGAGGCGCGCGACATGGCGAAAAGCTCCAGGAAATCGCGCTGCACCGGCTTGCAGCCGTCGAGATCGACCAGGTCGGTTATCCTGCGCACCTGGGGATGGGTGGAGGTAAAGCGCGTGATGCTTTCGGCCTGGTCGGAAAACACCAGCGCGGCCGCATCAGGGTTCTTTTCGAGATATGCCGAATACAGTTCGTCCGGCTCGATCTTGGCGGGCCAGTCCTTGTGCTTCCACGGATCTTCGTTGAGGATGTCGCCGCGCCGGATGTGATAGGCGATGACACGGCCGCTGCCCTGCGACATCGCGTTTTCGATCGCCGTGATATGCCCCTGCACCACCGGATTGAACGCGATATGCGAGATGAAGCCCCGAAACCGCCCGCGCAGATCTCCGCTGTCCTCCCACGGGAATTCGACGATATCGAAACCTTCGGCCAGCAGGACATGCCCGCCACCGGCCAGATGTGCCTCGAGCCGATCGGGCGTCTTGTCCTTCAGAAAGGCCCATATCGGCTTGGTGATGCTTTCAAGCGCCTCGAATTCATCGTTCTCGATGAAATGCCGTTCGATGAACGCCTGGTCGAACAAGTCCGCGGGCGTGTCGAGTTTCGGCGCCATAGCACCGCGCGGGAACCAGTTGATGCGAAAATCGGTCTTGTAGTCCTCGGCCAGGCGGATGCTGTTGAGCATCATCAGCAGGCGCGCGCCCAACTGGTCCTTGCGCAGACCGATGAAGAATCCGCGCCCTTTGCTGGCACCCGACGACATAAATCAACCTTTCTTACGCAATCCGGAGCATATATGCTTCTCGACAATAGTCGCAAGCGCTCCCGCAGGTGCATAATGGCAAATGAATTGGTACGTTCATGACAAGGTGAGTTATGACAAAAGGACCGAAACTCTTGCTGAGCGCCTTCGTGGCACAGCCTGAATCGAGTTTCCTGGAATGGCTGGCATATCATCGCGCGATCGGGGCGACGGACGTGGTTCTGTTCACGGATCGCAGGCAATCGGGCAAACAGCCGCTGTTCGATGCCCTTGCGGCGCAGGGGGCGGTGACGCTCGTGCCGGTTACGATCGATTGGGACATGGACGAGGAAATCCGCAATTCCGCCATTTGCGCGGCACGCGCCGAGGTGGAAGAAAGCGGCGGGTATGGCCTTTACCTCGGATCGGATGAATATTTCTGCATTCAAAGCGGCGCCAGAAGCGTGCAGTCGCTGATGCGCGCCTGTGGTGGCGCGGATGTCATGTCGGCGCCGCTGCGGGTTGCCGGTTGCGGCCCGTCGCAACCGTTCCAGCCCGGCGCCATCCTGTTCGGCGCGCGCCCGGTCGCCCCGGTGACAGACGAGTCGCCGCTGCGAAGCGCGGTGCGGCTGGGCCTCTTCGCCTCGCGCACCGCCGAGGTTCCCGCCGCGCCTGCGCGGGGCAGGACGGCTGTCAGATGGATGAACGGCGACGGCACGCCGATGCCGCAACCGCATAGCCGCATCACCTGGGCCGGCGACATGGCGGCGCGGGGTAGCGCCAAGGCCGTGATCGTGAAAATCCCCGCGCCAAGCGTGGAGACAAGCCTGTTGCGGCGCGAGGTGCTGCCGGAAAAGCAGCGCCCTGATGCCGAGACGCTGATCGCGTGGCTGCAAGGCTGCGGCGCGGGCGACGGGCCGCCCGTGGACCTGTCCGCGCGGATGGGGGACACGGCGCGGGAAATGGACATGCTGATGGCCCTGCCCGGCGTGCGCGCCGCGCAGGAGGCGCTGTGCGACCTGGAACGCGCCATGCTGGACCGGTTGCGCGCCTCCTCGACTGATGCGCAGCAGGTGCTTGCCACGCTCAAGGGCGAACCGATCGCGCCGGTCGCGCCCCCGCAGCCGAAAACGGAACCGGTGCCTGTCGCCCCCGAAGCAGAGCCAGCTCCGCCCGCTAACAACGCCGCCCTGCCGCCGTGGTTCGGCGAAATCCACACCGGCGGCGAAAACGAGGGCTTCTACACCCGGCTCAGGAACCACGCGGTCATGTGCATCCGGCGCGATCCCGCGCGGCTGGTCGTGACATTCGACAACCTGTCGAATGTCAACGACACCACCCCGGAGCGCGAACCCTGGGCATACAAGTTCGTGCGCGAAAACCGCTGGTCGCACCTGTCGGTGATGGCACGGCGCAAGGATTGGTACCGCGATCCGCAACTCATATCCCATCTGGGAAAGCTGGCCACCGATGGCTTCTTCGCGGAGTTCGACAGGGTCATTCTGACCGGCACCTCGATGGGAGGCTTCGCCGCGCTCGCCTTTTCGTCGCTCGCGCCCGGCTCCACCGTCGTCAGTTTCAACCCCCAGACCACGCTCGACGAGGCGCTCGTGCCCTGGGAACGGCGGTTCCGCATGGGGCGCGCGCGCGACTGGTCGCTGGCCCACAGCGATTGCGCGTTCGAAATCGACGACGTGGAAAAGGCCTTCGTGCTGTATGATCCGTTTTTCGAACCCGACCGTCGCCACGTCGACCGGCTGGATGGCGACAACGTGATCCGTCTCAAGACGTGGTGCGCGGGGCATTTCTCGCCCGTGGCCCTGCGCCGGGCGGGGCTTCTCAAGCCACTCATGCAACATGCGCTCGACGACACGCTGACGCCGCAGGTGTTCTACGCGATGTTCCGCCAGCGCCGTTTCCTGCCGTGGTATCGCAAGGCGCTACAGAGCAACCTGGAAGAACGCGGTCACGCCAGCCTGGCGCAGCGCGTGGGGCCCGCCTTTCACAAACTCAAGAAGCAGGCCGCCGAATGAACCAGCGCGCAACGCACACAGCCGCCCTGCCCGCTCCGGCATGCGGCGGCAGCCACGTCATCATGACAACGATGAAGAACGAGGGTCCGTTCCTGCTGGAATGGATCGCCCATAACCTGACCATAGGTTTCACCGGCTTCGTGATCTTCACCAACAATTGCGAGGATGGCACCGATCTCATGGCCGAGCGGCTGGAGGAGCTGGGTTATTGCAGCCACCGGCCCAACGATGTCTCGGACGGCGCGTCGCCGCAACACAAGGCGCTGCGCCGCGCCACCGTCCATCCGTGGGTGGAGGGGGCGGACTGGCTGATCTGTCTCGACGTGGACGAATTCATCAACCTGCGCGAAGGAGCCGAAACGCTGGACCAGATGATCGCGGCCATGGGCGATTGCGATGCGGTGTCCTTCGTATGGAAACTCTTTGGTTGTGGCGGGATCGAGGCATATGCCGACCGGCCCGTGACCGAACAGTTTCTCCTTGCCGATGAAGAGGACGATCCGGCCAACGGACGCGCGATCGGGTTCAAGACCCTGTTCCGCAACAACGGGCTGTTCCAGAAATACAATCCGCACCGACCCAAGGGGGTGCCCGAGGGGCGCGAGGGGCAGGTGCGCTGGTCCGATTGCGGCGGCAACCTGCGCCCGATGGACAAGATCGGCTGGCGCGCATGGCCCGGATTCAGCAACCGCCATGCACGGCTGCACCACTATTCCGTCCGCTCGCTCGAAAGCTTTTTGGTCAAGCGCGACCGGGGCCGGACCAACCACATCGCCAGCGAACAGACAGAGCATTACTGGGCGGACATGAACGTCAACCGGACCAGGGATCGCTCGATCCTGCCCCATGCCGAACGCGCCCGGCCGGTGCTCGATGCGCTCAAGTCCGATCCGGTCCTGGGCAGGCTCCATGCCGAAGCCTGCGACTGGCACCGCGCAAAGATCACCGAATTGAAAGAGCGCCCCGGCTGGGACCGGTTCCTCGACTGGTTGCGTCGCAACAAGATACGAGCCGACAATGCCGTCGCGGGCGAGGGCTGATGACATCCCCGCGCGGCCACACCCCGCCAGCGAGTATCCGAATGCCTTTTCGAGGGCCCCCGTTTGTCATGACATTGCAAAAGGACGATCCATGGACGTAGCCACCCCGCTTGCCCCCAAGAAATGGCATCTGAACCAGATCAGGCAAATGGAGGGACCGGTCGGCGCCGTTGGCCGGTTGTCGCAGTATTCGGACCGCTCCGGCGCGGTCGTCGATATCGGCGCCAACCGCGGTCAGATCGCGCTTTTCCTGTGTCGGCTGTTCTGCGACATGCCCATCCACCTGATCGAACCGATCGCGTCCAACTGCGAGTTCGTCACGCGCAAGCTGAGCCGGTTTCCCACGGTCAAGGTGCACCAGATGGCAATGTCGGACTCGACCGGCAAGGCCAGGTTCCGCGTCGCCGACCACGACGAAAGCTCATCGCTGTTCAGCAACACCGGCGAGGAAGCCGCAGCGCACTCCGGCCACACCACCGAGGATATCATCACCGTGGACACCATGCGGCTGGACACATGGTGCTCGCGCAACGATGTCAACCACATCTCGTGCCTGAAGATCGACGCCCAGGGCAGCGAATACGATATCCTCGAAGGCAGCGCGCGGATGCTCGGGAAAGACGCCATCGACATCGTGATGCTGGAATGGTTCGCCACGCCGCACTATGACGGGGTTCCGCTGCTCGACAGGATCTGGGGCCTTCTGCGTGAACATGGCTACACGCTCTACGACCTGTTCCCGTCCCGGCGGTTTCCCAACGGTCAGCTCCGCTTCGGTGATGCCGTTTTCATATCCGACACATTTCGCAAGACCAGACTGCCCAGCCCGCGCTAAGGTCGGCGCCAATGCAAACGACGGAGTCAACAATGTCGCTACCGACAATCGCCATGTTCTGGGAAGGGCCCGACCTGGGCTTCATCGAACGTCTGTGCACGAAATCCTTTATCGATGCCGGTCACCGGGTGGTGATGTTTTCCTACGATCGGGTCGGCGGTCTGCCCGAGGGGGTGGAAGAGGCACCGGCATCGGACATCCTGCCGTCTCCGGCCACGATGATCCGCCACGAGCGAACGGGCAGCCCCGCGCCCTATTCCGACAGGTTCCGCTATAACCTGCTCGCGCGCCATGACGGGCTGGTCTGGGCCGATACCGATGCCTATTGCCTGAAGCCTTTCGAACCGAAGGATGGCTATTTTTTCGGACGCGAAAGCGCCGACATCGTCGCCAACGGCGTTCTGGCGCTGCCCGCGACCTCGCCGACACTGCGCGACCTGATCGAGTTCTGCGAAGACGAATACGCCATCCCGGTCTGGTTCGACGCCAAAAAGGTGGCCGAAATGCGCGAACGCGCGGCCAGCAACGATCCCATGCACGCATCGGAAATGCCCTGGGGGGCGTGGGGGCCACGTGCCCTGTCTCACTTCCTGCACAAGCACGACGAGTTCGGGCACGCGCTGGAGCCGCATGTGCTTTACCCGGTGTCCTTCCGTGATCGCCGTTACTACTTCCTGCATGCAAGGCGCGTCTGGCAACTGGTCAAGGATGACACCGTCTCGATACACTTCTACGGTCGGCGATGCCGCGACCGGCTCGCCCGCCGCCATGCCGGGATCCCGCCGGACAACTCCGTGCTCGCGGAACTGGCGAGAAAACACAACCTGATGCCATGACCGCCCGACGCCGCGTGGGCGCGCTCAGGGCCGCTGATAGCCGAAGAACGCGAACTCCCGCGCGAAGGTGCCTTCGACCAGTCGTGCCGCCGGCCGCTCGTAATCGGCCCCGTAATAGGTGCTCAGATCCAGTTTCGGCCGCACACCCGCCTTGGCCTTCTTGTCGCCCAGCGAAACACCCGTGATCCCGAACGAACCCATGACATCGGAAAACTCGCGGTCAAGCCGGTCATATTGCAGCACCCGCTCGACCACCAGTTCGCCATCGCGTGTATACATGTCGAAATTGGAAAACGAAGGCAGCCGCGCGGACTTGCAGAATTCCTCGAACTGCTGGCCGGGATCGGTAATGCGCCGGTTGTGGCGGTCATAGACGAAATGAAACGCCGAGACGGCCTTGTCGTACGGGTTGCGTTCCACGCAGAAGGCGCGGCATCCCTCGATCTCGTTCGCCAGGTACGTGGCGGCAACCTCGTAGCCGTGGTGAGGATAGCGCGCCCTCACGGCCCCGTCGCTACGCGCGCGCAACGTCTGCACCATGCTCCGAACCGCGCGCCGCACGTTCTTTCCGGGTCGCTGCCTCTCTTCCGACGGATCAAGCGGCGTCGCCAGGTCGCCCTCGCGCAACAACGCCCCGAGAGCGATTTCGATGGATGATCCCGCCGTTTTCATCGTCTTGACGAACAAAAGCCCGGGGTCGCGACAAATCAGCATGAAATTTCCCGTTCCCTCCAAGTCACGCCTGCCCGCACTGGGCCCGGACCGTCATCCCCGGCCTGGCTGAACACGACGAGATGACCACGATGTCACGCCCGGTTGCCGTCACCTGGTCCCTTCCGCAGCACAAGCGCCCGGCATGTTGGCGCCGTCCCGCAGGATGCGGCAATATCGTCTGGCTACGCAAGCCATTGGCGCGATCACAATGAAAATGCGTGGCCTCTGCGACACGCGGCGGCACATGCAAGCCTCGATCCTTGCCGCATCCGGCGGGCCGGATCAAAGACCTCCTTGCAGCCCGGGACAGAGTGGCAGAAACTCTCGCCAAAGCCGGTCTGGAAATTGATTGCGACCTGCCTGCACATGACACTATCCGTTGCGCCATATGCCACGGCGGAACATGATTTCAGAAAGTGGAGACGATCCCGATGACCAAACGCGCCCTTATCACCGGCATTACCGGTCAGGACGGCAGCTACCTGGCCGAGTTCCTTCTCGAAAAGGGCTACGAAGTACACGGGATCAAGCGCCGCGCGTCGCTGTTCAACACCCAGCGAATCGATCACATCTACCAGGATCCGCACAGCAATCATCAATGGCTCAAGCTGCATTACGGCGATCTGACCGATAGTTCCAACCTCACCCGCATTCTAAGCGAGGTGAAGCCCGACGAGGTCTATCACCTCGGCGCGCAAAGCCATGTCGCGGTCAGCTTCGACGCGCCGGAATATACCGCCGACGTGGATGCCATGGGCACCCTGCGCCTGCTCGAAGCCATCCGCTTCCTCGGGTTGGAGAAGACCACCCGCTTCTACCAGGCGTCCACCTCCGAACTTTTCGGCCTGGTCCAGGAAACCCCGCAGCGCGAAACAACACCGTTTCACCCCCGCAGCCCCTATGCCGTGGCCAAGCTTTATGCCTACTGGATAACCGTGAACTACCGCGAAGCCTACGGCATGTATGCCTGCAACGGAATCCTGTTCAACCACGAGAGCCCGCGGCGCGGCGAAACCTTCGTCACACGCAAGATCACGCGCGGTCTGGCCAATATCGCGCAGGGTCTGGAACAGTGCCTGTAAATGGGCAATATCGACGCGCTGCGCGACTGGGGTCACGCCAGGGATTACGTGCGGATGCAGTGGATGATGCTGCAACAGGACGCGCCCGACGATTTCGTGATCGCCACCGGCAAGCAGTATTCGGTCCGCGAATTCATCACCTGGACGGCGGCGGAACTCGGGATCACGCTGGAATTCTCCGGCGAAGGGGTAGGCGAAACCGCCGCCGTCGCCAGCGTCACGGGCGACTTGGCCCCGACGGTCAAACCGGGCGACGTGATCTTGCGGATCGACCCGCGCTATTTCCGCCCAGCCGAGGTCGAGACCCTCCTCGGAGACCCCTCCAAGGCCAAGGCCGAACTGGGCTGGGAACCCGAAATCACCGCGCAGGAGATGTGCGCCGAGATGGTCGCGGAAGACCTGCGCACCGCGCGCCGACATGCGCTCCTCAAGGCGCACGGCATGGACCTGCCGGTTTCGCTGGAGGGGTGAGGCAATGACCCGCATCTATCTGGCCGGACATCGCGGCATGGTGGGCGGCGCGATCCTGCGCCGCTTGCAGGCACGGCGCGCAGCGGGCCGGGATCTTGATCTCGTCACCGCCACCCATGCCGAGCTTGACCTGACCGATCAGGCCGCGGTGCGCGACTTCATGCAGGCCACCCGCCCCGACGTGGTGATCCTGGCCGCGGCCAGGGTGGGGGGCATTCACGCCAACAACACCTATCCGGCCGACTTCATCCACGACAACCTGATGATCGAATGCAACGTGATCCACCAGGCCTATCAGGCGGGCGTGCAGCGGCTGCTGCAACTCGGATCAAGCTGCATCTACCCCAGGGCCGCGCCGCAGCCGATGCGCGAGGATGCGCTTCTGACGGGGCCGCTGGAGCCCACGAACGAGCCTTACGCCATCGCCAAGATCGCCGGCATCAAGCTGTGCGAAAGCTACAACCGGCAATACGGCACCGATTACCGCTCGGTCATGCCGACGAACCTGTATGGGCCGGGCGACAATTTCCACCCCGAGAATTCCCACGTCCTGCCCGCCCTCGTCCGCCGCTTTCACGAGGCGGTTCAGGACGGGCGCGCAGAGGTCACCATTTGGGGGTCGGGCAAGCCCCGGCGCGAATTCCTGCACGTCGACGACATGGCCGAGGCATCGCTGTTCGTGCTCGATCTCGACAAGGCCACCTATGACGCGAACACCCTGCCCATGCTCAGCCATATCAATATCGGCACCGGCAAGGATGTGACCATCCTGCAACTTGCGCAGATGGTGGCGCAGGCCACCGGCTACGCCGGCCGCATCGTCACCGATCCCGACATGCCCGACGGCACCATGCGCAAACTTATGGACGTGCAGCGCCTGGCCGAAATGGGCTGGCGCGCCTCCATCGACCTCGAAGACGGGATCGCGCAGACCTACCGCTGGTTTCTCGACCACCAGGACGATTTCCGCGCCTGAGCGGGCCGCCTTGCCGGCGCGTCAGCGGCCCTCGGGAGCGCCTTCCATGTCAAAGCCCAGGTGCCGCGCCACGGTGTAGATGTCCTTGTCGCCGCGCCCGCACATGTTCATCACCAGGATGTGGTCGGCAGGCAGCTTGGGTGCGATCTTGGCAACATGGGCCAAGGCATGGCTCGGCTCCAGCGCGGGGATGATCCCTTCCAAAGCGCACGATAGCTGGAACGCCTCCAGCGCCTCGGCATCGGTGATCGACACGTATTCGGCCCGGCCGGTATCGTGCAGCCAGCTGTGCTCGGGTCCGATGCCGGGATAATCCAGCCCCGCCGATATGCTGAACCCTTCCAGGATCTGCCCGTCATCGTCCTGCAACAGGTATGTGCGGTTGCCATGCAGCACTCCGGGTCGCCCCCCCGTCAGCGAGGCGCAATGCTCCATCTTGGCGTTCACGCCCTTGCCCCCGGCCTCGACCCCGATGATGTTCACCGACTTCTCGTCGAGAAACGGGTAGAACAGGCCCATCGCGTTGGACCCGCCGCCGATCGCGGCGATCACCGTGTCGGGCAAACGGCCCTCGCCCTCCTGCTCGGCCAGTTGCCAGCGCACCTCCTTGCCGATCACCGACTGGAAATCGCGCACCATCGCCGGGTAGGGATGCGGCCCCGCCACCGTGCCGATGCAGTAGAAGGTGTCATGCACGTTGGTCACCCAGTCGCGCAGCGCATCGTTCATCGCGTCCTTGAGCGTGCCGCGCCCCGACGTCACCGGCACCACCTCGGCGCCCAGCAGGCGCATGCGGAACACGTTGGGCGCCTGCCGCTCGACATCATGCGCGCCCATGTAGACCACACATTGCAGGCCGAACTTGGCACAGACCGTGGCGGTAGCCACGCCGTGCTGGCCGGCGCCGGTCTCGGCGATGATGCGTTTCTTGCCCATCCGCCGCGCCAGCAGGATCTGACCCAGCACGTTGTTGATCTTGTGCGCCCCGGTATGGTTGAGCTCGTCGCGCTTGAGGTAGATCTTGGCGCCGCCGAAATGCTCGGTCATCCGCGCGGCATAATAGAGCGGGCTGGGCCGGCCCACGTAATGCGTCCACAGATCGTCCATCTCGTCCCAGAACGACTGATCGGTCTTGGCAGCCTCGTAGTGCTCTTCCAGGGACAGGATCAGCGGCATCAGGGTCTCGGATACGAACCGGCCGCCGAAGTCACCGAACCGCCCCTTTTCATCCGGGCCGGTCATGAAACTGTTGAATAGGTCGTTGGACATGGCTCGTCCCCTTCGGGTCACACTGATAAGGCTTTGAAGTGAATATGGCCTGCACTGGCGTTTTTCCAGCGGTTTTTGCAGGACGCGCGCGGTGGCCGCCCACCATCCGGCCTTACCCGCGTCCGGGTCGCTGTATCCCCTAACCCAACAGCCGCCGCGCCACTTCGCCGCTGGCATGGGTGATGCGCCCGCCCGCCATGGTCAGCCCGACGCGCCCGGACGGGTCCAGAACCAACAGGTCGGCACGCAGACCGGGGCGCAGCTGCCCCCGGTCCGACAGGCCCAGCGCCCGCGCCGCGACCCGCGTCACCCCCGCCAGCGCCTCGGCGGGCGTCATGCGAAACAGGGTGCAGCCCATGTTCATCGCCAGAAGCGGCGAGGCCAGCGGCGACGAGCCCGGGTTGCAATCCGTCGCCAGCGCCATTTCCACGCCCGCCGCGCGGAACGCCTCGATCGGCGGCGCCTGCGTCTCGCGCAGGGTATAGAAGGCCCCCGGCAGGATCACCGCCACCGTGCCCGCCCGCGCCATCTCGCGGGCATCCTCGACCGTCGCATATTCCACGTGATCGGCCGACAGCGCCCCGTGGCGCGCCGCCATCGCCGCGCCGCCCATATGGCTGAGCTGCTCGGCATGGAGCTTCACCGGCAGGTTCAGCGCCGCCGCCGCGTCGAACACGCGCGCGATCTGCGCCGCGTCAAAGGCGATGGATTCGCAAAACCCGTCCACCGCATCCACCAGACCCGCCGCGTGCGCGGCGCGCAGGCCCGCGATGCAAACCTCGTCGATATAGGCATCGGCGCGGCCCTCGTATTCGGGCGGCAAGGCATGGGCGGCAAGCCAGGTAGTGCGGATATGCACCGGACGCACCTCGGCGATGCGGCGCGCCACGCGCAGCATCCGCATCTCGGTGTCGATATCCAGGCCATAGCCCGACTTCACCTCGATCGTGCCCACGCCCTCGGCGATCATCGCGTCCACCCGCGTCAGCGCACCGGACAGCAACTCCGCCTCGCTGGCGGCGCGGGTGTCGCGCACCGTGGACACGATGCCGCCCCCCGCGCGCGCCACCTCTTCATAGCTCGCGCCCTCGAGGCGCATCTCGAACTCGCCCGCGCGGTCGCCGCCGAAAACGATGTGACTGTGACAATCGATCAGCGCCGGCGTCACCAGGCTCCCGCCCATGGCGCGGCGCCGTTCCGCCTCGGGCGCGTCCGCGCGCGGGCCGACCCAGGCCACGCGCCCGTTCTCGATCAGGATCGCCGCATCGCGGATCAGGCCATAGCCCTCCTCCATCGTGGCGGCGTTCAACTCCGTCAACAAAACCCGGTTCATGGCGATTGATTCCTGTTTCGTCTGCGCTTATGGTATATATGTCTATACATATTTTTCTCGAGTCAAGCATGAATCACATCCTGCACGCCACGACCGCCCTGCTGCACGATGGCTGGCACACCGATGTCCGTATCGAGATCGGCACCGACGGACGCATCGCCGCCGTCACCCCGGGCGCCCCTGCCGAAGGGTTGCGCATCGGTCCGGCCCTGCCCGCGCCTGCCAACCTGCACAGCCACGCCTTTCAACGCGCCATGGCCGGGCTGAGCGAACGGCGCGGCCCCGATCCGCGCGACAGTTTCTGGACGTGGCGCAGCCTGATGTTCCGCTTTCTCGATCAACTCACCCCAGACGACGTGCAGGCGATCGCCGCCTACGTGCAGATGGAAATGCTGGAATCCGGCTTTGCCTCGGTGGCCGAGTTCCATTACCTCCACCACGCGCCCGGCGGTGTCGGCTACGATGACCCCGCCGAAATGGCCGCGCGCATCTGCGCCGCCGCCGCGCAAACCGGCATCGGCCTGACCCTGCTGCCGGTGCTCTACCAGGTGGGCGGGCGCGACGGCCGCGCACTCGGCCCCGGCCAGGTGCGCTTCGGCAACGAGACGGACGGCTTCGCTCGGCTGATGGCCGCCGCACAACCCGCGCTCGATGCCCTGCCGCAGGACGCGCGCATGGGCGTCGCCCCCCACAGCCTGCGCGCGGTCACCGATGACGGGCTGCGCGCCGCCGCCGGAATGGCCGGTGACGGCCCCATACACATGCACCTGGCCGAGCAGACCGCCGAGGTCGATGAACTGCTCTGCGCCACCGGCGCGCGCCCGGCCGAATACCTGTTCGCGCAGATGGATGTCGATGACCGCTGGTGCCTGATCCACTGCACGCAAATGCAACCGCATGAACGCGACATGCTGGCCGCCTCCGGCGCGGTGGCGGGCCTGTGCCCGATCACCGAATCCAGCCTGGGCGACGGTATCTTCGACGGCGTCGCCTACGCAGATGCAGGCGGGCGGTTCGGGTTTGGCTCCGACAGCAACATCCGCATCTCCCTGCCCGAGGAAATGCGCACACTGGAATATTCGCAGCGCCTGCGCGACCGTGGCCGCGCCATGCTGGCCAGCGCCGATCACTCGACCGGGCGGCGCATCTTCGACATCGCCGCCGCCGGCGGCGCCCAGGCCACCGGGCGCGGCACGGGGCACCTCGCGCCGGGGCAATGGGCCGATCTGCTGGCGCTGGACGCGGACGCGACCGACCTGATCGGACGCAGCGGCGACACGCTTCTGGACACGTTCATGACCAATGGCGACGCGCGCATGGTCGCGCATGTCTGGTCGGCCGGCCGCCACGTGGTGGAGAACGGCGCCCATCCCGGTCGCGACGCCATCACCCGTGCCTACCGCGCGACGCTCACCCGTCTGAAGGACATCCTATGAACCAGCCAACACAGAGCGCGCACACCTGGCAAAGCATCCGGGCCGAGGTTCTGCGCCGCATCCGGTCGCGCGAATGGCCGCCCGGCAGCATGATCCCGAACGAGGCCGACCTGGCGATCGAGCTGGGCTGCGCCCGCGCCACCGTCAACCGCGCCCTGCGCGACCTTGCCGAGGCCGGCGTGCTGGATCGCCGCCGCCGCGCCGGCACCCGCGTTGCCGCCACCCCGGTGCGCCGCGCCGTGCTGCAAATCCCCGTGATCCGCGACGAGGTCGCCGCCCTCGGCCAGCCCTACGGCTACCGGCTGCTGTCGCGCGAAATGGCCGCGCCGCCCCCGACCGTGGCCGCCACCCTGTCGCTGCCAACGGGCGAGGCCGCCCTGCACGTGCGCGCCCTGCACCTGTCCGGCGCGCATCCCTTCGTGATCGAGGATCGCTGGATCACCCCCGCCGCCGCGCCGGGCATTCTCGATGCCGACCTGTCGCAGGTCTCTGCCAACGAATGGCTGGTGCGCAATGCCCCCTTCACCGCCGGCACCCTCTCGTTCGGCGCCGTCTGCGCCGACGACCAGCTCGCCGCGCTGCTGGACTGCGCATCCGGCACGCCGCTGCTGCGGCTGGACCGGACCACCGCCGACGGCGCGCGGATCGTGACCGCCGCCGCGCTGACCTACCATGCCGGCTACCGGCTTCGGACCACGATCTGAGCCACCGTGCGAATCGTTCGTTTCAGGCGCCGAAACGTCCCTTCCGGGCGGTCCGCCAATCCTTGACGCGGCGCACGGTCCCGCGCGCGCAGCGGTAACACTACAGCTGCGCCATCACCTCGTCCGAGGCTTCGAAATTGGTGGTCACGCGCTGCACGTCGTCGTCATCCTCCAGCGCATCCACCAGCTTCATCAGCTTCTGCATGCCCTCCAGGTCCAACTCCGTCGTCGTCGTCGGGCGCCAGACCAGCTTGGTCGATTCGGATTCGCCCAGCTCCTGCTCCAGCGCGCTCGCCACGTCGTTCAGGTCAGTATCGGCACACCATATGGTGTGACCATCCTCGCTGCTTTCCACATCTTCCGCGCCCGCCTCGATCGCGGCCATCATCACCGTGTCGGCATCGCCCACAGCGGCGGGATAGACGACCTCGCCCTTGCGCTCGAACATGAACTGCACCGACCCCGGCTCGCCCAGGTTGCCGCCACTCTTGGCAAAGGTCGAGCGAACCGACGACGCCGTGCGGTTGCGGTTATCGGTCATCGCCTCGACGATCACCGCCACGCCGTTGGGCCCGTAGCCCTCGTAACGGATTTCCTCGTAATCCTCGGCATCCCCGGCCTGGGATTTTTTGATAGCCCTTTCAATGACATCCTTGGGAACCGACTGTGATTTCGCCTCCTTCACCGCCAACCGCAGGCGCGGGTTCTTCTCGGGGTCCGGGTCGCCCATCTTGGCCGCGACGGTAATTTCCTTGGACAGCTTCGAGAACAGCTTGGAGCGCACCGCGTCCTGGCGATTCTTGCGATGCTGGATATTGGCCCATTTCGAGTGCCCGGCCATGCGTGCCTCCGTTCTGCGTGTCTGGTGTGGCGTCTCTATACTCAGCCCCCCCTTATGCTGCAAGGTGCTTGCCATTACATCGTCTCTGCGCTTGTGTGTTCGACGAAAGGGCCTTCCGCGATGACCATAGATCAGTTGATTCTATTCGCTATTTTCGTGGCAATGTTCAGCATGTTCGCCTGGGGACGCGTGCGCTTTGATATCGTGGCCCTGGGCGGCTTGCTCATCGGCGTCGTGCTGGGCGTCGTTCCCTCGGACGAGACGTTTTCCGGCTTCGGACACCCCGCCACGATCATCGTTGCGATGGTGCTGATCGCCTCGGCGGGGCTGACGCGGTCCGGCGCCGTGGGCATAGTCAGCCGCCACCTGGTTCGCTCGGATCGCGGGATTACGTCACATATCCTCACCCTGGGCGGCTTCAGCGCCGTGCTGTCGGGGTTCATAAACAACATTGCCGCGCTTGCCCTGCTGATGCCGGTAGATACCCAGATCGCCGCCAAGGCCAAGCGTGCAGCAGGCAAGACATTGATGCCATTGGCTTTTGCCACCATTCTGGGCGGCATGATAACGATGATCGGCACGCCGCCCAACATCATCGTCGCCTCCATCCGCAAACAGGAACTGGGCAGCTCTTTCGCGATGTTCGATTTCACCCCCGTGGGCTTGGGCGTGGCGCTCGCCGGGTTGATCTACGTCACGTTCATCGGCTGGCGTCTGATCCCGCAACGCGAAGAAGGCGTCGGCCAGGCCGAAGACCTGGCCGATTACGTGGCCGAACTGCTTGTGCCCGAGGGCAGCAAGCTGATCGGCAAGCGGCTCGGTAGCCTCGACCCCGCCGCCGAAGATGCCGATGTGGCGATCCTGTCGCTACTGCGTGACGGCAAACGCCGGCGCGGACCATCGCGCAACGCCATCCTCGAGGCCGACGACATCCTGCTGATCGAGGCGTCCCCCGCCAGACTCGAGGAATTCCGCCAAGAAACCGGGCTGGCGTTTCCCGAAAGCCCCAGCGACAAGGCCCGAATCCCTACTGACGAAGGCCAGATCCTGGTCGAGGCCGTGGCCCGCGAAGACAGTCGGATCACCGGGCGCACCGCGCAGGCCATCGGGCTGGGCTGGCGCCAACAAACCATCCTGATGGGCATTTCTCGCCGCGGGCGTACCATTCGCGACCGCGCGCGCCGCACCACCATCGAGGCGGGCGATATACTTCTGTTGCTGGCGCCCGAAGACACCGCCGAACACGTGGTCGAATGGCTGGGCTGCCTGCCGCTGGCAAGCCGCGCCCACCCGATCACCGACGAAACCAAGGCACCGTTGGCGATCTCGCTTTTCGCCGTGGCGATCCTGTCGGCCTCGTTCGGGCTGGTCTCCATGCCGGTGGCATTGGGGCTGCTGGTGGTGGCATTCGTGCTGGCCCGCATCCTGCCCACGAAAGAGCTGTATTCGCACGTGGACTGGCCGGTCATCGTGCTTCTGGGGTCGGTGATTCCGCTGGGACTGGCGCTCGACAGCACCGGCGGTACGCAGCTGATAGCCTCGGGCCTGACGTCGCTGACCAGCGGACTGCCCGCCTGGGTCAGCATTCTGGTGCTGATGGTGGTGACGATGACGATGTCGGATATCCTCAACAACAACGCCACCACGATCATCGCCGCCCCGGTGGGCATCCGTGTCGCCGAGCAGTTGCAGGTCAACCCCGACACCTTCCTGATGGCCGTTGCCGTGGCGGCGTCCTGCGCCTTTCTCACGCCGATCGGGCACCAGAACAACACCGTGATCCTCGGCCCCGGCGGCTATCGCTTCGGGGATTACTGGCACATGGGCCTGCCGCTCGAAATCCTGGTCCTGGCCGTGGGAATCCCGCTCATACTGGTGGTCTGGCCCCTCTAGCGCGGCCAGGCGTCGCGCATCAGGGGGCGGATGGCTCCAGCCGCCCGCCCTGGCGGATCATCCGCAACTCGCGCGCCTTGCCGGTCGCGTCGTCTGTTTCCACCAGCAATCCCGACAGCGTCACCTCGCCCATGGCGGGGTTGAACCGCGTCTTGCCCATGCCGGTGACGAAGCGGCGCATCGGTTCGGCCTTGTCCATGCCGATCACGCTGAGATAGTCGCCGCACATGCCGGTGTCGGTCTGAAACGCGGTTCCGCCCGGCAGGATCTGCGCATCCGCCGTCGGGGAATGGGTGTGCGTGCCCACCACCACGCTGGCGCGCCCGTCGCAGAAATGACCCATCGCCATCTTCTCGCTGGTGGCCTCGCAATGCACATCGACTACCGCCGCCTGCACCGCGCCGCCCATCGGATGGGTGCGCAGCACCGAATCGATCGCCGAGAACGGATCATCGAACGCACGCTTCATGAACACGTTACCCAGCACATGCGCCACCAGCACCTTGCGCCCGCGCCGGTCCTGAAACACCCGCGCCCCGCGCCCCGGCGCCGCCTTGGCAAAGTTGATCGGCCTGAGCAGGCGCGCATCCCCCTCGACCGCCTGAAGCATGTCTTTCTGGTCGAAACAATGATCGCCAAGGGTCAGGCAATCAGCCCCGGCCTCCAGAAGGGCCTTGGCATGTGCCGCGTTGCACCCCATGCCGCCCGTCGCGTTGTCAGCATTCACAACGACGAAATCCAACCGCCAGTCACTGCGCAGTCGTGGCAGCGCCTCGATCACGGCCTGCCGCCCGGCCCGGCCCATGACATCACCCAGAAACAGTATTCTCATACCCCTTGGCTATGCCGGATCACGCGGGTCGACAAGGGGATTTGCACTTTCAGAACGTCACGATACCGGCTTCGGTCACGACCATGTCCAGCGGCTGATCGGTCGGCTCCAGCGGCAAGCCCTCGGCCTGCTGCGCACTGTAGGCAAAGCCGATCGCCAATGTATCGGGCTGTTTCGCACGCAACTGCTCCAGCGTGCGGTCGTAAAACCCCCCGCCATATCCCAACCGCCCGCCGGCCCGGTCGAACGCGACCAGCGGCACGATCACCACCTCGGGCTCGATCCAGTCATCGACAACCGGCACCATGGCCCCGAACGGCCCCTCGCGCAGGGCGCAACCGGGCCGCCACCGCGAGAACCGCAACGGCAGGCCGGGACATTCGATCACCGGCACCCCGACCGGTCCATACCGGGATGCCTGCGCCATCGCCGCCAGCGGGCTGATCTCGGTTCGGATCGGCATGTAGCCCGCCACCGGACGCCCGCGATACCTTGCCAGCACCTGCGTCAGGTATTCGCTCCGGTCCGGGCCGAGCGCACCATGCGCCACCTTGCGGCGGACGAACGCCGCGTGGCGCGCCTCGGCCTTGACCTCTTCCACCGGGTTCATAGAAGCACCGCCGCTGCCAGCCCCAGGAAGGCGAAGAACCCCACAACATCGGTGATCGTCGTCACGAACGGCCCCGACGCCAGCGCGGGATCGATTTTCATGCGGTCCAGCAGCATGGGAATGACGATGCCGCCAAGCGCAGCCGCCACTTGCGTCAGCAGCATCGCCAGCCCGATCACCGCCGCCAGCATCGGCACCCCGAACCACAGCCCCGCGACAAGCGCCATCAACAGGCCGAACGCCGCGCCATTCAGCGCCCCCACCGACAGTTCGCGCCCCACCACACGCATCGCGTTCTGCGCCGTCAGGTCGCGCGTGGCGATGGCCCGCACGGCCACCGTCATCGTCTGGGTGCCGGCGTTGCCGCCCATCGATGCCACGATCGGCATCAGCACCGCCAGCGCGACCATCTGGTCGATGGTGTCGGCATACATGTTGATGACCATCGACGCCAGGATCGCCGTCAGCAGGTTCACGAACAGCCATACCGCGCGGCCCTTGGCCGCCTCGAAAATGGTGTCCGACAGGCTGGATTCCTCGCTCACACCAGCCAGGCGCAGGATGTCTTCCTCGTGTTCCTCGTCCAGCACCGACATGGCATCATCAATGGTGATGACCCCGACCAGACGGTCGTCCTCATCCACCACGGGGGCCGAGATCAGGTGATACTGGTTGAAGGCATAGGCGACATCGCCTTCGTCCTGCGTTGCCGGGACGACCTGGAACACGTCCTCGACGATCTCGGTCAACTTGACGTCGCGCCCCGAGCGCATGATCTTGCCCAGGGTCACGTTGCCCACCGGATGCATCCGCGGATCGACCAGAACCATGTGGTAGAACTGGTCGGGCAGGTCATCAGAGCCGCGCAGGTAGTCTATCGCATCGCCAACCGTCCAGTGCTCGGGCGCGGCGACGACCTCGCGCTGCATCAAGCGACCGGCGGAGTATTCGGGATAGGACAGCGCCTGTTGCACCGCGACGCGGTCCGCGTCCTCGAGCGCGTCCAGGATAACGCCATGGCGCGGCTCGTCCAGATCCTCCAGCAGATCCACGACATCGTCGCTTTCCAGGTCGCGCACGGCATCGGCCAGCACGTCCGGCGACAGCAGCGCAATCACCTCTTCGCGGATGCTCTCATCGAGTTCCGACAGGATGTCGCCATCGAATTCCAGGCCATAGAGCCGGATCAGGTCGGCGCGGTCCGGGCTGCTGATCTGTTCCAGAAGGTCGGCGATGTCGGCCGGGTGCAACGGCTCCATCAACGCGGTCAGTCGGGATGCGTCCCCCGCCTGGACCGCTTCCAGAATGGCCTGCACCGCGCGCCTATCCAGCCTGTAGGAACCTTCCTCGGCCGCCTCTGGCACTTCGGTCTGCATGTCGTTGTCTTCGTGATCGTCCAGCATGTCAGACCCTCCTGCCACCGTGACCCGTCATAGCGGATGATGCCAGCGGGAAACAATGCCAAGCAGTGATTTACCTTGCAGCGGCACCAGACTACAACCACAGGCCGGAAAGGACCGATACATGCCGCAACAAACGCTTCTTCTCGGTCAGACGCTGACCTTCGACGACGATCCGTTCACGCATGGTCCTTCCGCCGCGCGCCATGACGGCGCTGGCGGCGTGCTGGTCGCGGGCGGGCGCATTGCGGCCGCGGGGCCGGGCCCGGATCTGCGCCGCGCCCATCCCGGCGCGCGCGTCGTCGATTACGGCGATGCGCTGCTCCTGGCCGGGTTCGTGGACGCGCATGTACACTATCCGCAGACCGCGATCATCGCCAGTTGGGGCAAGCGGCTGATCGACTGGCTGAACGCCTATACCTTCCCCGAAGAGGCGCGATTTGAAGACCCCGGTTATGCGGCGCGCATCGCGGCACGCTACCTGGACCTGACGGCATCGCACGGCACCACCACGATGTGCAGCTACTGCACCATCCACCCCGCCAGCGTCGACGCCCTGTTCGCGCAGGCGCAGGCGCGCGGGCAACGGGTGGTCGCGGGCAAGACCTGCATGAACCGCAACGCGCCCGACGGGCTGCGCGACACGGCGCGATCGGCCTACGACGACAGCAAGGCGTTGCTGGAAAAATGGCACGGTGTCGATCGCCTGTCCTATGCAATCACACCGCGTTTCTCGCCGACCTCGACGCCGGAGCAGCTTTCGGCCCTCGGCGCGCTCTGGTCCGAGCATCCCGATTGCCTCATGCAAACCCACCTGTCCGAACAGACCGATGAAATCGCCTGGGTCAGAACCCTTCACCCCGAGGCGCGCGACTACCTCGACACCTACGAGGCGCATGGCCTGCTGGGCGCGCGGGGCCTCTATGGTCACGCCATTCACCTGGAACCGCGCGAGCGTGCCCGCCTGGCCGAGGTGGGGGCGGCGCTGATCCATTGCCCGACATCCAACACCTTCATCGGGTCGGGCCTGTTCGACATGGCCGCGCGCATGGCCGAGGGACAGCGCGTCGGCCTTGCCACCGACACCGGCGGCGGCTCCAGTTTCTCGATGCTGCGCACCATGGCCGCCGCCTACGAGATCGGCCAGCTGACCGGGGCCGCCCTGCACCCCGCGCAGTTGCTGTGGCTGGCCACCGCGGGATCGGCGCGAACGCTTCACATGGGGGAGCGTATCGGCAACCTCGCACCGGGGATGGAGGCCGATATCACTGTTCTCGACCTTGCCTCGACCCCGGCGATCGCACAGCGCGCCGAGCGGGCGGATGATCTGTGGGAGGCGGTGTTTCCGACCATCATGATGGGCGATGACCGGGCCGTTCGCGCCACCTGGATCGGCGGAAGGCTGGCGCACCAGCGAGATGCTTCAGCCTCGTGCGGGTGAGCGTTCGGCAATCCGCGCGCGCAAGTCCTCCACCAGCGCGGCGTGCGGCCTGTCCGCCGTGATTGCCAGCCGCCGCAGCCCGAAATGAACCTGTGCCATCTCCTGGTAATAGGAGGTGAAGGCATAGTTGACGGTCGCGCCCGCCACCGCGCCCAGTACCGGAACTGTCTGCGCGGCCAGTTTCTGGCCCAGAACCGTTGCCAGTCGCGGCGCGACCCGTGCGATCAGCGCCTGCACCGTCGCACCGCGCAAGGCCAGCCGCGTGGACAGGAACGCCAGGTCTGCCCCGTCGTCGCGCGCCGTCAGCGGGCCGGCGGCGGCGAACACCTCCAGACAGTCAAAGCGCACGTTTTCGGCGGATGGATCAAAACCGTTTTCGGCCGCCACATCCTGTATCGCGCGCAACAGCAGCGTCGTTGTCACCGGCAACTCGATCATCGCGCCGGGCAGCCCACCGGCCCCGCCAATACCGCCAAGCGCCGTCGCCATCGCGGTCTTGGCCCAGGCCGGGTGATCGCCGAACCAGCCGCGGCTGGAATACGCGGCGCCCATTGCCTGTTCCAGGGCATGGCTTGTCAGCCCGTTCAGCCGGCCGCGCAGATCGTCGGGCAACCGCTCCAGCAGCGATTCGGCCTGCGTGCCCAGCTGCGCCAGCAGGCGCATCGCCGCCCCGTCCGCATTGCGGTATCGGCGCGCCAGCGCGGCCAGTTCGGCCTCCAGGTCTGGTGCCGTGGTTGGAACGGGGGGCAGGATTTCGGTCATCGCACAGTCATCCGGGTCATCCCCGACAGCTTGGGCATTCGCCGGTCCCTGTCAAGGCCGGGCACGGGTGACGGCGCCGCGCACCCCTTCCCAGGCCCCCGGGATCAGGGCCCGGCCCAGAACCCGCTCGGGGTTGGTGGGCGGCGGCATGTCCACCGCGGTCAAACGGTCGAACCCGAACCGGCCGTAATAGGGTGCATCCCCCACCAGCATGGCCCGGGACCAACCCGCATCCGTGGCCCGGTGCAGGCTGTCGCGGATCAGCCAGGCGCCCAGCCCCTCGCCCTGCCGCGTCGGGTGAACCGCCACCGGTCCCAGCAACAAGGCGCGCCGGTCACCCACCTGCACCGGCCAATAGCGGATCGCGCCGCCCAGCACGCCATCCTCGTCATCGCGCGCGACAAGGCACAACGCGGCCACTGGCGCAACGCCATCGCGCAGGCGGTACGACGACAATGCCTCGCGCCCCGGCGCGAAACACAGGTCGAACAATGCCTCGACCTCCCACCAGTCGGCCTCGGTTTCCTCTTGCAGCTGCAACACCAGCGACACGCCTTTGCAGAATTCCGGTGGTCTTGCGCCTAGCATGCGGCGGGGGCATGGGCAACGCGGTGCGCAGATCTCAGCCCGCCCCGACAGCCGTGCCCGCCATGCGCTATCGCGGTGATGATCCGAATAATTCGACGCGGCGAGACTGGTTTTTCAGTGCCACGCAGGCTAGATGCGCCGCAAAGGAGTACGCGCATGTTCTATCAGCCCGAGGATGGCCACGGCCTTCCGCACAACCCGTTCAATGCCATTGTCACACCGCGGCCGATCGGCTGGATCTCGAGCAGGAGCGTGGACGGGCACGACAACCTGGCGCCCTATTCATTCTTCAACGCGGTCGCCTACACGCCACCGCAGGTCATGTTCGCCTCGACCGGAATCAAGGTCGATCGTGACGGTACCAAGGATTCGGTCGCCAATATCCGCGAAACCGGCGTGTTCTGCTGTAACATCGTCGGCTACGACATGCGCCACCAGATGAACGCCTCCTCGGCGTCGCTGCCGGGCGACGTGGACGAATTCGCCCATGCCGGACTTGAAAAACTCGAATGTGAAACGGTCGCCTGCGCCCGGGTGGCCGGTACCCCTGCGGCACTGGAATGCCGCATGACGCAGGTCGTGCAGATCGAGGGGGAAAGCAACTTCGTCGTGTTCGGCGAGGTCACGGGCGTGCACATGCGTGACGATTGCCTGATCGACGGGCTGTTCGACATTACCCGCTACCAACCCCTTTCGCGGCTCGGATACCGCGACTACACGGTGATCGACAAGCTGTTCACCCTGTCCCGCCCAGATGATTGACCGCCTCACGGGGCCTTTGGGCTTGTGCGCAAGGCGGCATTGACACAAGAATCGCGCAACGACATGTAGCAAGGGGAATGGCAACATGACCACCTGTATCGGGGTTATCGGCGGCTCGGGCCTGTACCAGATCGACGGCCTGGAAGGTGCCGAATGGGTCACGACAAGCGGCCCGTGGGGCGCGCCATCGGACCAGATCCTGACCGGGCGGATGAACGGCGTTCAAATGGCGTTTCTGCCGCGACACGGACGCGGGCATGTGCACTCGCCTTCCAGCGTGCCCTATCGCGCCAATATCGATGCGCTCAAGAGGCTCGGCGTCACCGACATCATCAGTGTCAGTGCCTGCGGGTCGTTCCGCGAGGACATGGCGCCGGGAGAGTTCGTGATCGTCGATCAGTTCATCGACCGCACCATCAACCGCGACAGCAGCTTTTTCGGCGCCGGCTGTGTCGGCCATGTCAGCATGGCATACCCGACCTGCAAGCGCCTGTCGGCGGCCTGCCTCGCCGCCGCGCGCGACGCCGGAATAAACGTGCACGACTCCGGCACCTACCTTGCCATGGAGGGGCCGCAGTTTTCATCACTGGCCGAGTCGCGCATGTATCGCGAGGCTTGGGGCGCCGACGTGATCGGCATGACCGGCATGCCCGAAGCCAAGCTCGCCCGCGAGGCCGAAATCTGCTACGCGTCCGTCGCCATGATCACGGACTATGACAGTTGGCACCCCGATCACGGCGAGGTGGACATCGGCCAGATCATCGCAACACTGACCGGCAACGCCGACAAGGGGCGCGCGCTGGTCTCGCGCCTGCCCGCGATTCTGGGCGAGGCGCGCGATCCTTGTGCGCATGGCTGCGACCGGGCCCTGGAATTCGCGCTGCTGACCGCCCCCGAGGCGCGCGACCCCGCCATGGTCGGCAAGCTCGACGCGGTGGCCGGCCGCGTCCTCTAGCCCGGCTGCATTGCATGTATCGCGCCTGCCCTGTCGCTTGACGTGAGGGCGCGCACTGCTGTTCACGGTCGCACAAACCCGCGCGATCCGCGCGGCGCAGGGCTGGACGCGGGAACCGGCCTGCGCCACCACTTGGCCATGAAAACATTGCTCGCGCGCATCACCGACCAGGACTGGCGCTACAAGATGGGGCGCCGGTTCGAGGCCTTCACCGAAGAAGCGTTCCACGTCATCCGATGGAGCCTGGTGGTCGGGCTGGCGCGGTACCTGTCGCTCCATGCGCCCGGCTGGCAGTTCGCGCTGATCCACTGGATACTGTCAGCGCTTCTGTTCGGCTACATCGCCTCGCGGTTGCTGCTGCGTCCCGAGATCGAGATCTTTCCGGGAACCCGCTCCTTCTGGTGCAAGCTGCTTCAGTCCACCTTCAATTTCCTGATTTGCGTCGGCGCGTTCCTGGTCCTGATGTGGGGAATCAACGAGCTGGCCGAAGGCGTGGCGCACTACCGGTTCGGCTCCATGCGGCAATGAACTTGCAGCCTCACACGGTCTGGCCTATGCGGAACGCCAAGCCGCAGCATTCGTCAAAAGGGCCAGCATGAACAACAAGACCGTTCACGATTACATCCGCACCATTGTCGATTTCCCCCATGAGGGTATCATGTTCCGTGACGTGACCACGCTGTTCGCGGACCCGCGCGGGTTTCGCATGGC
>JAABTI010000007.1 GCA_011389955.1 Paracoccaceae bacterium | reverse complement strand
GCGGTGGACCAGATGCTGCACCCCTATGCCGGGCAACGTATCGACAAGGTGGTCGGGCTCGAGGCGCGCGGGTTCATCCTCGGCGGCGCATTGGCGCACCAGTTGGGCACGGGTTTCGTTCCGATCCGCAAGAAGGGCAAGCTGCCCGGCGCCGTGATCAGCGAGGAGTACACGCTTGAATACGGCGATGCGGTGATCGAGGTGCATGACGACGCCATCGCGCCGGGGGAAACCGTGCTGGTCGTCGACGACCTGCTTGCCACCGGCGGCAC
>JAABTI010000075.1 GCA_011389955.1 Paracoccaceae bacterium | reverse complement strand
CGGCGCGGGTGCGGAAATCCACCCCCCGCGCCCGCCGAATCCCGGCTTGCGTGGCGACCCGCCTTGCGCGCGGCGCGTGTTGAACAAGGTCCAGCGCATCTCCTTGATCGCTTGCCCGTAATGGCTGCGCAGAGACGGATCGCGGATCTCGCGCAGCTTGTCACGTAGCGCCTTGTCCAGTGCTGCACGTCGCTCCGGGCTGTCGAAGTTGCGCCCCTCGGTTTCGCGCTGCCACAGCAGGTTTACCATCGGCATGGCCTGATCCAGCAGCCCCTGCATTGCGCGCGCGCCGCCCGCGCGCAAGAGATCGTCGGGGTCCTTGCCAGGCGGGAGGATGGCGAACCGCAGCGACTGACCCGCTTCGAGAAGCGGCAAGGCCAGATCAATGAGCCGATAGGCCGCGCGCAGGCCGGCGGCATCGCCATCCAACGCGATCACAGGCTCCTGCGCGATACGCCACAGCAGTTGCAACTGCGACTCGGTCACTGCCGTGCCCAAGGGTGCCACCGCCGCGCCAAATCCTGCTTCGCTGAGGGCGATCACGTCCATGTAGCCCTCGGCCACGATCAACGGCTGCCCCTTGCCCGCCGCCTCACGCGCAGGTCCATGATTATATAGTGACCGCCCCTTGTCGAACAGCTCGGTCTCGGGGCTGTTGAGATACTTGGCATTATCAGCAGGATCCATGGCACGTCCGCCGAAGGCAATGCAGCGACCGCGCGGATCGCGGATCGGGAACATGATGCGCCCACGGAAAGTATCGTACCGTCGGTCGCCGGATTGTCCGGTCTTCGCCAACCCGCAATCGAGGATCAGGTCATCATCCACCCCTGCGGATTTCAGATGATCCCACAGCCCCTGCCAGCGATCCGGTGCGAAGCCGATCTCGAATCGATCCTGCGTGCCTTGATCCAATCCGCGACGCGTCAGGTAATCGCGCGCCTCGCTTCCGGCATGGGTCTGCAGCTGCATCCTGAAATGGCGCACGGCCATTTCCATCACCTCGGCAAGCTGGCCGCGCCTGTCGGCTTTTTGCTGCGCCTGCGGGTCGCGCGCAGGCACCGACATGCCCGCCTCTCGCGCCAGTATCTCCACCGCCTCCATGAAATCGACATTCTCGGTTTCGCGGACGAAGGAAATCGCGTTGCCCTTGGCGTGGCAGCCGAAGCAGTAATAGACTCCCTTGCGGTCATCGACATGGAAGCTTGCGGTCTTTTCCTGATGAAACGGGCACGGCGCCCACATGTCACCCTTGCCCTGATTGGACTTGCGGGTATCCCAGATCACCTTGCGGCCCACCACCTGGCTCAGCGAGGTGCGGGTTCGCAGTTCATCAAGGAATCCGGGGGGCAGGCTCATAGCTGATAATATAGCCGCAGCGCCCCGCCTTGACCATGGCCAGAAGCGACCTTCAGGGCTCGTAGCCGATGCACGCCGCCTCGAAGCTTTCGGCGACGCCCGCGCCAAGCTGCTCTTCGGGCAGCGAGTAGATCCAGTCGGCAAGAACGGGCGCTTGCGCGATGTAACGCGGGTCCATATCCGGGTGCGCCTCGCGTATCGCGGGGATCGCCTGCTGCGCCGTTGCCCCTCTGCCGCGCTGCGCAACGAGGCCCGCAACCAGATCCGCCTGCTGGGTGCAGCGTGCGACCTTCTCCTCATCGGTTTCCGCGTGCGCCACGGGCGCGCTCAGCATGAGACACATGCCAATGATTGCGATCCGGATCATCGAGATACCTGTCAGTCGTGGTTTCCAATCGCGTGATCGCACCCACCGGCGCGCGCTGCAACCCCGCGCATCGCCACCTCTATCTCTTCGACCAGCGTGCCGGCCATCGCCCGGAACACCATCACCTGGTAGCTCTGCGCACCGATCCGCGTGACCGAGGCCGGCATATCCGCGATCTCGCTTCGCGCGGTATGGCCACGCTTGAACTGGGTTTCGCGTAGATCCAACGGGGTCAACCGCGCCAGCGCATCGCGCACGCCCGCACCTTCGATCCGCACGACACCCCAGGCGTCGGACTGATCGACCATCGCCGCATGTTGGCACAACGTCGCATCCGGTACCGGCCCCATCAGCAACACATGGGAATGGCCGAACCACAGCGCCCTGCATCCTTCTCGTCCCGAGATCCGGCCTGGCCCGGGCCATGCAATACCATGCGCCTGCTTGAACGCCGATGCCAATGCCTTGCCCTGCCCCTTGCGGGGGCTCAATGCGGTCATCTGGCCGGCATCGACCTGGCTCAGGTTCAACGCCCCCACGCTCAGCGGCAGCGTTCCGTTGAAAGGGCTTCTGGCGGTCAACTCAATCACGTGCACGCCCTCCGTCCGGATCAAAGAATGCAGGCGCGGTCACCTCGCACAGCGCCTCGATGCCGCGCAGATGATCAACCATGCGGATCACCTCGCCATGCCGCTCGGGGCCGCGCTTGAGAAACCCAAGCCCCGCGAAATGACCCAGCGTCGGTGAAAACCCGACCGAGGTGACATAGCCCTGATCGTTCTCGCGCGTGGCTGCGTCCGCTTCACCGAACAGATGTGCGCCGGCGGTCAATTGCTTGACCGCGCCAACGGGCTTCAGCCCGACCAACCGCTCGCGATCGGGATCTGTCAGGCCGGGCCGGGCCGCAGCGGCTTTGCCGATACAGTCCTTTTTCGCGCTGATCATCCGCTCCATCCCTATGTCAAACGCTGTCGTGCGCCCATGCAATTCGGCATGGGTCAGCAGGCCCTTCTCCAACCGCAGCACGTTGAGGGCCTCCATGCCGTAGGCACCGCCCCCCATTTCCTCGGCACGGGCAACCAGCAGCCGGAACAGGCTTTCACCGTACCGAGCGGGCACAGCGATCTCGTAGGCATGTTCGCCCGAAAACGAGATCCTGAACAGTCGCGCCTCGACATCGCCCAGCGTGACCTCCCCGCAGCCCATGAAGGGAAAGCGCTCTGCATCGACGGGCGCATCCAGCACCCCGTTGAGCAGATCACGGGATTTCGGGCCGGCCACAGCGAACTGCGCCCACTGCTCGGTGACCGAAATCATCGACACGTCCAGTCCGGGACAAAGGCACTGATGCACGAATTCCAGATGTCGCATCACCTGCCCGGCCGCGGCCGTGGTGGTGGTCATCACGAAATGATCCTGCCCCAGCCGGGCCGTGGTGCCATCGTCCATAACGTGGCCATCCTCGCGCAACATCAAACCGTAGCGCACACGCCCCGCCTTGAGCGTGGAGAAAGTGTTGGTGTAGACGAAATCAAGGAACTGCGCCGCATCGGCGCCCTGGATATCGATCTTGCCCAGGGTCGAGACATCGGCGATGCCGACCGCCTCGCGCACATGGGCAACCTCCCGGTCACAGGACTGGCGCCAACTTGTCTCGCCTGCGCGGGGAAAATACGAGGGACGATACCACAGCCCCACCTCGATCATCGGCGCATCCATCGACTGAGATGCCGCGTGGCTCGTCGTCAAGCGCCGCGGCGCAAATCCCTGTCCCTGCGCGCCAGCGCCCATCGCCGCGATCGGCACCGGGACATAGGGCGGGCGGAAGGTCGTCGTGCCCGTCTGCGGGATCGAACGCCCGGTCGCATCCGCCAGCACAGCCAGTGCGCCGACATTCGAGTTCTTGCCCTGGTCCGGCGCCATGCCCTGCGTTGTGTAACGCTTCATGTGCTCGACGCTGCGGAAGTTCTCGCGTGCCGCTTGAGCCACATCCTTGACGGTGACGTCGTTCTGGAAATCCAGCCACGCGCGTCCCTTGCCATGCACCTGCCAAAGCGGTGTTATACGGTACGGTGCATCATCCGCCTGCGGCAACGCGGGTGCCTTGTCCGGCATCTTTATCCCCAGTTCGCTCAGGGTCGTGCGCGCCGCCTCGACCCCGCTCTTCAGGCAGGCGTGGGTCGACATCGCGCCGGCGCTGGCCCCTGCCACCGCCATCCCCGGCACCATGTCGTCGCGCGGAACGAATCCTGCGATATCATCGCTCCATTCCGGGCGGCCCCCCATGTGGCAGGCCAGATGAACCGATGGATTCCAGCCCCCGGAGACAGCCAGGCAATCGACCCGGATCTTCTCGCGTCGTCCGAGCGCCAACTCGATGTCTACCGCCTCCAGGCCCTTGCGGCCGCTGCTGCCGCATACGCGCGCTCCGGCATAAAACGGCAAATCGAGATCGGAGCGCGCATCGGGTCGGGAATCGATCAGCGCCGCCACGTGCACGCCCGCCGCCATCAGGTCGGCCGCTGTGCGGTGCGCGTCGTCATTGTTGCCAAACACCGCCACACAGCGCCCCGGCGCGACCGCCCAACGGTTGACATAGGCGCGTACGGCGCCCGCCATCATGATGCCTGGCCGGTCATTGCCGGCAAACGCGACGGGCCGCTCCAGCGAACCGGCGGCCAGAACCGCACGTCGTGTCGCGATCCGCCAGAAACATTCGCGCGGGGCACCGGGGCGTGCCGCCACTTCAGCAGGCAAACGCTCCAGCGCACCAAAGCTGCCCTGGTCATACACGCCCGTAACCGTGGTACGGGTCATCAGGCGCACGTTGCCCATGGCGACCAGTTCTGCCACCAACTCCTGCGCCCAGAGATATCCAGGCTTGCCATCGACCTCTTCGGTCTCCGCGTTGAGGCGCCCACCCGGGCGATTGTCCTCGTCAACCACGATCACATCAGCGCCCGCGCGCGCGGCTTCGCGCGCCGCCATCAAGCCCGCCGGGCCGGCGCCGATCACCAGCAGATCGCAATGGGCATGGGCCTTCTCGTAGGTGTCGGTGTTGTGCGCGCCCGACAGGGCCCCAAGCCCCGCGGCCCGGCGAATGATCGGTTCGTACACCCTCTCCCAGAAGGCACGAGGCCACATGAAGGTCTTGTAGTAGAAACCCGCACCGAGAAACGGCGCGAACGCGTCGTTCAACGCCAACAGGTCCCAGTCCAATGACGGCCAGGCGTTCTGGCTGCGCGCGGCCAGACCCTCGTGCAACTCCAGCATCGTGGCGCGAAGGTTCGGCTCCTGCTGACCGCCGCGCCCCACCGTGACCAACGCATTGGGTTCCTCCGACCCGGCCGTCATCACCCCGCGCGGCCGATGATACTTGAACGATCGGCCCACCAGCCGGATATCATTGGCCAGCAAGGCCGAGGCCAGCGTGTCGCCCCCAACGCCCTCGTAGCTGCGCCCGTCAAAGGTGAAACGCATGACCTTGCCACGATCGATCAACCCGCCCCCTGTCAATCTCATGAATCCGCCTCCTGCAGTGCCGATGCCAGCTCGCTGCCCTGCATCTCGTGGGTGACGGTATCGCGCGTCACCACCAGCCAGGCACCGCATCCCGCCTCGTGATGCCAAAGCTCGCGCGTCGGCCCGGCCGGGTTTTCCCGGTTGTGCAGGTAATCGTCCCAGCTTTCGGCGCCTGCATCCGGCGCCGGACGGTCCAGCGCAACCGCCGCACCCTGGTAATGGAACTCGCGTCGGTCACGCTCGCCGCAGATCGGGCAGGTGATCCTCATGCGGACCTCCCGCGCAACTCCATGGGCTTCTTCTTTCCGGAAATGCTCAAGATCCCGTCCTTTCCCCTCGCGCCTTCAGTGCAGGTTGTGCTGACTGCCGGTGCCTTCCTCGTCCATAAGGGCGCGCCCGGTGCGGAACCGGTCCAGACGAAACTTCGCCGCCGGCTCATGAGGACGATCGGTGGCCATCAGATGGGCAAAGCTGTAGCCCGATCCGGGCACCGCCTTGAACCCGCCATAGCACCAGCCACAATTCAGATAGAGCCCTTCGACCGGCGCCTTGTCTATGATCGGAGAGCCGTCGGGCGTCATGTCCATGATCCCGCCCCAACTGCGCAGCACCCGTGCCTTGCCGATCATCGGCATCAAGGTCATGCCCGCCTCCATCACGTGTTCCAGCATCGGCATGTTGCCGCGCTGTGCGTAGGACGCGTAGAAATCCAGATCACCTCCGAAAACCAGCCCGCCCTTGTCGGATTGACTGATATAGAAATGCCCCATGCCGAAGCTGACCACGTGATCGATACAGGGCTTCAACCCCTCGGTCACGAAGGCCTGGAGGACATGCGACTCGATCGGCAGACGCAGGCCGGCCATCTCCGCCACCTGGCCCGACCGGCCCGCCACCACAACGCCCACCTTGCGCGCGTTGATCGCGCCGCGGCTGGTCTGCACGCCCGTCACACTGCCGGCCTCGATATTGATGCCGGTGACCTCGCAATTCTGGATCAGATCCACGCCTCGCTCGTCCGCGCCGCGGGCGTAGCCCCATGCCACCGCATCGTGCCGCGCCGTGCCGCCACGCGGGTGATAAAGCCCGCCGTATACCGGGAAGCGCGCGTTGTCGAAATCGAGATACGGCAGATGCCTTCGCACGCCGTCACGGTCCAGCAGCTCGGCATCGTCGCCCTGGTTGATCATCGCGTTACCGCGCCGGGCAAAGGCATCGCGCTGCCCGTCGGAATGAAACAGGTTGATCAACCCGCGCTGCGAATGCATGACGTTGTAGTTGAGTTCCTGCTCCAGACCCTCCCACAGCTTCAGCGAATGGCTGTAGAATTCCGAATTGCCCGGCAGGAAGTAGTTGGCGCGCACGATGGTCGTGTTGCGCCCGACGTTGCCACCCCCGATGTAGCCTTTCTCCAGCACCGCGATGTTGGTCAGGCCATGTTCGCGGGCCAGATAATAGGCCGTCGCGAGCCCGTGGCCCCCGCCGCCTATGATGATCATATCATAGGCCGGTTTCGGTTCCGGGTCGCGCCAGTGGGGCCGCCAGCCCTTGTTGCCGGTCAACCCTTCCTTCAGAACGCGCAGTCCCGAAAAACGCATGAAGTCCCCCTCGTATCCGTGCGGATCAACTGAACCAACTCCGGCGCAGCATAGCAATGGGCAACTGCACTGACGGTACAGGTTTTCGACATTCTCGGGTCAACGCGCGACTCATCCGATCCCGGTTGCGCATGTTGCGTCGCGGCTCGCTCCCGTTACCCGGACGGCCCGCCATTTGAACGGGTTGTTCACGGCGCCTTCGCCGCGCCCGGAACAGACCCTGTTCAACCGCGTCAGATTCCCTTGGCACGATAGGCGGCCACGACGCGACTTATCGCAAAGATATAGGCGGCGGTGCGCAGGTCGTGGACATCGTCGCGCCCATGCCAGACCTGGCGTATGGATTGGTAGGCGATGCGCATCGTGTCATCGAGACCGGAACGCACGAGTTCCAGTTCGTCCGCACCGCGAAGGTATTTCTCCTTGAACTCGGGACGGAGCGACCAGGCATCTCCCAGGTAGCGGTCGAGGCGCTCCAGTTCGTCCACGACAAGTTGGTGACGCGCCTCTTCCTGCCGGCGTTGGAGACGGCCGAACCTGATATGGCTGAGGTTCTTGACCCATTCGAAATAGGACACGGTGACGCCGCCGGCATTGGCATACATGTCGGGAATGATGACCGTGCCTTTCTCGCGCAGGATGTCATCGGCACCGGCCGTGACCGGGCCGTTTGCGGCCTCGATTATCAAGGGCGCCCTGATACGCTCGGCATTGGTCAGGTTGATGACCCCCTCCAGGGCGGCCGGGATCAGGATATCGCATTCGGACTCCAGAACTGCCGCACCCTCGGCGGAATGCACCGCATCGGGGTATCCAGTCACGCCGCCATGCTTGACGATCCATTCACGTACCGCATCCACATTGAGACCTTTTTCGTTATACAGCGCGCCGTCACGCTCGATGATCCCTGTGATCACCGCGTTGTCCTCTTCGCGCAGGAACTTGGCCGCGTGGTAGCCCACGTTCCCGAGGCCCTGAACAATGACGCGCTTGCCATCGAGGGTACCGACAAGCCCAGCGGCGGCGATATCTTCGGGGTGACGAAAGAATTCGCGCAACGCGAATTGAACTCCACGCCCCGTGGCCTCGATCCGCCCCGCGATGCCACCATTATCGAGAGGCTTCCCCGTCACGCAGGCGCGACTGTTTATGTCCGTGGTGTTCATGCGCGAATACTGATCCGCGATCCACGCCATCTCGCGTTCGCTCGTGCCCATGTCCGGGGCCGGAACGTTCTGCGCCGGATCGATCAGGTCGCGCTTGATGAGCTCGTAGGCAAAGCGGCGCGTGATCTGTTCAAGTTCATCCACGTCCCATTCTCTGGGATCAATGCACAGTCCACCCTTGGAGCCCCCGAAGGGCGCTTCGACCAGGGCGCATTTGTAAGTCATCAGCGCGGCCAGCGCCTCGACCTCGTCCTGGTTGACCTCCAACGCATAGCGGATCCCGCCCTTGACCGGTTCCATGTGTTCGGAATGAACGGAACGGTAACCGGTGAAGGTGTGCATCCTTCCCCGCAGACGCACGCCGAACCGAACCGTGTAAGTAGAGTTCGCAACGCGTATCTTTTCCTCCAGACCGGGCGCGATATCCATCAGCGCCACGGCGCGGTTGAACATCAAGTCTACGCTTTCGCGGAATGTTGGCTCTCTGATCTCGGCCATCTCTTGGGGTCCTCCTGAACGCGACCGCACAAACTGCGGGCGCAAATCCTGATTCTTGCATGTTTGCAGGGCACTACCGGAGAACGTCGCGCGTTTGGATTGGAAATGAAACCGTCAATCCTCAAATTTACTTGAGAAATGCGGCTAAACGGCGCAGCCCTCCGCCTAGACCATCCCGATATCGTTTCCATTTTGCGACCAATTCCTTGGAATCGCCGAATTCGACTGATCTTATTCGCACCAATGAATGTGTTCTGACGAAGAACGCCCAAATTTGGCCATCTTTACAAGTGATTAATGTTTACCGGTTTGCACCGTAGCGCCGAAAGCCGAATCGTCTGTTGGAGAGGTATGTCTCATGCGCTCGAGTCAAGAAAGCGAACCATCGCGTTTAGGCGGTCCGATGCGTGACCGCCTTGTGAATCACCTGAAGCGTTTCGGGCGAGAAGAAGACGGCGTGATGGTTATCCTGTCGGTCTACATGTTCCTCATCATGATTCTCGTGGGCGGGATCGGTGTCGATCTCATACGCTTCGAGATGGAGCGAACGCGCCTTCAAAACACGATTGACCGCGCCGTGCTGGCCGCTGCCGACCTGGATCAGACCCTCGACCCCACCGATGTGGTGATGAACTATTTCGAAAAATCCGGACTGGGCGATCGTCTGACGCGCGACGATGTCACCGTCACACAAGGCGTGGGCTATCGCAAGGTGCAAGCCACGGCGAGCACCCAGGTCAAAACCCAGTTCATGCACATGATGGGCGTTGACAGCATGACCGCGCCCGGGGGCGGCGCAGCCGAGGAAAGCATCGGCAGCGTCGAGGTGTCGCTGGTGCTGGACATCT
>JAABTI010000074.1 GCA_011389955.1 Paracoccaceae bacterium | reverse complement strand
TGACCCCCGCCAGCTTCGAGCCGAGCATCGACTACGTGGTCACCAAGATCCCGCGCTTTGCCTTCGAGAAATTCGCCGGCTCCGAACCGGTCCTGTCCACCGCGATGAAGTCGGTGGGCGAGGCGATGTCGATCGGGCGCACCATCCATGAAAGCCTGCAAAAGGCACTGGCCAGCATGGAAACGGGCCTAAGCGGTTTCGACGAGATCGAGATCGAGGGCGCACCGGAAAAGGCCGCCGTGGTGCGGGCACTGTCCCTGCGCTCGCCCGACCGCTTGCGCGTGATCGCTCAGGCCATGCGCCACGGCCTGAGCGATGACGATATCCAGGCGGTGACGCAGTATGATCCCTGGTTCCTGGCCCGTATCCGCGAGATCATCGAGGCCGAGGAAAAGGTGCGCCGCGACGGCCTGCCGGTGAAAGAGAGCGAGCTGCGCGCGCTCAAGATGATGGGGTTCACCGATGCCCGGCTGGGCATGCTGACCGGCCGGAGCGAACCGAACGTGCGCCGCGCGCGTCAGAACCTCGGCGTCACCGCCGTGTTCAAACGCATCGATACCTGCGCCGCCGAGTTCGAGGCGCAGACCCCCTACATGTATTCCACCTACGAAGCCCCCGCGATGGGCGACGTCGAGTGCGAGGCGCGCCCGAGCGCGCGCAAGAAGGTCGTGATTCTTGGCGGTGGTCCCAACCGGATCGGGCAGGGGATCGAATTCGACTACTGCTGCTGCCACGCCTGTTTCGCGCTGTCCGATGCGGGCTATGAGACGATCATGGTCAACTGCAACCCCGAGACGGTCAGCACCGATTACGACACTTCGGATCGCCTGTATTTCGAACCCCTGACCTTCGAGCACGTGATGGAAATCCTGCGGGTCGAGCAGGAAAACGGCACTCTGCACGGGGTAATCGTGCAGTTTGGCGGGCAAACCCCGCTGAAGCTGGCCAATGCGCTCTATGAGGAAGGCATCCCGATCCTGGGCACCACGCCCGACGCCATCGATCTTGCCGAGGATCGCGAGCGGTTCCAGCAGATGGTGAACAAGCTCAACCTCAAGCAGCCGCGCAACGGCATCGCCAGCAGCGATGCGCAGGCCCTCGCCATCGCTGACGAGATCGGTTTTCCACTGGTCATCCGGCCCTCCTACGTGCTGGGTGGGCGCGCGATGGAGATCGTGCGCGACATGGCCCACCTGGAACGCTACATCAAGGAAGCCGTGATCGTCTCCGGCGACAGCCCGGTGCTGCTCGACAGCTACCTTGCCGGTGCGGTGGAAATGGACGTGGACGCGCTGAGCGATGGCAAGACCGTGCACGTTGCCGGTATCATGCAGCATATCGAAGAGGCGGGCGTGCATTCGGGTGACAGTGCCTGCTCGCTGCCGCCCTATTCGCTGCCTGCCGATCTGATCGAAGAGGTTAAGCGCCAGACAGAGGCGCTAGCGCTGGAACTCGGGGTTGTCGGCCTGATGAACGTGCAGTTCGCGGTCAAGGACGGTGCCGTCTTCCTGATCGAGGTGAACCCCCGCGCCAGCCGGACCGTGCCTTTCGTCGCCAAGGCCACGGACAGTGCGATCGCGTCGATCGCGGCGCGCTTGATGGCGGGCGAACCGATGGAGGCCTTCGCACATCGCGCTCCGTATCCGGCCAATGCCCGCCCCGGCGAAATTCCGATGGCCGACCCGATGACACTGGCCGATCCGATGATGCCGTGGTTCTCGGTCAAGGAGGCGGTTCTTCCGTTCGCGCGGTTCCCCGGTGTCGATACGATCCTGGGCCCCGAGATGCGCTCCACCGGCGAGGTGATGGGCTGGGATCTGTCCTTCCCGCTGGCCTTTCTCAAGGCGCAGTTGGGGGCGGGAAACGTGCTGCCGCACGAAGGACGTGTGTTCATATCGATCCGGGATGCCGACAAGACCGTGGAAATGGTCGAGACCGCGCGCCTGTTGATCGAGATGGGCTTTTCCATCGTGGCGACTCGCGGCACCGCCGCTTGGTTGAGCGGGAACGGCGTTGACTGCGACCAGGTCAACAAGGTGTTCGAAGGGCGTCCCAACATCGTGGACATGCTCAAGAACGGAGAGATCGCGCTGGTGATGAATACAACCGAGGGCGCGCAGGCGGTCGAAGACAGCCGCGATATCCGGTCCGTCGCGTTGTATGGCAAGATCCCGTATTTCACCACCGCTGCCGGTTCGCTGGCCGCAGCGCAGGCCATGAAGGCGCGCGAAGCCGGAGAAATGACGGTGCAAAGCCTCCAGGGCTAAGGCGCCGCTCTTTGGCCATGGGGTGCGGATGTGTCGCTTGTCCTGCCCCCTCGACCGCCCCATAAATGGAATAACGATAATTCTTGAGGAGCCTGCAATGATCGGTCGTCTTAATCATGTCGCAATCGCCGTGCCCGACCTCGAGGCAGCGATGGAACAATATCGCGGGGCGCTTGGCGCCAAGGTGGGCGCGCCGCAGGACGAGCCCGATCACGGGGTCACCGTCGTGTTCATCGATCTGCCCAATACCAAGGTCGAACTGCTCTATCCGCTTGGTGACGACAGTCCGATCAAGGGGTTTCTCGACAAGAACCCGGCGGGCGGCATCCATCACATGTGTTACGAGGTCGAGGATATCATGGCCGCGCGCGACCGGCTGCTGGAAAGCGGGGCACGCGTTCTGGGCAGCGGCGAGCCGAAGATCGGCGCGCATGGCAAGCCGGTCCTGTTCCTGCACCCCAAGGATTTCCAGGGCTGCCTCGTCGAGCTGGAGCAGGTCTGATGGGTATCGTGTCGGGGATTGTCCTCTACGCGGTGATCTGGTTCATGACGTTTTTCGTCGCCCTCCCGCTGCGCCTGAAAACCCAGGGCGAGGCGGGCGAGATCGTTCCGGGCACCCACGCGGGCGCGCCAGAGGTTCATCAGCTCAAGAAAAAGGCGCTCATCACCACCTTCGTCGCATTCGCCATTTGGGCTGTAGTCGCCGCGATCATCATCACCGGTGTCATCTCGGTGCGCGATCTGGACCTTTTCAACCGGATGAGCGGCCCTGGCCCCGCGATCTGAGGCGTCACTGGCCATCGTGGGGTGTTTCGCCATCCTTGCGAAGGCCGTGATAGATGTGGGTGAAACTGGCCGCGCCGAGGATCGGAATGAACAGGTTCATGATCGGCACGGTCAGGGGAATCGCCATCAGTATGCCGGCGGCCCAGATCGTCAGGCTGTTCTCGCGCATCAGCCGCCGTGCACCTGCGCGCCCCTCGCGGCGCATGGCAACCAGCGTGAAGTATTCGCGCCCCAGCATGTAGCCGTTCATGCCATAGAAGATGAACGGCGTGAGCGGGCTGAAGATCGCGTAAAGAAACAGCGCCACGACGTTCACACCGATCAGCACCCCCAGAAACCCGAGCGTATCGCGCACGGCCTCGCCGAAGGGAATGGCCGAGGCAGGAGGCAGATGAGCATAGTGCCGGTCCTCGACCGCATCGGCCACATCCTCCAGGAACATCGACGTGATCGCCGAGGCCACCGGTATCATCAGGAAAATCGACAGCCCCAGCATCACAAACACGCTTGTCCAGCTCAGCAGGTCGCCCAGCCATGTGACCGGGCCGAACAGCGGCAGGGTGACATCGGCTCCGAACGCCCACTGCATCAGGACGAACACCGCGGCGGTGGCCGCCACCAGAAGTGCCAGCGTCAGGACGATCCCCAGCAGCAACACCCGCCGGAACCGCGCATCTCCCAATTGTCCCAGCGTGCGCAGGAAAGACGAAAGGATCACTCCGAAAGCCATGTTACCACCTCTTCGGGGTTGGGGCGGGGGCGGTCCGGGGGCACTGTGGTTTCGGTGCCGATATGTATGAAACCGGTCAACCGTTCATCTTCAACAAGGCCCAGCGATTCGCCCAGGAAACGCGAGTCATGCGCTGGCCATCCGGTCAGCCAGTTCGCCCCCCAGCCGCAGGCGAGCGCGGCATTGAGCAGCGACAGGCACACCGCGGCGGCAGAACTCAGTTGCTCGATCTCGGGCACCTTTTCGGACGGTTTGGGCGCGGCCACGACCGCGACCGACAGGGGGCTGTCGGCGAACTGCCCGGCGCCCTTGTCGATATCGCGCTCCGCAAGGCCGCGCGCCGCCCCCCGGGCGCGCGCCGCGCGCGCCAGCCGGTCCAGCGCGCCGCGCTCAAGCACGATCAGGCGCCACGGCTCCAGCTTGCCGTGATCGGGGCTGCGCAGGGCGGCGCGCAGGATGGGCGCCAGCGCCGCGCGGTCCGGCCCCGGCGCGCTCAGCGTCTTGGCCGGGCGCGAACGGCGGGACAGAAGAAACTCCATCGCGGCGGGGTTGGGCGCGGGCACGATATCTTTCCTTTCAGGTCAATTGCTTGTTTCGTTGTAGAAAGGCATCATCAACAGTTCCGCCGCCATTTCTCCGATCAACTCGCTGATGAAGGCCTCGAACCGCGCATCGGGTTGCCGCGCGGCCACGGTATCGGCCATCGGGTCGCCGGCTACCGTGCTGCTGCCGGCCAGCGCCTCGATTGCCGCGTGCCCGCAGAAGGGGGCATAGGCCTCGGAATACCCGCCTTCGTGTACCATGACCATGCGCCCGTCGCACAGATCCCCCGCCGCCTCCTTGACCATTGCGGTCATCTGCCGAAAGGTGTCGGCGGTGGCCATCATCCGGCCCAGCGGATCGAAGGCGCAGGCGTCATAGCCGCTGGCGACGATGACGACATCGGGCCGGTAAATGCCCAGAACCGGGCAGATGATCCGCTCCATGACTTCCATGTAGTTGAAATGCCCCGGCCCCGGTGGCAGCGGGATGTTGAGGTTGTATCCTTCCCCCGCGCCCGTGCCCCTGTGGCCCAGATGCCCCGTGTCCAAGGGATAGTTCCTGTCCTGGTGCACGGATATGGTCAGCACGTCGTCGCGGTCGTAATAGATCGCCTCGGTGCCGTTACCGTGATGCACGTCCCAGTCGATCACCGCGACGCGTTCGGCCAGCCCCTGCGCCTTTGCAGCCTCGATCGCGATGGCGATGTTGTTGAGCAGGCAAAACCCGTTGGGCCAGTCCGGCAGACAATGATGCCCGGGCGGACGCGACAGAGCATAGGCGTTTTCCATCTCGCCGTTCAGCACCGAAAGAAGCGCCTGCTTTGCCAACCCTGCCGACAGCGCGGCGATTTCGAACCCGCCCTTCAGGAATGGTGTGCGCAGGCCCAACTCGCCTCCGCTCTGGTCCGAGAGGGATTTGAATTTCGTCAGGAAATGTTCCGGATGAACGCGGGCCAGATCCTCCCACGTGGCGGCGGGCGCGCTGCGGCAGTCAAGCTCGGCACTCAGTCCGGTCACGTCCATAAGGTTCTTGAGGCGGCGCTTGGCCTCGGGGCCTTCGGGCAGGCCGCCGGATGATAGTGGCTGCACCAGCCCGCCAAGCGGCAGGGTCAGCGCATAGGCGCCTCCGCCGTGCCAGAAACACTTTTCGTCCCAGAAAAACCCGGTTGCCATCAAAGCCTCCCCTTTGGCGTCGGCGTCGAATATTGATGTCCGGCGCGCGAATGTAAACGGGCGAGCGCGGGAAATGCATGACGCGGTTGGGAAAGGCCACATGACGCAACCGGATATGACACACCTGTGCCACAAGGGCGCGCAGATCGCCGTGAAGGTCACGCCGAGGGCATCGCGCAACCGCGTTGTCGTGGACGTGGACGGTGCGATCCGCGTTTATGTGACCGCAGCGCCGGAAAACGGCAAGGCCACGGCGGCGGCGCGCGCGCTGCTGGCCAGGTCCATGGGCGTGCCGAAAACGCGCTTGTCCCTGATCCGGGGCAGAACCGCGCGTGACAAGGTGTTTCGCCTTGATTGAGGCGCGCGTGCCTAGCCCTGGCCGGTCTCGGGACGCAACTTGTAGGCGCCTTCGGGCAGGTCCAGCGCGGCGCCGAGGTCGCGTTGCTGGGCTGGTGAAAGGGTCACGGTCTGGACTCGGTCGGTGCGCGCATCGTACTGGGTGACCGTGACGCATTCGGCAAAGGCCGTGATTATCACGTCTTCCTGCAGGGGCACCTCGCCGTCATCGACAAGGGTAATCACCGTGGCGTCGAATTCGTGTTCGATGGTAAACATGCCCCAACGGTACGACAGATACGCCGCAATGCAAGAGAATCGCCCACGGGCGGACGGAGAAACATGAGATTTGCATCCAGGATACTGATTTCACTGGTCGTGGTGGCGGGCTTGGCCGGTTGCGTCACGCCCGTCGCCTCGCCCCCGGCACCGGTGCAACGGACGGTGGCCGCGCCCGCGCGGCTGGACCCCGAGTCGGCCGCGCGGCAGTTCACGCGGGTCGTGGACGCGGTCGAGCCCGTGGCCGAATCCGAATGCCGCGCACGGGCGCCGCAGCTGGGCTGTGATTTCCGGATCGTGGTGGACACGCGCCCGAACCTGCCGCCGAACGCCTTTCAGACCGTGGATGACAACGGGCGCCCGGTGATCGGCTTTACCATCGCGATGGTGGGCGAGGCGCGCAACGCCGACGAGTTGGCCTTCGTGATGGCGCACGAGGCGGCGCATCACATCCGCGCGCACATCCCGCGCCAGCAGCGCAACGCGACCGCGGGCGCGATCCTGCTGGGGGGGCTGGCGGCGCTATCGGGGGCCGATACGCCGGGCATCCGCAGCGCCCAGGACCTGGGGGCGAGCGTGGGCGCACGCTCCTATTCCAAGGATTTCGAACTGGAGGCCGACAGCCTGGGCACGGTGATCGCGGCGCGCGCGGGGTTCGATCCGGTGCGCGGGGCGGAGTTTTTCGCGCGTATTCCCGACCCGGGCAACCGGTTTCTGGGCACGCATCCGCCCAATGCCGCGCGAATTGCGGCCGTTCGCCGCCGGGCGGCGGGCCTGTAGATGCGCGGCGAGGCGGTGTGACGCGATGAAGACGATCGAGAGCGTGGTGAATGACCGTGGCTCGCGCTACGCTGTCTCGGGCGGCGCGGCGGCCAGCGACGAGGACGTGACCGCGTTTCTCAAGCGGCTCAAGCGCAACAAGAAATTCGCCAGGGCCACCCACAATACCTGGGCGGTCCTGTTCGCCGATGGCACCGCGCGCAAGGGGGACGATGGCGAAAGCGGCGCGGGCATGGTCATCGTGCGGATGCTTGAGCGCGCCGGGCTGCGCGACCACGTGATCGTGGTGACCCGGTGGTATGGCGGCAAGCATCTGGGCGGCGACAGGTTCCGCCACGTGCAGACCTGCGTGCGCGCCTATCTCGACGAGATCGGGCAACCCCTGGGCGATTGACTCAGGTCAAGGCGGCAATCCGCGCGATATGGTCCCCTGACTAGGTCCACCATGGTGGTGGCCAACCTGCGGGAGGGCAACGCAATGTATGAAAATCAAACCGTTAAGAAGCACGCAGCGCTCGTGGACCGGATGGCCACGGCACTGGGAGTGGATTTGGAGGAAGAAATGATGGCCGGGCGTCTGGATTACGACGCACTGCCGGATCTGGTGTTGCGTTGCACGGGGTGCTGTCAGCCTGACGCCTGCGCGCAATGGCTGGATGACCAGCACGAGGAGGCGGCGCAGGCGCCGTGTTACTGCCGCAATGCCGAGATGCTGGAGATGCTGAAAAGGCCGTGAGCATCATGGGTCAAGGCAGGTTCAAAAGCGAGCAATATCAATCCGGCAGGACATTTTCGAACGGTCGGGAAAGTGAGGTATGACATGGGAAAGATGGAGTATCTGGGCGATCCGGACTGCCATTTCTGGTTAACGCGATCGGTGGCGCGGTCGCTTGGGCTGAACCTGAGCGAAGCGATGGAAGCAGGGCTGCTGCACGCGGATCGCTACGCGGAAATGGTGGCGCGGTGCCGTAAATGCACCCATGTCGGCGAATGCCAGCTCTGGCTGGCGCATAGCGGCAGCGGGGCGACCCGCGCGCCTGCGTTCTGCGCCCATGCGCAAACGCTCAACGCATTGAAAGAAAAACAAAACGAGGAACGAAATCATGAAAATTCTTGAGACCTTCAGCCGCCGTGCCGATGTCATGGGCCGGATGGCGCAGACCCTGGGGGTGGATTTCGGCGCGCGAATCGCCCGCAATCACGGCGTTGCCGAGCAGTATCGCAACGCGGTCATGCGCTGCGCCAGTTGCACCCACGAGGCCGAGTGCCTGAACTGGATGAACGGGCACAAGGACGCCAAGGAGGCACCGAAATACTGCAAGAACAAGGATTTGCTGGACAATCTTTCGCCAAACTGATCGACCGCCGGGATCAGGGCTGGCCTGCCGGGCCACAGTCCGCGCGCGCCACCCGCGCCAGGTGCCGCCGGTAAAGCACCGGCGCAAGAACCCGGTCATAAATCAGCGTTGCCAGGGCATGTATGCCCGGCAGGCCAACCAGAACGGCAAGCGGGCGCCAGCGCGGCATGCCCTGCCACAGCGCCACGAAGGCGTCCACGCCGCTGTGAATTTCATCGTCTTTCATGACATGCAGGCGGCGCGCCGCCTGATCGGCGCTGACGCCCCAGCGGGCAAGGTCCGCCTCGTTCAGATCGTCGAAACGTATGGGCAGATCACGCGCCCGGGCATGGGCGGCGTAGTGGTCGATCTCGGCCCGGCAGACGGGACACCGGGCGTTATACAGGACACGGATTTCATCACTCATGCCTTACGAGTTAACGCGCCGCGCGTTCACGGCAAGATCGGCGGTTGCGCGGAAAGGGACGTTTCGGCGCGCAAAGCGTCGATTCGCACGTTCAGGGATGCGCGCCGATCTCCTGGTTGAGCCACGCGGTCGATTCAGGCGTGGTTTCGACCTGCTCCCAGGTGATGACCGGCAGGTCGTAGGGGTGAAGATCGGTGATGAGCACGATCAGCCTTTCGCGGGTGTCGGCGGTTGTCTTGAAGGTGACCTGAACCTCGGTTTCCTCTTCAACCACGCCTTGCCAGTAAAACAGGCTGACCAATCCCGGCGTGATATTGGCGCAGGCCGCCATGCGCGCGCTGATCGCGGCGCCGGCTTGGTCACGGGCCGTATCGAGGTCGGGGCAGGTGGTGGTCACGTGGATCATAGCGTGGAGTGGGTGCCATCGCAGAGCGGCACGTCGCCGGTTTGCTTGCAGCCGCAGAAGAACACCTTTTGCGTGGCGGGGGCGGTGTATTTGACCGGAACCTGCGCGGTGTCCTTGTGCGAGCCGTCGCAGAAGGGTTGCCGCGCCGATCGCCCGCACGAGCACCACATGTATGTCTTGCCCTCGGTCACTTCGACGGGGAAAGGTGCGGCTTGCGCGATTTCCGGGATGTCGGTCATGTGCTGGCTCCTGTCAGGTCACTTTGCAGTTTCTTTGAACCTAGCGCAGGTGGGCAGGGTTTCAAACCGGGGGCGGGGCGATGGCCCGTCCTTGCCACGGCGGGTCAGGTCGCCAGGCGGCCCCACAGGTCATACTCGCCGGCCTCGTCCACCTCGACGGTGACGATGTCACCCACCGAAAGCCCCCCGGTGTCCTCGTCCATGAACAGGCA
>JAABTI010000073.1 GCA_011389955.1 Paracoccaceae bacterium | reverse complement strand
GATCTTGCGGCGGCTTGAGATGATGACGGCAACCGGGTTGAGCAAGGCACAGCGCGACGAGACGGCCCAGGCCTTGTGGGAGCTTGCGATCTCTCTTGAGGAAGGGGATGTGGATGATGCGCGCGAACGCTTGGCGCGCGCTCAGGAACAGTTGCGCGAGGCTATGAGGAACGGGGCCTCGGATCAGGAAATTGCGCGTCTCATGCAGGAACTGCGCGATGCAACGCAGGATTACATGCGTAAGTTGGCGCAGCAGTCGCGCCGCGACGGCGAGGAATCGGCGCGGCAAGCCGACCCGGAAAACAGCATGCAGATGACCCAGAATGACCTCCAGGAAATGATGGACCGCATCCAGGAGTTGATGGAGCAAGGGCGCATGGCCGAAGCCCAGCAGGCCTTGCAGGAATTGCAGCAGCTTATGGAGAACATGCGCGTCACGCAGGGCCAGGACGGGCAATCGCCCGGCGAGCAGGCGATGGAAGGTCTGTCAGAAACCCTGCGCGAGCAGCAGGGCCTGTCGGATCAGGCCTTTCGGAACCTTCAGGAGCAGTTCAACCCGAACGCCGATTCCGGGCAGTCGCAAGGCAACGAGGGCCGTAACGGTGGCCAGGGAAAAGGCCAAAGCCACGAGGGACAGGGCGCAGGGCAAGGTCAAGGGCAACAAGGCGCGCGATCGGGCCGGCAAGAGGGCGAGCAAGGCACGCTTGCAGACCGGCAGCGGGCCCTGCGCGATGAGCTCAATCGTCAGCGTGGCAGCGTGCCCGGGGCGGGCACACCCGAGGGTGAGGCGGCCAGAGACGCGCTTGATCGTGCAGGACGGGCCATGGACGGCGCGGAGGAAGCGTTGCGCGGCAACGATCTGGCCGAGGCGATCGACCAGCAATCGCAAGCTATGGAGGCGCTACGCGAAGGGATGCGCAACCTTGGCGAAGCGATGGCACAGAACCAACGCAATCAGGGCCGCGGTGAAGGGCAGCAAAGGGGCGACGCCGATGGTCAGGCCCGTGACCCGCTGGGCCGAAGCCCCGGAACAACCGGGCCGACCGGGACGCGTGAAAGCCTGCTACAGGGAGAGGAAGTATACCGCCGGGCGCGCGAACTTCTGGATGAAATTCGGCGTCGCTCCGGCGATCGGCAGCGCAGTGAAAAAGAACTGGAATATCTCAAGCGGTTGCTTGAGCGGTTCTGATCCGTCCGCCGCCGCCTGCTGGCGGGGAGACCTTCCGTATCAACGGCGCACAGGCGAGGGTGGCCGCCGTTGCCCTAAAGAACGTCGTTGGCGGTTTGTTGCAACCAGATCAACGCGGCCTGCGCCTGTGCATCAAGCCATAGCCGAACCCCGGTTACCGCGTCGACATAGCGCGCCAAGGGCGCGTCGAGCTGCGGAAATTGCGCGGCGATATCCTCTGCAAAAGCATACAGGCAGAACAGGGCGATCGCGATCGCAACCGCGGAGGAAAAACCGATTCTGAACCCCGATCCGTTGGCTGTTACCTGTGGGCGGGGGGATGGCATGTTGCCGGGTCGGTCATAATCGTCGGCCTCGGAGGGGCGCCTATCGGAGGTCGACCGCAGGGATGAATTGATTTCGTCGATATCCGGTAGCAGCCCGCGGCGCGAGGACGCGGTCGTTTCGGTGGTCTGGGGTTCCTGGTCCAGGCCTTGCATCCGTGCCATGCGTTCGCGTGCCTCGCGCGCGCGGCGCGCGGCTTCGCCGGTGTCGGGATCGGACAGGCCCAGGTCGGGCTGGCTTTCCAGGCCATTTGCCCCGCGTTCCGCTTCGCGGGCGCGGGCTTCGTGCTCGGCCTCTTCGCGAAGGATGTCGGCGACGGATGGATCGAGACGGCGGCGTTTGTGTGCCTCGTCTTGTTGCTCTTCCACATCGGTGTCCGCCTGCGGGGGCGTCGGATTCTGCGCTGGTGACTGACTTTCGGGGATGGGTTGTTCAAGTTCGTCGGCCAGATCCACATCGTGATCCGGATGTACCTGGAACCAGGTGTTGCCACAGTTCGAGCACTGGACGTCGCGACCGGTACGCGGAATCACGTCATCGGGCACCTCGTATTGGGCACCACAATTCGGACAGATCAACCGCATGTCGTCCCCTTGACCGTCTTTCCCATGGTCCTTACCTCTGGTTCGTCCCTACATGTTGTAAACAATCGGCGCAATTGTGCAAAGCATTACGCGCACTTGGCAGCGGTGATTGCAACGCCGCCAAAGCTCGGGCAAAACAGACGCCAAAGCGCAAAAGGGGCCTTCCGTGATCGAGCTGGAAAATGTTGCCTACAGCTATGGCGGGGGTGAGTTGCTCAGCGATGTATCGCTGGAGCTTTCCTCGGGATCGTTTCATTTTCTTACGGGACCGTCAGGCGCCGGGAAAACGACGTTTCTCAAGCTCTGCTATGGTGCCTTGATACCCACGGCCGGACAGGTGCGCCTGTTCGGTGGGGATGTGCGCGATATGGGCCGCGACGACATCGCGTTGATGCGCCGCCGGATCGGCGTGGTTCACCAGGATTGTCAATTCCTTGACCACATGCCCGTGGCCGACAACGTTGCGCTGCCGTTGATGGTGTCGGGGCACGAGGATGCCGACCAGATCGAGAACCTGCGCGAATTGATGGGATGGGTCGGGTTGAACGCGCGCGCGGATGCCTTGCCGCCGGAGTTGTCGGGTGGAGAGCGGCAGCGCGCGGCGCTGGCGCGCGCGGTGATAATGTCGCCTGATGTGGTCCTGGCTGATGAGCCGACCGGCAACATAGACTGGGAAATGTCACAACGTCTGCTGCAACTGCTGATAGAGTTGAACAGGATGGGCAAGACCATCATGATCGCCACGCATGATCTGAACCTGATCCGCGCCGCCAAGAGCCAGGTTGAGGCGCGCGTGTTGCGGATATCGCAGCGCCGGGTGCAATTGGCCGGGGCGGCCCTGTGATGGTGTTGCGGTGGCTCAAACGGCTGGTCGTTCTGCTGCTTGGTGACACACAGGCGGACCGGGTGGTGCCGCCTGCGGGCTACACCGCGCGTCTGTCCCTGTTCAGTGCGGCAGCGATGTCGTTTCTGGCGGTCTTTGCCATGGCGATGTCACTGGCCACGGGTCGCCTGGCCGATCGTTGGGGGGCCGAACTGGCGAGGACATCGACGCTGCGGATATCCGCCCCGCCCGAGCAGATGGCAGCGCAAACCGAGGCCGCGCTTCGTGTTCTGGAAACGACGCCCGGTGTGAAGCGCGCCCGCCCGCTCAGCGACGAAGAGCAGCGTGATCTGCTCGCGCCCTGGTTCGGCCCCGACCTGCCGGTGGAAAGCCTGCCGATTCCACGGCTGATCGAGATCATAGAAACCGACGATGGCTATGACGCCGCCGGATTGCGCCTGCGGCTGTCGGCCGAGGCGCCGGGCGCGGTTCTGGATGACCACACCCGGTGGCGGCGCCCGCTGATCGCGGCGGCAGGCGCGCTCAGAACGCTTGGGTGGGTCTCGATCCTGCTTATCGCGGGCACGGTTGCGGCGATGATCACCCTTGCTGCGAATGCGGCGCTGGCGGCAAACGCACAGGTGATTGCGGTGCTGCGGCTGGTTGGCGCGCGCGACGCCTATATCGCCGGCGCTTTCGTGCGACGGTTCACGCAGCGTGCTCTTGCCGGTGCGAGTGTGGGGACGGTGCTTGGCATGGGCGCGATCGCCATGATGCCACGGGCCGATGTCGCGGGGGGGTTCCTGACGGGGTTGGGGTTCCAGGGCTTGCATTGGTTCTGGCCCTTGCTGATTCCGCCCGCAGCGGCGGCGGTCGCGTATGTTGCCACACGGGCTGCGGCTCGACGAACCTTGAGGGAACTGCCTTGATGAATACCGCCTGGCGCTGGCTCCGGTCCTTGGTTTTCGTATTGCAGATATACCTGGCGATGGCGGTGATCGGGTTGTTGTTCGCGCCCTGGGCTGCCCTGAGCGCCGGTGGCGCGCGCACGGCATGTAAACTCTATTGCAGGTGGGTTCTGTGGACCGCGCGCTGGATGGTGGGGGTGCGGCACGAAGTGCGTGGCACGCCGCCGCAGGGTGAGGTCATGATCGCGGCCAAGCACCAGTCTTTTCTTGATATTCTCATCATCTTCAACTCGGTGCCCGCGGCCAAATTCATCATGAAGCGCGAATTGCTCTGGGCCCCCGTTATCGGACTTTATGCCTATCGCATCGGGTGCGTGCCCGTGAATCGCGGGAAGCGTGGGCAGGCCATACGACAGATGTTGGCCGATGTGGACGCGGGACGGCAGCAACCGGGACAACTGGTGATCTACAGCCAGGGCACGCGGGTCGCGCCGGGGGTGCGGATGCCCTACAAGTCGGGCACTGGCGTGCTGTATCAACAGCTTGGCCAGCCATGCGTGCCCGCAGCGACGAATGTCGGGGTGTTCTGGCCGCGCAAGGGCATCATGCGCAAGCCCGGCCTTGCCGTGGTGGAGTTTCTTGAGCCGTTGCCACCGGGCTTGCCGCGCACCGAGATGATGGAAATTCTTGAGAAACGGGTCGAGTCTGCATCCGATCGCTTGATGCGAGAGGCCGGTTTCGAGTCGACCGACCTTTAGCGCGGTCTGCAACCCGATGCGACCGGGAAAGCGCAAGGCGCAGCCCCGGTCGGGGTTTCACGAGCTCACGAGTGGATCGGCCCGTCACCACAGGCCAATGCCGCCTCGCGGACGGCCTCGGAATAGGTTGGGTGAGCATGACAGGTCAGTGCCAGATCTTGTGCCGACGCGCCGAATTCCATCGCAACGCAGACTTCGTGAATCAGATCACCCGCCATCGGGCCAATGATATGGGCGCCCAGGATGCGATCGGTTTCCTTGTCGGCGAGGATCTTGACGAACCCGTCAGAAGCGAAGTTCGCCTTGGCGCGCCCGTTGCCCATGAACATGAACTTGCCTGCCTTGTAGGCACGCCCTGCGTCCTTGAGTTCCTCCTCGGTCTGGCCGACGCTGGCCACCTCGGGATGGGTATAGATGACCCCCGGAATGACGCCGTAGTTCACATGACCATGCTTGCCTGCCAGAACCTCGGCCACAGCCATGCCTTCGTCCTCGGCCTTGTGGGCCAGCATCGGCCCTTCAATGGCGTCGCCGATCGCGTAGACGCCCTTGACGGCTGTTTGCCAGTGTTCGTCCGTTTGCACCTGCCCGCGCTTGGATTGCTGCACGCCAAGCGCCTCCAGCCCCAGCCCGTCGGTGAAGGGCTTGCGGCCGGTGGAAACCAGAACGGTATCGACGTCCAGTGTCGCCTCGCTGTCATCCTTGCGCAGCTTGTAGTTGACCTTGGCCTTGGTCTTGAGCGCCTCGACGGATTGTACCGCGGCCCCCATGACAAAGGTCAACCCCTGTTTCTTCAGGATACGCTGGAACGTCTTTTGCACTTCACCGTCCATGCCCGGCGTTACCGTGTCGAGGTATTCGACGACGGTCACCTCGGTGCCCAGGCGCGCATAGACGCTGCCCAGTTCCAGCCCGATAACGCCCGCGCCGATGACGCACATCTTCTTGGGAACTTTCGACAATTCCAGCGCCCCGGTGGAGGAGACGACCACTTTTTCGTCTATCTCGACGCCCGGCAGGGCCGATGTCTCGGAGCCGGTGGCGATAACGATGTTCTTTGCGCTGTGTGTTTCATCGCCCACCTTGACCTTGCCGGCCTCGGGGATCGTGCCCCAGCCCTTGAGCCAGTCTATCTTGTTCTTCTTGAAAAGAAATTCGATGCCCTTGGTGTTGCCGTCGATGACCTCGTCCTTGTAGGTCAGCATCTGCTTCCAATCGACCGAGGGGCTTTTGCCCTTGAGGCCCATCTTGGCGAAGTTGTGTTCCGCTTCATGCAGTTGATGCGTGGCGTGCAACAGGGCCTTGGACGGAATGCAGCCGACGTTCAGGCAGGTTCCGCCAAGCGTTTCGCGGCCTTCGACAACGGCCGTCTTCAGTCCGAGTTGCGCGCAGCGAATGGCGCAGACATAGCCGCCGGGGCCGGCGCCGATGATGATCACGTCATAGGAGGCCATGGGTCAGAGTCCTTTCGTTTTTCAGGTCGGTATCCTGTCGGTATCGCGTCGGTGGTGCGGCGGCGGCGATGCCCCCGTCGCCTTGCGGCGAGTCCGTCGGAGTATCGGGGCAAAGATGAAGCATCAGACGAGCGCCGCCAAGAGCATCAGCGCGGTGGCGAAGAAACCCACCGCCCAGATGAGCGAGCGCCCCGGGCGCCAGCCATAGTAGTAGGCCGGGATATACAGGACACGGGCGCCCAGGTAGGTGAAAGCGCAGCCCGCGGTCAGGGGTGAACTGCTGCCGGAAAGCGTGACCACGACCACCGCGATCGTGAACAGGATGAGCCCTTCGAAGTGGTTGTCGAGCGCCCTTTGCAGGCGCCCTGTCCCGACCGACAACTGGCGCGATGGTGCGCGGTCTCTCGCACTGGAGGTATAGCCGGTGCCCAGTTCCATGTTTGCCGGGATCGCGAACAGCACGAACTGAAGCATCTGGAGGATACCTGCCAGTGCAAGGGCGGTGAGTTCAGGGGTCATTGGCGGGCCTTTCACGTTTGGTCCACTGTTGCCGGCTGCGTGGAGTCAAGATGGCAGTCTTGCGGGTGGTGAACCAGTCAAAACACTCCTGTTCAAGGCGCGCAACGGCTGGATCGGCGCGCATGTCCGCCAGCATTCGTTCGGTCGCGGGCCAGTGACGCAGGATGGAGGTGTCCTGGATCTCGTTGCGGTCGGCCTGGTGGTGCCATTTGGAGCCGAGGTGATACTTGGCGTTTGCCAGCTTGCCCTGCCCATCCCCGCGATCGTTTTTCATCAGGAACAGGTCGTCGGATTTTACCGCATAGTGGTTGATGGCGGCGGTGCGGGCCGATGCCGCGCGGCCATAGGGACGAAACCGGCTGGCGCGATCACGCGAAAGCGCGGCATTGCCGAGATCCGCGCCATCGGGATTGACGACCACGGGGGCCGCGATGAGAGGGTCCAGCGGATTGTGATCGGTGGCGCGGGCGAAGCTGCGTGTGCGGAACATGCATTTGGACTTTGTCCTGCGCGGGGTTGGTCCCGCTTCAGCGCGTGTGAACGTGCGCAGCACCGATGCGCCCGGGGTCCAGTCGCATTGTCCGGCGCTGCCGAACATCTGCCAGGGAATGGCGACGACATCGGCATGGCCGACATTTTGCATCAAGGCGGGCAATCGGCCGTTTCCGGCGCGGATGTTGAGAAACTCGTCACTGTCGATATGCAGGATCCAGTCGATACCGGTTTCTCGCGCCCAAGGCAGGACCTGGTCCATTCCGGCATCTTGGGGCGGTGTGCCGGGGGGTGGGGTCTGGCGGAAGTGGATCAGGCTACCCGATGCCGCCAACCGGTCCAGCAGCAGATCGGAGCCATCGGTGCATTCATTGGTGACGATGGCGATGGCGTCGAAACCCAGCGTGCGATGATAGGCGATCCATTCGAGAACGAACAAGCCCTCGTTGCGCATACAGGCAACGAGGGCCACGCGCCCGGTAGGCGTGCCGTGCGCGTGGCGATTGTTCGTGCTGCTCACAGATCCATCAGCAAGCGCCGGGGATCCTCCAGCGCTTCCTTCACGCGCACGAGGAAGGTCACCGCGCCTTTGCCGTCGACGATGCGGTGGTCATAGCTGAGCGCCAGATACATCATCGGGCGGATCTTGATTTCGCCGTTCACGACCATCGGGCGCTCCTGGATCTTGTGCATGCCCAGGATACCCGATTGCGGCGGATTGAGGATCGGCGAAGACATCAGCGACCCGTACACGCCGCCGTTCGAGATCGTGAAGCTGCCGCCCTGCATTTCCGACATGCTGAGCTTGCCGTCGCGGGCCCGCCCGCCCAGTTCGTTGATCTTCTTCTCGATCGCGGCGAAAGAGAGCTGGTGCGCGTCGCGCACGACGGGCACCACGAGGCCGTTGGGCGTTCCCACGGCAACCCCCATATGCACGAAGTTCTTGTAAACAACGTCGGTGCCATCGATCTCGGCGTTGACCTCGGGCACTTCTTGCAAGGCGTGGCAGCATGCCTTGACGAAGAATGACATGAACCCGAGCTTCACGCCATGCTTCTTCTCGAACATCTCCTTGTATTCCTTGCGCAATTCCATCGTCGCGGTCATGTCCACCTCGTTGTAGGTGGTCAGCATGGCCGCGGTGTTCTGCGCATCCTTGAGGCGGCGCGCGATGGTCTGGCGCAGGCGGGTCATCTTGACCCGCTCTTCGCGTGCGGCGTCGTCTGCGGGCACGGGGGCACGCGGGGCCGATGCGGCGGATGCCTCGGTGCCGGATGATGCCGCGGCCTTCTTGCCGCCCGATTGCGCGGCTTTTTGCACATCTTCCTTCATGATCCGGCCGTCCCGGCCCGTGCCGGTTACCTGATCGCGGCTCAGGCCGGCCTCGGCCATGGCCTTCTTGGCGGCGGGGGCGTCCTCGACATCCTTGTCCCGGGCCTCTTGCCCGGTGTCCTCCTCCGGTTCCTCGTCGGGGGTGGCCTGCGACTGGGTTTCGGCTTCGGCCGCATCGCCGGAGGCCACGACCGCGATGCGCGCGTTGGCCTCGACGGTGCTGCCTTCGTCGGCGAGTATTTCGGACAGGGTGCCGGATGTCGGGCTGGGCACTTCGACGGACACCTTGTCGGTCTCCAGCTCACACAGCATTTCATCCTGCGCCACGCTGTCGCCGACCTGTTTGAACCAGGTGGCGACCGTGGCCTCGGAGACCGACTCGCCCAGGGCGGGCACGACGACATCGACGTTTTCGCCGCTTGCCATGGCGGGCGCGTCCGCGTCGGCCTTGTCGCCGCCGCTGTCGCCGGACTTGGTGTCCTCTTGCGCTGTTTCCCCTTCCTCGCCCTCGGCCATGGTGGCCAGCAAGGCATCGACGCCCACGGTTTCGCCTTCCTGCGCGACGATCTCGCTCAGCTTGCCCGATGCGGGGCTGGGCACTTCGACGGTGACCTTGTCGGTCTCCAGCTCACACAGCATTTCGTCGGCGGCAACCTGATCGCCGGGCTTCTTGAACCACGTGGCGACGGTAGCCTCGGTCACGGACTCGCCAAGCGTGGGAACGCGAACTTCGGTGGTCATTGGTTATTTCCCCTTGATGGTCAGCGCTTCGTCAACCAGCGCCTGTTGTTGTGCCTTGTGCTGGCTGGCCAGCCCTGTTGCGGGCGAGGCGCTTGCAGGGCGGCCAACGTAGTGGGGCCTGCCGTGCTTGGCCTTGATGCGGGTGAGAACCCATTCGAGGTTCGGCTCCATGAAGGACCAGGCGCCCTGGTTCTTCGGCTCTTCCTGGCACCAGATCATCTCGGCGTTGCTGAAACGCTCGAGTTCCTTGACCGAGGATTGCGCCGGGAAGGGATAGAACTGCTCGTAACGCATCAGGTAGACATCATCGATGCCGCGCGAGTCGCGTTCTTCGAGCAGGTCGTAGTAGACCTTGCCGGAACACATGACCACGCGCCTGATCTCGTCGTCGGCAACCAGCCTGGTATCCGAATGCCCCTTCTGGGCGTCGTCCCACAGCACCCTGTGGAAGCTGGAGCCGGTGGTGAAATCATCGGCGTTGGATACCGCCAGCTTGTGCCGCAGCAG
>JAABTI010000072.1 GCA_011389955.1 Paracoccaceae bacterium | reverse complement strand
TATTCTTTTCCTCGGCCTTGAGGAGATGAATATCTTCCAGGCGCCGAGCGGCGGGCTCGATACTGAAGGGAGCGCTTTCCAACTGCATCTTGCCGGCTTCGATCTTAGAGAAATCGAGAATGTCGTTGAGGATGTTGAGCAAGGAAGCACCAGATTGGCGGATCACCTGCACCATGCGCCGTTGCTCGGGTTCGGTAATCAGGGATTCCAGCAATTCCGCCATCCCCAGAACGCCGTTCATGGGCGTGCGAATTTCGTGGCTCATGGTGGCAAGGAATTCGGATTTCGTCGCATTTGCGATTTCCGCCTTTTCGCGGGCGTCAATCAGGCGCGCCTGGCTGTTTTCCATTTTCAGGGCCGCGGCAGTGACATGGGCGGCGGTGGCCAGCGCGTCGGTTACTGACGGGGTCCAGCCAGTGAACCGTTCGCCCCTGCCGTCTTCGCATATGTCGAAGCCGATGAAACCAACCAGCTTGTTGCCGGCAATGACGGGATAAGCGCACAGGGCGTGAATATCCTGTGGTTCCAGAATCGCGCGCTCCTCCTCGGTCATCTCCGCTGGCGATTCGATGATAATCGGTTCGCTCTTGGTGAACTGCTCCTGCCAGCGTCGCAGTCCGATTTCCTGTAGGTTGAGGTGCTGCAGATCAGGATTGTTTATTTGAGGTTGCGAGTTGTCATCGCACCATTCGTACTCTTGGCTGACAACCCAATCGGAAAGGGAAGTGTTCGCAGTGACGGTGGGCTCGAAGCGGAAGTAATAGCTGCGATGAACGCCGGCGGCGCGCCCGATTTCGCTCAGCATGCGATTGCGTTCCTGCACCCAGTTGCCGCTGCCCAGAATCCGCTCTGACGTGGCCGCGATCGCCTGCATGATATTCTGGTGGCGTTTCTGTTCGGTAATGTCGATCGCGATCCCGGAGAGCATCAGGGTTTCGCCATCGCGTGCGCGTTGTGTCACGCGGGCGCGCGTCAGCATCCAGACGTAGCTACCGCTGGCGTGACGAACGCGCAACTCCTGCTCAATCGTATCTTGGCCGGCGAGGAGGCGGACCGTTTCCTCGCGCACCCGCTGGCTATCACTGGGGTGCAGCATGGCAAGAAACTGCCGCCGCGTCATGATGTTGAGGTCACCACGCTCGTATCCAAGGATTTCGGCCAAGAGGTCGTTGGTGAATATCGCGTCGTTTTCCATGTCCACACGGAATGTGACGGCCCGAGCACCATTGATGATGTCCGAGAGTTGCTGTCTGGTGCGAATGATCTCGGTAATATCCGTTCGCAGCCCCACCCGACCGCCATCAGGTGTCACGTGCTCCAGAACCCGAAGCGTGCGCCCGTTCGCAAGCGGCAGTTCGAACGGTTGGCCGGGATTGCGGTGCGCTTCGATATGCTCTTCCAGCCAAGCCTCTTCGCGGCCGATGGCATTCGCATATTGCCCCTTTTCAAGACCGAGCTTGATTATGTTCTCGAAGCGCGCGCCGGGGATCATTGCGGGGCGACTGTGGGGGAACAGTTCGCGGTAGCGCTCGTTGCACATGACCAGCCGGTCATCTGCATCGTAGTAGACGAAGCCATCAGGCAGAGCGTCTACGGCGGTCATGAGTTGCGTCTGTGCGCGCTGCGCCTCGGCGCGAGCTGCTTCTTGCAGGGTGATATCCCAGACCATGGCAACCAGCACGGGGGACTCATTGTCGTCCATCTTCTGGATGCGGACGTCGACGGGATAGTGGCTGCCATCCTTCCGGAGGTGGCGGGTCTGAAATGTAACGATTTCCTCGCGGCCTTCGCGCAGCGGCGCGATGAGCAATTCGAACCTGTCCCGAGACAGATCGGGTTTGATGTCAATCGGTGTCATGGCTGTCAACTCTTGTAAGCCATAGCCCAGATTGGCGCGCGCGCCCCGGTTGACCTCGGTGAAGTGTAGTGTTTTCGCATCGAACACGTAAACTTCGTTCAGGCTTTCTTCGATCATGCGGCCCAGCCGCGCGGCGCGCGCCTGTTCGACCTCCGCCTGTTTGCGCGCGGTTGTGTCGTTGAGCTGAATCGCCCAGCCCATGACATCGCTGCCACGCCGCATGGGCCGGTAGATCGGGGTGATGTCGATGTCAAAGCTGCGCCCCTGGCAGGTCAATTCGTCCATCTCGGGCAAAGCGCCGGTTTCCAGGACTTCATGTGCCACGAAACCGATCTGCGGCCATGCCCGGATGTTGGTTCCGACCACCTTCTGCCCACCGGTCAGAACTTGCCTGGCCGCCGGGTTGGCGCTGGTAACTTGGCCTTGGGCATCGAAGACGATCATCGGATTGGCGGTGTCGAAAAACAGCATCTCCCGTGCGATGCCGCCGAGGTTGAAAACCTGTCCTGACAACACGATACGTCCCATCACCGCCAACCATATTGCAAAGGTGAACGGGGTCGGGTCGAAGCCGAACAGGGTGGCGCTGAACACGATGTATGCAACATTCGCAGCGATCGGGACCGCTGTTGTGATGGCGAGGCCGATGAAGGACGCGCGGTAGCTGGGATGGGTCTGAAACAGGCAATAGACCACGACGCCGAAAGCGGTACCCATGAATGCATAGAGATAGAGCGCGGCCAGGTAGAACAGAGGGCCGTGATCGTATACGGCGTTGAACCTGTCGCCATAGGGTTCCAACCGCGTGCCGCTGCCGTAAAACAGGCCATGCCATGGATTGCTGAGGGCCAGCGTGCTGACGACCAGCGGTCCGATGACCAGTGCCGCCTGGCTCCAGCGGTCGTGCGTCGTGTCCCTTCCAAAGGAATAATCTGTGAGGAACAGCGCCCAGGCGGTTGCCGTCAACGCGATACCGGGCCAAGCGGCCTTTGCCCAAAATACCTTTTCAGCCAATGTGTTGACGGCCATCTCAAGGGCGGCGGCGCCGAGCCACAATAGCAAGCCCGCCATCGCGGAGAGGAAAAACAGACGCCCCGGGAATCGCGGTTGGCGGCTGACCCAGATGGCCATGATAAGCACGCCCAGCCATATGGCCAGAGCGACGTTTACCGGGAATTGCAGGAACGGGGTGAGTGTGAATTCTGACAATTTACAGCTTCTTCATTTTTACCCCCCGGCGCGAAAATCATAACGTGTTCAAAGCAAATCGCAATCGCAAGAAGCCACATTCCAACAAGCGCCGCGTTTTCTGCCTACGCCCTGCATTCAGGGCAACGCGGAAGGGAAATTCCAAGATGGTGCGCGGGAGCGATCAGACGCTGGTGCGCCCTGTTCACGATTGGCGTTTTGCCCGAAACGGACGTTTCGCGCCCTGAACCGTCGATTCGTCCCCGCGCGACCGGTGCGCGGCCGGGGTCACCTGCAAATGACGCGCCGTCGTGCCCGCGTGGGGGTGTGTCCGGCGGCGTGATCTGCTTTCGTGAAGGGAGAAATGGCAGGGAGGAAAACAATGCCGAAGGTTTTGTATGAAACGGATGGCCGGATTGCGCGGATCACGCTGAACCGGCCCGAGGTGATGAACGCGATCGACGATGAATTGCCGGTGCTGCTGGAACAGGCGGTGCAGCGGGCAGATGACGACCCGGGGGTTCATGTGATGGTTCTTTCGGGGGCCGGACGCGGGTTTTGCGCGGGCTATGACCTGACATATTACGCCGAGGGCAACGGCAGCGGCGACGTGACGCAGCCGATGCCGTGGGATCCGATCAAGGACTACAAGTTCATGTGGCGCAACACGCAGGCCTTCATGTCGCTATGGCGCGCGATGAAGCCGGTGATCTGCAAGGTGCATGGCTTTGCCGTAGCGGGAGGATCCGATATTGCGCTATGCGCCGATCTGACGTTCATGGGCGAGGAGGCGCAGATCGGATACATGCCGGCGCGCGTCTGGGGCTGCCCGACGACGGCGATGTGGGTGTATCGTCTGGGCGCGGAGCGGGCCAAGCGGATGATGTTCACCGGTGACAAGATCACCGGGCGCGAGGCCGCCGAGATGGGCCTGGTCCTGAAGGCGGTGCCCGATGCCGCGCTGGACGATGCCGTGGAGGAGATGGCACAGCGCATGGCAAGCGTGCCGATCAACCAGCTGGCGATGCAGAAGATGGTGATCAACCAGGCGATGGAGCAGACCATGCAGACGACGCAGCGCCTGGCCACCGTGTTCGACGGGATCACCCGCCATTCGCCCGAAGGCATCCATTTCAAGGAGCGCGCCGAGGCCGTGGGGTGGAAACAGGCGGTGGAGGAGCGCGACAGCGGCACTTGGGACTGGACCGCCAACGGCCCGCTGCCGGGCGCCAACCGTTAGGGCGGCAAAGCGCGACCGACCCTTGCGGCGCGCCACCCCTGGCCCTGCCGCCCGGGAACAACTCCGGACGGGCGCGTCGCGCCGCGATCATTCACGGGCGCGTTGGGCACCCTGGGTGATGGCGGCGCGCAACTTCTTTTCCAGTGCGGCCTGCTTCGAGGCGGAGTGGAACTTCAGCCCGAACATGTCCTTGACGTAGAAGGAATCCACCACCTGCTCGCCATAGGTGGCGATCACGGCGCTGGCGATATAGACATTGGCCGCGGCCAGCGTGCGCGTCAGGTCATAGAGCAGACCGGGGCGGTCGCGGGTATCGACCTCGATGATGGTGTAGATTTCCGAGCCTTCGTTGTCGAAGGTGATCGAGGTGGGCACGCGGAAGGCCCGTTCGCGTTTGCGTATCTTGTCGCGCCCCTGAATCGCCTCTGCCGGCACGACTTCGCCGGCGAGCGTCTTGTGAATCATCTTGCGCAGGCGGGGCAGGCCGGCGTCGTCATAGGGATGGCCCTGGGCATCCTGTATCCAGAACACGGCGGTAGCGTAGCCATCCTTTGATGTGTAGGTGCGCGCGTCCACGACGTTGGCGCCCACCAGCGCCAGCGCGCCCGCCAACCGAGAGAAAATGCCGGGGTGGTCTACCAGCGCGAAACAGGCGCGGGTGGCGTCACGGTCTTCGTCGGGGTGCAGATCGATCCGCACCTCGGACTCGGGCAGGTCGCGCAGCATGTTGGCGAATACCACCTGCGTGGCGGTATCCAGTCCCTGCCAATATGGCGGATAATGGCGGGCGGTTTCGCGTTTCAGCTCGGCAGTGGGCCAGTCCGACAGGGCGCGGCGCAGGGCCTTGCGCGCCTGGCTGCCGCGGTTTTCGCGGTTGAGATCCTCGAGCCCGTGTTCCAGGGCGCGGGCGGTTTCGGCGTGAAGCTGGCGCAGCAGCATCGCCTTCCAGTTGTTCCAGGTGCCGGGGCCAACCCCGCGGATGTCGCAGACGGTGAGAACGGTCATCAGGTCCAGCCGCCTGCGGTTCTTCACCGCCTTGGCGAAGTCGCGCAAGGTGCGCGGATCGCTGAGGTCGCGTTTCTGGGCCATGTCGGACATCAGCAGGTGATAGCGCACCAGCCATTCCACGGTGTCGCATTCGCTGCGGGTCAGTCCCAGCCGCGGCGCCACCTTGCGTGCGATGCGGGCGCCGAGCACCGAGTGGTCCTCGGTCCGGCCCTTGCCGATATCGTGCAGGAGCAGCGCGACGTAGAGCACCTTGCGGTTGACCCCTTCGCGCAGGATGCCGCTGGCGACGGGCAGTTCCTCGACCAGTTCGCCGCGCTCGATCTGCGAGAGGTTGCGGATGCACTGGATGGTATGTTCGTCCACGGTGTAGTGGTGATACATGTTGAACTGCATCATCGCGACGATCGGTTCGAACTCTGGGATGAAGGTGGCCAGAACGCCCAGTTCGTTCATGCGCCGAAGCGCGCGTTCGGGATTGCCGTGCCTGAGCATCAGGTCGAGGAAGATGCGCTGCGCCTCGCGGTCCCGACGCATGTCTTCGTCGATCAGGTGCAGGTTGGCGGTGACCAGCCGCATGGCGTCGGGATGGATCAGCATGCCGGTGCGCAGACCCTCCTCGAACAGGCGCAGCAGGTTGAGCTTGTCCGACAGGAATGCCTGTTCATCCTCGATGGCCAGGCGGTTGCGGATCACCCTGTAGCCGGCTTTGACCTTGGGAGTGCGGCGGAATATCCGCTCCAGCAGCGGCGCGCCCTTGAGATGGTCTGCCTCCAGCTTGGTCAAAAAGATGCGGGTCAGGTCACCCACGGCGGTGGCGTGGCGGAAATAGTCCTGCATGAAGTGTTCGACAGCCCGCCGCCCGCCGCGATCCTTGTAACCCATGCGCGCGGCCACTTCGACCTGCATGTCGAACGTGAGCTGATCGGCGGCGCGCCGGGTCAGCAGGTGCAGGTGGCAACGCACCGCCCAGAGAAAGGATTCGGCGCTGACGAAGGTCTGGAACTCGTCGGCGGTGAACACGTCGAGGTTCACCAGTTCGGCGGCATCCTGCACCCCGTGCAGGTACTTGGCGATCCAGAACAGCGATTGCAGGTCGCGCAGCCCGCCCTTGCCTTCCTTTACATTGGGTTCGACCACGTAGCGTTGCCCGCCCTGTTTCTCGTGGCGGGCGTCGCGTTCTTCCAGCTTGGCCTCGATGAATTCACGCGCGCTGCCCTTGAACAGATCCTTGCGCAGCCGACGGTCCAGATCCTCGGCCAGCGTGGTGTTGCCGGCGAGAAAGCGATGCTCCAGCAACGCGGTGCGGATGGTGAAATCCTCGGCCCCCAGCGACAGGCATTCGCGCGGCGTTCGCGTGGCATGGCCGACCTTCAGCTTCAGATCCCACAGGATGTAAAGCATGGTTTCGATCGTTTCGCGACTGCGCCCGGTGGGCTGGCGGGGCGACAGGAACAACAAGTCCACGTCGGAATGCGGCGCCATCTCGCCGCGTCCGTAGCCACCGACCGCGATCAGGGCGATGCCGTCCTCATCGGTGCCGTGGGCATGGGTGACGAGCGCCAGGAGGTTGGTGACGATGCAATCGGTCAGCCACGAATAGGCGCGGGTGGTGGGCCGCGCCGCAAAGGGGCGCGCCGCGAAGGCGGCGGCGATGGCTCGCCGGCCGCTGCTCATGGCCTCGGACAGTATCGGCACGGCGCCGGCGTGAATGGCGGCGGCATCCTCGGCGTTGCGTGCCACCTCGTTCAGGGCGCGCGCCACGCCGACGCTGTCAAAGATCGCCTCGGGGGCGCAGATCAGGTCATCGGGCGGCGGCGGCGTGATCCTTTCAGTGCCGGGCGAGCGGGCCGTATCAGAATCCGGCACGGTTGAATGATCTGGGCGCGGGATCAATCACGTCCACCTTCTTGTCTGTGATGCGGGCCACGGCAAGGCCGCGTTCGTTGGTGCCGTCGGGGCGCAGGCGAAAGACGCCGTTGACGCCCTGGAACCCGGCGCGCTGGGTCAGCGATTGCCTGGTCAGGGCGTCGTGTTGTCCGGAGTTGGCCAGCGCGCCGATCGCCGCGACGCCGTCATAGGCCAGCCCGCCGATGGGGTGCGGCGCACCGCTATAGGTTTCCTCGTAGCGGCTTCGGAAGCGCGCGTTCAGGTCCGGGGCGGGCAGGGCGAACCAACCGCCCTGAACGCCCGGCAACTCAAGCGTTTGCGACGGGATGTCCCACCGCGTCAGGCCCACGTATTGAAGGTCCGGCCCCGGTTTCAGCCCCGCCTCGGGAAGCAACTGGCTCAGCAGCGGCAGCGCGCCGGCGGTGTTGGCCGTCAGGAACAGCGTGTCGGCGTTGGTTTCCTTGACCCGTTCGACAATGCGGCCGACGGCGTCGATAACGCCTTCTTGCGACAGTTCGTAGGATACCGATCCGGCCATGGTCACGCCGTTGCGCGCGACCGCGTCCGAAATCGCCCGACGCCCGAGCTGCCCCGGGGTATCGTTGGAATGGACCGCCAGCACGTTCGAGCGGCCCTGCGACGCGGCGTAGCTGACGAGGCGGCTCGCGGTATTCTGGAATGTCTGTCCCAGCACGAACAGGTTGCCGCCGGCGATGGTGGTGTTGTTGGAGAACGACAGCACGTTGACCCCGCTCGGGGCGACCGCGACCGCGGCGGCGTTTGCGGTTTCGGCATAGACCGGGCCCAAAATGATGCGCGCCCCGTCATCCACGGCCTTGATGGCGGCGGCGCTGGCCTGGCCCGGCATGGCGGCCGTGTCGTAGACGCGCAGATCGACTTCGACGCCCTGCAAGTCCCGCATCGCCATACGCGCGGCGTTTTCCAGCGACTGCGCCAGCAGGGCATCGCCGCTGTTGTCCGAGCCGCGCGGCACCAGAAGCGCCACGGGAACCGGAGCGTCGGTGTTGATGCCGGGGCCTGAGGCGATGGGGGACATGCCAACGGGTTGGCAGGCGCTCAGCCACAGGGCCGAGAACACCATGAGTATCCGGGCGATCGGCTTGCGGGCGATAGTCAAAACGGCAAACATGGGTTAGTCGGGCTCCCTGGGGTAAGACGGTCTTGGGTGCCGCCGGGTTCGGGAGCGATAATAAACACCATGCGAGGCGGGTCCAGTGTTGAATCGGGAAGATGAAAAGCCGCAGGCCGGGCTGTACCTGGTGGCGGTGCCGATCGGGTCGGCGCGCGACATCACGCTCAGGGCGCTGGACCTGCTGGCCGGCGCGGACGTGATCGCCGCCGAGGATACCCGCGCGATGCGCCGGTTGATGGATATCCACGGGGTGGCGCCGGGCGATCGGCCGCTGCTGGCGTATCATGACCACAACGGCGCGCGAATGCGCCCGCGCCTGCTGGCGGAGCTGGAGGCAGGCAAGTCGGTTGTCTATGCCTCGGAGGCGGGCTCGCCGCTGGTGGCGGACCCGGGATACGCGCTGGCGCGCGATGCGCGCGCGGCGGGGCACCGTGTAACCACGGCGCCGGGGCCGTCGGCCGTGATCGCGGCGCTGACGGTGGGCGCGTTGCCGACCGACCGGTTCCTGTTCGCCGGTTTCCTGCCCAATGCGACGGGGCAGCGGAAATCCGCCCTGGCCGAACTGGCCGCGGTTCCCGCAACGCTGGCGTTTTACGAATCACCCAAGCGACTGGCGGCGATGCTGCGCGATGCGGCTGCGGTTCTGGGCGAAGACCGCAAGGCGGCGATCTGCCGTGAATTAACCAAGAAATTCGAAGAGGTGATCCCCGGAACCCTGTCAGAGCTGGCGCAGACCGCCACCGAGAGAACCCTGAAAGGCGAAATCGTCGTGCTGGTGGACCGTGGGCATTCGGCAATTGTTAAGGAAGATGAGCTAAACTCCTTGCTTGAAGCGGCGCTTGAGTCCCACTCTCTACGGGATGCGGTGGACGCCGTGACCGCGCAGACCGGCTTGCCGCGCCGCACGGTTTACAAGGCGGCGCTGAAAATCGGCGGGTGAATACCGGGGCGCGCAACGCCCAGCAAAAAGATGCCGGCGCCACGCTGGCAGGAGGTAGGCCATGACGGTTCATTTCGATCCCTGCACCGCCGTGGCGGCCCCTGTCACGCGCCGCCGTGACAGGGGCAGGCGCGCCCATCTGGCGGGATGCGCGGCGGAAGAGCGCGTGATGGAGGAATACCGGGCGCGCGGACTGCGTGTTGCGGCGCGCCGCTGGCGTGGCGGGGGCGGCGAGATCGACCTTGTCATGAAAGACGAGGAAAGGCTGATATTTGTCGAAGTCAAGGCTGCGCGGGATTTCGATACCGCGGCCAGGAGCCTTGGTGCGGCGCAGATGCGGCGCATCCGCACGGCGGCG
>JAABTI010000071.1 GCA_011389955.1 Paracoccaceae bacterium | reverse complement strand
TACCCGTGTCATGGTACAGTACGGGGCTTGTGCCCACGGTGACATTATCACCGAGCAATCAACTGCGCAGGGCGACATGATCCGTGAACATGGGATGATCCCCGCCGCGATGCAGCGCGGCGATGATGGCCGCCCCGGGCAGGGCGCGGCGGATACCGCTCAGCACCCGCGCGGCGGTTTCGTCATCGAGTCCCTCGGTCGGTTCGTCGAGCAGCAGAAGCCGAGGCGTTCTCAACAGCGCCCGCGCCAGGCACAGCCGCTTGGCCTGCCCCCCCGAAAGCCCGGCGCCGCCCTCGCCCAAGACCATGTCGAGCCCACCCCGTGCGCGAATCGTGCGATCGAGGTCGACCACTTCCAGCGCCTGCCATATCGGGTCATCGCTGACCGGACCGGACAGTGACAGGTTTTCGCGGATGGTGCCGGCCATCAATGCGCTACGCTGCGGAACAACCGCGATCACGTCCCTGAGATCGGCTTCCGGCCAGTCACGCACATGCCGGCCGTACAGTAGGATTCCGTCGGCGGGCAACACGCCGGCGATCTGCATCAGCAGCGTGGTCTTGCCACTGCCGCTTGCGCCAGAGATCGCCACGGCCATCGGTTGATTGACAGCCAGATTGCACCGCGCATCACGGATTTCCAGCAGCGGCGCGTTGTCATCCATCAAAACGGGGGCCGGATCGCAGCGAGATTCGCTGGGGGCGTAAACCCGGCTGGATGCGCCGATCATGCGTCCAAGTTCCACGAATCCGCGGCGAAGGGGAAGGACAGTTTCGGCGAGCGCGAGCGCGACGAAAAAGCCGATAACGGCAACAGCCGGCCCGACCTTGCCTGCCGCCAGCAGCGCCGCTCCGGCGAGGAAAGCGGATGCCGCGACGATGGAAACCACGGCCGAAAGGGCCGCGCCCGCGCCCCGGTCATTTCGGTCCAGCGCGCCCAGCGCACTGCGGGCCGCGCCCTCTTGCGCGATGATGCTGTTCTCGCGCTCGGCCAGTCGCCCGCTGAGGATCAGCGCTTCGCGGTCGCGGATCATGTCGATGATGGCGCGGCGCACCCCCTGGTGATGCGCCTCGGCACGCGCGGATGGCACAAGGCATCGCCGCGCCAGATGCCACAGGATGAGTGCGACAGGTAATGCATACCCCGCCAGGATGACCACCGCCACCGGCCACCCGACCAGCCACCACAACGTGGCAAGGACGATCACATGGGCGAAAACCGCGGCGGCGGCGGGCAGGAACAATCGCAGCACGATCCCGTCCAGCGCGTCCACGTCGGAAATGATCCGGGTCAATGCCCCCTCGCTGCGCAGACGCGCGAGCGCGTGAGCATCCGAGGCCGAATACTTGCGCAGCAGGGACACTCGGAGCACCGCAAGCGCCCGCAAGGTGGCATCATGGGTCAACAGGCGTTCGCCATATCGGGCCGCCGAACGGCCAAGCGCCAGGAAACGCACACTCGCCGAGGGGCGAAACACGTCGAAGGCAATGCCGATACCGGCCAGCCCGGCCAGCCCGGTGGCCGTGATGAACCACCCCGACAGGCCAAGAAGCGCGGCGCCCATGACAAGCACCACCACCGACAGGGCCGCGCCCCGGGCCATCGCCCACGGATCGGCGGACACGATCATGCGCATGATTGCGAACAACGGCTTCATGTCGTGACCTCCACGCGGGCATCCATGGCGTCAATCAAGGCCGGATCATGCGTGGCGACGACAAGCGCCTTTCCCTGCTGCTTGAGATCCATGAGCGCCGTTATGACACGGGACGCGGTGTCGGGGTCCAGGTCTGCGGTCGGCTCGTCGGCCAGGATCACATCGCCGCCCATCATCACCGCGCGTGCGATCATGAGACGACGCGCCTCACCGCCGGAAACGCCGCCGCCTGTCTCGCCCAGACGGGTGGCAAGACCGTCGGGCAATCGCCCGACTATCCTGTCTGCGTCGGCGAGGCGCAGCGCCATGGCGGGCGACTGCCCGGTGCCCCGGGGATCAAGCCATGCACCCAGCGTCATGTCGGCAAAATGGGGGCGTTGCGGGATATGCGCCACCCGTTGCCGCCATGCATCGGCCGTGGCATCGCAAAGCGACTGACCGCACACCTCGATCCGTCCGGACGACACCGCGATGAGTCCGAGCAATGCCGAGATCGCGGTGGACTTGCCTGCGCCGCTCGGCCCGGTCACGGCGATGCTGTCGCCCTGCCCGAGGCGGATGTCGGGCAGGTGAACCGTGGTGCCGGGCAGCGCGACGGTCGCCCCAACCATCCTGATCGAGAACGCACCGGGCAAGGGCGCGACGCGCTGCGCCTGGCCAAGGGGTGACACGCGCTCCGCAGCGTCCAGTTGGTCAAGCTCATTGACGACAGCAAAGCCTGCCGCCCTGTCATGCCAGGCCGCGCCCAGATCTCGGAGGGGCTGAAAGAACTCGGGCGCTATGAGCAGCAGAAACAGCCCCTCGCCAAGCGTGAGCGGCGTGCCCCAACTGCCGAACGTGATCTCACCCAGCAGGGTGAAGCCCACAAACACCGCTACCAGCGCGATACCGAGCGCCGAAAACAGTTCGAGCACGGTGGAAGACAGAAACGCGACCCTGAGAACTGCCATCGTCTTGGTTCGGAGCGTCTCGGCCCGTCTGGCGAAATCCGACACGACCCTGTCCGTCGCCCCGAGCAGCCGGATGTCCAGGGTGGCCGACAGCCGATCCATCGTCAGCTCGTTCAGTGTACCGATCTCGTCCATTTGCCGCCGCGAGGCGTCTTCGGCCGCCATGCCGACCAGCGCCATGAACACCGGGATCAGCGGCCCCGCGACAAGCAGAACCAGACCGGCAACCCAAGAGACGCTGAACGCCAGCACCAGCAGCAACAATGGCAGGATGGCGACCCGCGTCATTGCCACGTGATACCGAGTGATCCAGGGCTGCAGCAGCGGAAGCTTCTCGACGGCCATGGCGGCGATCCCGGCCGAACCGGTCGCGGACCTCGCGCGCGCCTCGCGGCGGATCAGGGCCGCGCGTTCCCGCGCTATCGTTCGATCAGCGGCCCGGAATGACAGCCGCCCGGCCCAGTGCTCCAGCCCGGCACGCAACAGGCCGACGCCCGCGAAAACCGCCGCAGCGGGAAGCGCAGCTTGCAGCGGAGGAGCGCCAGCGGCCCATTCCGACACGGCCCATGCAGCAAACCCGGCCTGAACCGGCCAAAGCGCGCCGGAAAGCACCGATAGGGCACCCGCCTGTCGCAACGCGCCGGCAACCGGCGCTATGATCCTGTCCTGCGCGCGCGCCCCGGGACTGACCGCATCAATGTTTTCAGGCTTCGTCATGATTTCCCGATAGCACCTTTCCTGTCGCCTGTTCCATTTTGCATTCGGCCGCGCCCTCCAGAATCCACCGTTTTGATCGCCCTTTTCCGGGACGACGTTCCCACGGCAACCTGCAAGCGTCCCCGCGCCCCTCTTCATCGGGCGGCCAATGATGGCATGACCACGCGCGGCGCGGCGGTGACTTGGTCACCAAGAGAGACCCGAAGTTGCTTGCAGCGCGCGACCTCGTCATTCGGGGGCAGGCTGATCCGGTCGCTTGCCCTGGCGAGGCGAACCTGATTGGATCGCTGCGTAACCTGATCGGAGTAACGCCCATGACCAACAAGTCAGACCTGTTCACGATACCCGCCCGCAAGGGGCGGGCGGTGCGGCTCGGCGCAGGCGAGGCGATCCAGATCGTCAACACCCACGGAGCGCAGGTGGTGGACACATGGGCGTTCAACGCCGAAGACCCGGCAGAATTCGTGTCGAACGAACACATGCGCGCCACGCTGGGCAAGTTGTGGCCCGGACAGGGCGACCCCCTGGTCACCAACCGCCGGCGCGCGATCATGGTGATGGAAGAGGACACATCGCCCGGGCGACATGACACGCTGATCGCGGCCTGTGACGATTATCGCTACGGGCTTCTGGGATGCGAGGAGTATCACGACAACTGCACCGACAACCTGCGCGCCGCGATGCGCCGCATCGGCGTGGACATCACGGAATGCCCCAGCCCGTTGAACCTGTGGATGAACATTCCGGTGGCGGCCGACGGCAGCACCAGCTGGGGAGAGCCCCTGTCGAAGCCGGGTGACCATGTAATTCTGCGCGCGCGGATGGACTGCATCGTGGCCATGTCGGCCTGCCCGCAGGACATCCTGCCGATCAATGGTGCGGCCTGCGATCCGACCGAGGCGCATTATCGCATTTTGCCCAGAACGGTTTGAGCGCGGCGCATTTGTCGGAAAACAGCACGGCTTGACCCCAAAGGCCGGCGCGGTTGGGCGTCTGGGCCAGGCCACCCTGCGCGCCGCGCGAACGGGAAATCTCAGCCTTGGGCGTCTTTTGCCTCGGCGCGAAGGCGGTCCCGCAGGGCCGCCGCGGACAAGGCCAGCGCCCTTTGCGGGTTCCAGGCCAACGACCAGTGGCGCAGCAGCGGGAAGCCATCAACCGCCAGTTCAACCGCATAGCCATGATCCAGTTCCAGTTGCACGGCACCGCGCGACAGCACTGCGATCCCGAGGCCGGCCATGACGGCATGTTTGACAGCTTCGTTCGCGCCCAACTCGAAGCGCAGGTTCGGCTCTACGCCGCAAGCCTCGAACAGGGCTTCGGCGGCACGCCGGGTGCCGGAGCCGGACTCGCGCATGATCATCGGATAGGCGGCGATCCGGGCAAGCGTCAAACCGCGGCGTCCCGCAAGAGGGTGATCCGGGGCTGCCAGCACGATGATCGGGTTCTCGGCCAGGCGGAAATGCTCGGCCTCCAGTTCGGCCGGAACGGTGCCAAGGACATAAAGATCATCCCGGTTGCTGGCATAGCGGGCCAGCAATTCGCTACGGTTGCCGACGGTCAGCCGGATGTCGATGCCGGGATGCGCCTTGCTGAACGGGCCGATCAACCATGGCAACGTGTATTTCGCGGTTGAGACAACCGCCAGGTCCAGCCGGCCGGAGGAAAGCCCGTGCATCGCCTCGAGGCCGGATTCAAGGCGTGCGCCCTCTGCCGATATCGCTTCGGCGCTGCGCAGGACGATTGCTCCGGCTTCGGTCATGCGCAGAACCCGCCCGACCCGTTCGAACAGGCGGGCGCCAATCTGCTCTTCCAGTTGCTTGACCTGGGCAAACACGGCCGGTTGCGTGAGGTGGATCCGCTCGGCCGCGGCGGTGTAGGACAGGGTCTCGGCGACCGCCCGGAAGACCTGAAGCTGACGCAGGGTATATCGCATAACAATATACGATTATCTATTCTAACTCAAAAAACAATAGAGTTCTGTTTTTCCAATTTCGGCCGCATCTTGCATCGCAACCAGGATGCCTGAGGAGGGGCCGACATGAACCAACAGCCACGCAAGACTTATGATGCAGGGGTCAAGGATTACCGTGCGACCTATTGGGAACCGGATTACTCGGTGAAGGAAACCGACATTCTCGCCTGCTTCAAGGTGATCCCCCAAGACGGCGTTTCGCGCGAAGAGGCCGCTGCGGCCGTGGCCGCGGAAAGCTCCACCGGGACCTGGACGACGGTCTGGACCGATCTTCTGACCGATCTCGATTATTACAAGGGCCGCGCCTACCGTATCGAGGACGTGCCCGGCTCGGATGATGCGTTCTATGCCTTCATCGCCTACCCGATGGACCTGTTCGAGGAGGGCTCGGTCGTCAACGTCTTCACCTCCATCGTGGGCAATGTGTTCGGCTTCAAGGCCGTGCGCAGCCTGCGCCTAGAGGATGTGCGGTTCCCGATCTGGTTCGTGATGTCCTGCTTCGGCCCGCCGCACGGCATCCAGGTCGAGCGCGACAAGATGGACAAGTACGGCCGCCCGTTGCTGGGGTGCACCATCAAGCCCAAGCTGGGCCTGTCTGCCAAGAACTACGGGCGCGCGGTCTACGAGGTGCTGCGTGGCGGGCTGGATTTCTCGAAGGACGACGAGAACGTGAACAGCCAGCCGTTCATGCGCTGGCGCGACCGTTTCCTGTTCTGCCAGGAGGCGATCGAGAAGGCCGAGGCCGAGACCGGCGAACGCAAGGGCCATTACCTGAACGTTACCGCCCCGACCGTGGAAGAGATGTTCAAGCGCGCCGAATTCGCCAAGGAGATCGGCACGCCGATCATCATGTCGGACTACCTGACCATCGGCTGGGCCGCGCATAATTCGCTGTCCAAGTGGTGCCGCGACAACGGGCTTTTGTTGCATGTCCACCGCGCCATGCATGCGGTCATGGACCGCAACCCCAACCACGGGATCAACTTCCGCGTGCTGGCCAAGCTCCTGCGCCTTCTGGGGGGCGACCACCTGCATTCGGGAACCGTCGTGGGCAAGCTGGAAGGTGACCGCGAGGCAACACTGGGCTGGATCGACCTTCTACGCGACCGTCACGTCAAGGAAGACCGCGCGCGCGGCATCTTCTTCGATCAGGACTGGGGCGGCATGCCGGGCGTGTTTCCGGTTGCCTCGGGGGGCATCCATGTCTGGCACATGCCGGCGCTGGTGGCGATCTTCGGCAATGATTCAGTGCTGCAATTCGGTGGTGGCACGCTTGGTCACCCGTGGGGTAACGCTGCCGGCGCGGCCGCCAACCGCGTGGCACTGGAGGCGTGCGTTCAGGCCCGCAACGAAGGGCGCGAGCTTGAAAAGGAAGGCAAGGACATCCTGACCGAGGCCGCCCGGCACAGTCCCGAACTCAAGGCCGCGATGGAGACCTGGAAGGAAATCAAGTTTGAATTCGACACGGTGGACAAGCTCGACGTGCAGCACCGCTGATTCCGCATTTTCCGCAAGATTTACCGGGGCTGCACAGGGTGCGGCGCGCACCCCGCCCCGGCCCCAACGCAAAGGACCGAAATGATGACCGTTCAGGATTACCCCTCACGCCTTTCCGATCCCGCCAGCCGCAAGCTGGGTACGTTTTCCTACCTGCCCGAAATGACGAAGGACCAGATCCGCAAACAGGTGGAATGGATCGTTCAGAACGGCTGGAACCCCGGTATCGAGCATATCGAGCCGAAATTCGCCAAGTCGAACTATTGGTACATGTGGAAGTTGCCGATGTTCGGGGAAACCGATGTCGACGCGATCCTCGCCGAACTGGATGAATGTCACGATGCCAATCCCGGCCATCATGTCCGGCTGCTTGGCTACAACAACTTCACCCAGAGCCAGGGCGCCAACATGGTGGTCTACCGGGGCACCGCCGTCTGACCGTTCGCACCCGCGCGCGCCCATCCATGCCCCAACCGTGCAATGGCGCGCGCGTTCTGCCCGCTCATCCGATCCGAGGTGATGACAATGACCGACCCAACTGTTGATTTCCGCGTCGCGGAAGAACCGTGGTACCGCCCGTCCGGCGATGAACTGGAGCTGTTTCAGGCCGCGTGGACAGCGCGGATGCCGGTCATGCTCAAGGGGCCCACGGGCTGTGGCAAGACACGGTTCGTGGAGCACATGGCCTGGCGGCTGAACCGTCCGCTGGTGACGGTGGCCTGCAACGAGGACATGACCGCCTCGGATCTTGTTGGCCGCTACCTTCTGGATGCAGAAGGCACACGTTGGCAGGATGGCCCGCTGACCTTCGCCGCGCGACATGGCGCGATCTGTTATCTCGACGAGGTGGTCGAAGCGCGGCAGGACACGACCGTGGCGATCCACCCGCTGACTGATGATCGTCGCGTTCTGCCACTGGAGAAGAAGGGTGAGCTTCTGCGCGCGCACCCCGATTTTCTTCTCGTGATCAGCTACAACCCCGGCTACCAGTCACTGATGAAGGACATCAAGCAATCGACCAAGCAGCGTTTCGGCGGACTCGATTTCACGTGGCCCGAGGCCACCATAGAAACCGAGATCGTCGCCCACGAATCCGGCGTCGATGAGGACACCGCGCGCAAGCTGGTCGAGATTGGCGGCAAGGCCCGCAACCTCAAGGGGCACGGTCTGGACGAAGGGTTATCCACCCGGATGTTGATCCATGCCGGACGGCTGATCGCCAGCGGCATCGCGCCCCGGGCGGCCTGCGCCATGGCCCTGACCCGGCCCATCACCGACGATCCGGATATGCGCGATGCTCTCGATGCCGCCGTCTCAACCTGGTTCTGAGCTTTCGAAGCTGCTGCCGCCCGACCAGTCGGAGCTGCTCGACGAGTTGCCGCAAGGGCTGCATCCCGCTCTGGCGGCTGCACTGCCCGACGCCCGCCGCCGACTGTCACCGCGGGGGCTGGATACCTGGCTGCGCGGCGTCGGCGCCCTGCACCGGCTAGGCCGGGGGGAGCCCGTGGTGCTGGCCTGGATCGAGGCATCACCGCAAGTCGCCCGCGACCTGGGCGAAGATGTGCTTGCCGATTTCGCTACCACCTGCGCGGGATTTGCCTCGCGCATCTCCGGGGCGGTGATCGCGCGTATCATCTCCACCTCGCCCATTGCCGCCCGGCGGTTGGGCGATGCCGCGCTGTTTGCGAGTTATCTGCGATTTCTCGAGCATATGCTTGCCCGCGCGCCGCGCGGCCTGCGCCCGATGCTGGATCATCTCGACGAGCTTCTGGATGTGCTGACGCTGGGGGGGCTGCGTCGCTGGGCCGACTGGGGCGCCGACGCGCATCGCACCGACTACCCTGAATTGGAGCGCTATTTCACGCTGAACTCGCAGGAGTCGCGCGCGGTGGTCAAGCGCGAACGCAAGGGCACCCTTTTCGTCGACGTGCAACGGCGTCTGGGCATGTACCTGCGGGCGCTTTGGGGGCGCGACTTCCTGATGGCGCCCACCGCGGGAGATTTCGACACCCGGACAGGGTTGCAACCTTATATCGAGGGCTACACCCTGTTTCTGCCCGATGCGTTGGACGATTGGCAGGACGTGCCGGCGCTTGATTTGTATCGTGCGCAACTGTCCCATCTGGCGGCGCATCTCGATGTCCTCGAAACCGCGCACCAGGGCGAGGGGTTGAACGCGTTGCAAATGACCTGCATCGGATTGATCGAGGACGCCCGCGCAGAAAGCCGGGCCATCGCGCGCTTTCCGGGCCTGCGCGACCTTTGGTGCCGGTTTCACGCCGACACCGCGCCGGGAATCGCCGGGCAGTTCGATATGATCGCCCGCGCACTATTGACCGGCACAGCGCGTGATCCGCTTTCCGAATGGGCGTTGACGCGGTTTCGTTCCATCGACCCGGCCGACCAGAACGCCGCCACGACTCTTGGTCTGGCGCTGGCCGACCGTCTGCGCGACCAGCCCTATTCCCCGTGGCGCGTTCAACCTTCCTGCCCGTATCGTTGCGACAACCGCATCCTGTGGGAATACGAGGAACTCGATTTCGAGACCATCGCCGCCGCGCCCGCCCAAAGCCGAAAATACGTCTCGGTCATCGACATGGTCAACGAGGTCGAGGTCGAGACCGCCGGCGAAGACGCGCAGGAAATCTGGGTGCAGGCGCATGAACTGTTCGACGACGATGGCGTCAGCTTCAATGAACACGAGGGCAAGGAGCCGGTCGCGCCACCTGTCTTCCATGACGAGTTCGACCATACCATCCAGATGATGCGCCCGGCCTGGACCACGATTCTCGAGCGCCGCGCAAGGCCGGGTGATGCCGCGCGGGCCGAGAATATCCTGTCCGATCATGCGAAGGTTCTGGAGCGCTTGCGCCACCGTCTGGAGGCGATGCGACCGCAGGGTGTGCAACGGGTTCGCAAGCTGGAGGATGGTGACGACCTGGATCTGGACGCCGCCGTTGCCGCAGCCATAGACACGCGGTTGAAACGACAGCCCGACATGCGGGTGATGATGCGCCGCGTCCTCGATCAGCGCGATACCGCCGTGATGTTGCTGCTGGATCTGTCGGAATCGACCAACGATCCAACGGCAAGCGGCCAGACAATTCTCGATATCACCCGCGCCGCCGCCCTGCTGATGTCCGAGGCCACTGCCCGCGTCGGCGACAGCTTTGCCGTGCATGGCTTCTGCTCGGACGGACGTGCGCAGGTCTTCTAC
>JAABTI010000070.1 GCA_011389955.1 Paracoccaceae bacterium | reverse complement strand
CTGCCCCATCGCCTTCTGGCGCGCGCGCTCTTGCTTGCGCTTCATCGCCGCCATGGATTTCTGCCGGCCGCCTTCGCCACCGGACAGCGCCTGGTTGAGCGTCAGTTTGCCCGGACGGCGGCCATCGTCCTTACCCTTGCTGCGCGTGGGGCGTTCGTCCTGCGAGCGCTCCTTCTTGCGGGCGGGGGCGGGCGCGGATTTGCCTGCCCCGCGTGCGGGCGCCGGAGTTTCCTCCGGGGTCGGTGCCTTTGCCGGCTCCGCCGAGGCGCGCTTCTCGGCCTCTTCGGCTTCGCGCTTCGCGCGCGCCTCCTCTTCGGCCTTGGCTTTCAGCGCTTCTTCGCGCTCGCGTTCTTCGCGTTCCTTGGTCTCGGCCTCCTCGCGGCGGCGCTGACGCTCTTGTTCGCGGCTTTTCTCTTCGGCTTCGCGCTTCTCGGCTTCGTCCGCTTCGCGTGCCTTCGCGGCCTGAAGTGCCTTCAGCCGGCGATCCATCTCGGCATCGGAGATGCCTGCCGGACGCTTCTTGGGGTCACCCTGCGCCGGTTGAGATGTAGCACCACCGGGTGCGGCGGACTTGCCTGCACCGGGCTTGGGGACCACAACGCGTTTGCGCTTGGTTTCCACCACGACGTTCTTGGTCCGCCCATGGCTGAAGCTTTGCTTCACGTTCCCCGAACGGGGACCGCCACGTACACCCAAAGTCTTTTTACCGTCGTTGTCGCTCATGTGGCTCTTCTATCCTTTCCGGTGGTCTTCGCGTTGTCAGAGAGGCGAAGACCCTTCAGTCTTGACGCCTCCTGTACAACACGCGAGGCCAAACCTCCAGCGCCAAGCGCTGCGTGTATCACAGTTTGTCGCCCGAATGCCAAACCCAACTCATCCGCTGTCAGCCAGCCAATGAACGAGCCCCCTCTGGGCGTACTCAACTTCGACTTTCCGCGTTCAGAGCCATCGCTGGCCTGAATCAGGATTATCGCCTGTTCCTTGCCAAGCCAGTCCTTGACCTTCTCATAGCCAGACACGGCTTCGCCGCCCTTGCGGGCCAAGCTTATCAAATTCACGACCCTGCGCGCCAGCATGCTTTCGAGCCGGTCAACAAGATCGTCGGGCACCTGCACCGGGCGTTTGGCCGCACGGGCGAAAAGCCCCTTTTTCACGGCCCGCTCCAACGCCGGTCGCCGGGAGGAAACCCAGATACCGCGCCCCGGCAACTTGCCCAGAAGGTCCGGCGCGACTTCGCCTTCGGGCGAAATTACGAACCGGATCAATGCGTGCGTGGGCAACACCTCGCCTGTCGCGATGCATTTTCGCTCTGGGCTTTCCGCCCGTTGCTCTCCGGTTCGTCCTGCGCGCCCCATGCGATTCTCCCGAAGGCCCGCGATCAGGCCTCCGCTTCCTCTTCGGATTCGGCGTCTGCCTCTTCGGCATCCGCGCCCTTGTTCAGTTCCTCGGGGTCAACCCAACCCAGCATTACGCGCGCAGTCATGATCATGTTCTGCGCTTCGGCCAATGAGACGTCGAACTTTTCCAGAAGGCCCTCGTCCTTGACCCGCTCACCATCGACAGTGGTCCAGCCGCCCGCGAGTTCCCAATCGGCGCAGGTGGCGAAATCCTCCAGGGTTTTCACGTCATCTTTGGCCAATGCCTCGATCATTTGGGGTGTCAGCCCCTCGAATTCAACCAAGCTGTCCTCGACGCCCAGTTCACGCGCGTGTTCGAGTGCCGCCTTGGCCTGCGCGTCCAGGTATTCGCGCGCGCGGGTCTGCAATTCTTCGGCGGTGCCCTCGTCCACGCCTTCGATCACCAGCAGCTCGTCGCGCTCCACATAAGCGACCTCTTCGAGCGAAGAGAACCCTTCGGACACGAGCAGCTGGGCAAAGAATTCATCCAGGTCCAGCGTGTCCATGAACAGTTTGGTCCGCGTTTCGAATTCCTTCTGGCGGCGCTCGGAATCCTCGCTTTCGGTCATGATATCGATGTCCAGCCCGGTCAACTGGCTGGCCAGGCGCACGTTCTGGCCGCGCCGACCGATCGCGAGGCTCAACTGTTCGTCGGGCACGACCACTTCGATCTGGCCGGCATCTTCGTCAATCACGACCTTGCTGACCTCTGCGGGCTGCAACGCGTTGACGAGGAACGTGGCCTGATCGTCATTCCATGGAATGATATCGATCTTTTCGCCTTGCAGTTCGTTCACGACGGCCTGCACGCGGCTGCCGCGCATACCTACACATGCGCCGACCGGATCGATCCCGCCATCATAGGAAATCACGCCGATCTTGGCGCGCGAGCCGGGGTCGCGTGCGACGGCCTTGATCTCGATGATCCCGTCATAGATTTCAGGCACTTCCATCTTGAACAGCTCCGCCATGAATTGAGGATCGGTGCGGCTCAGGAAAATCTGGGGGCCGCGGGCTTCGCGGCGGACATCCTTGATATAGGCGCGGATGCGGTCGTTTGGCCTGTAGGCTTCGCGGCCGATCTTTTCGCTGCGACGCAGGATCGCCTCGCCTCGCCCGACATCGACGATCACGTTGCCGTACTCCTCGCGCTTGACGAGGCCGTTTATGATCGTGCCTGCGCGGTCCTTGAATTCCTCGTACTGGCGGTCGCGCTCGGCTTCGCGCACCTTTTGCAGAATCACCTGCTTGGCACTTTGAGCGGCGATACGGCCCATGTCCACGGGCGGCACTTCCTCGATATACTGGTCGCCGACCTTGGGGTCGTCGAGGTACTGCCTGGCCTGGTCAACAGTCATTTCCGCCTGGTAGTTTTCCAAGTCTTCATCTTCGACCACGGTGCGCACGCGGGTAAAGGTGGCCCGCCCGGTCTTGCGGTCGATGCTGACCCGGATATCCATTTCGGTGCCGTAGCGGCTCTTGGCGGCCCGGGCGAGGGATTCCTCCATCGCTTCCACAACCAGCCCCGGATCGATCATTTTCTCGCGGGCCACGGCCTCGGCGGTTTGCAGCAACTCTAGCTGGTTTGCGGAAGTGATTGCCATGGTCTCAGTCCTCCTCAGACCGGGTTTCAGTCTCGATATCGTCGAATACGGTTTCGTTAAGTGTGCCGGCGTCCTTGCGGCTTTTCAGCATGTTCTCGATCAACTCGTCGGTCAGCACCAGCTTGGCGTCTGACAACCAGTCGAATTCCAGACCGATCGTTCCCTCGGGTAGGTTGATCAGGATCTCGGACCCTTCGGTGCCGGCCAACTCGCCCTTGAAGCGGCGGCGGCCGTCGATCAGTTCGGTCGTTTCGACCTTTGCCCCATAACCCTCGAAGGCGTCGAAATCCTTCAACCGCGTCAGCGGACGATCGATGCCGGGGCTGGAAACCTCCAGCACGTATTCATCGAGAATGGGGTCTTCGACATCAAGTACCGCACTCAGCGCGGTGCTGATATCGGCGCAATCGTCCACTTCGATGCCGCCCTCGGGCCGATCCGCCATGATCTGCAATATGTTTGTCTTGCCGCTCATCAACCGCACGCGCACGAGCTCAAACCCCATGTCCTCGATCACGGGGGTGATGATCTCGGCCAGCCTGCGATCCATGGCTGCTTTGGCGATCAGGTCGTTGTTCATGCGTCTGGACGTGCCTTTCGGACATAAAAAAACGGGCGCTGCGGCCCGTCGATCGTTCCCGGTGGAGCGCGGGTTTGGACCCCGACGCGCCGCTGTCGAAAGTCATATACGCTTCGTAGGCTGAGTCTGCAAGGGGCATTTGCCTTGCAGACTCAGCCCGTGTCGATGCGTTCCGCCGCCATGCGCACGGACGCTTTCAGGCCTCGCCGATCTGATCCATGACCCGGACAAGTTCGGCGCTGATCCCGGGTTCCGAAAGGGCGTGCCCGGCGTTCCGGATCATCCGCAGATCGGCGTAGGGCCAGCGTTCGGCCAGCGTCCATGCCGAGTGGGGCGGACATATCATGTCGTAACGCCCCTGCACGATCACGCCCGGAATGTGCGCGATCCTGTCCATCTGATCCAGGATCTGGCCATCATAGGCCAGGAACACGCGGTTGGTGAAATAGTGGTTCTCCAGCCGCGCGAAGGCCCGCGCGTAATGATCGGGTGTATCCCCGCCCATGCCTGCGGAGTGAACCGAGGCAAGCGCGTTTTCCCAGGATGTCCATGCCTTGGCGTGGAGTGTCTGCTCTCGCAGGTCATCGGAAAACAGCCTCTTGTGGTAGGCGCGTATCATGTCGTCGCGCTCGTCCTCGGGGATCAAGCCGACAAATCGTGCCCAAACGTCAGGCCAGAACCGTCCCGCGCCACCGCCGTAGAACCATAGCAGCTCGGCCTCGGTAGCCAGAAATACCCCCCTCAGGATCAGGTGTTCCACCGCCTCTGAATGCGCCTGCGAATATATCAAGGCCAGCGTCGCGCCCCAGCTGCCGCCGAAAACGGCCCACTTATCGATGCCCAGTTCGGCGCGAATACGCTCGATGTCATCGACGAGATGCCAGGTCGTGTTGGCTTCGACGCTGGCATGCGGCTGCGAGCGGCCGCATCCGCGCTGATCAAACAGGATCACTCGGTAGACAGACGGGTCGAAGTAGCGTCGCATTGCCGGGCTGCATCCGCCACCGGGACCACCGTGCAACACGATGACCGGCCGGCCTGCGGGGTTGCCGGATTGCTCGACATATATCTTGTGCCCGTCGCCCACATCCATCATGCGCTGATCGAACGGCTCTCGCGGCGGATGCAGATAGCTCTGTGCGCTTTTTTGGCTCAGGAATTTGTCCATGATAGTCCTATATGATCGCTTCGACTCAAAAGAGCACATGGAGAGCAGAATGCAAGCCGGTCACAGCACCATCGATTCATCGGAAGTTGCCAAGTTCGAGGCCATGGCTGCAGAGTGGTGGAATCCGCATGGCAAGTTCAAGCCGCTGCATATGCTCAACCCCTGTCGTCTTGATTACATCACCGGGCAGATTGCCGCTGAATTCGACCGCGACCTTTCCATGGAGCAACCTTTTGCCGGGCTGCGCCTGCTGGATATCGGGTGCGGTGGCGGGCTGCTATCGGAACCCATGGCACGGCTGGGAGCGGAGGTCGTCGGGGCCGACGCCGCCGAACGCAACATCCCCGTGGCGCAGCTCCATGCCCAGCAATCGGGTCTCGAAATCGACTACCGTTTCACGTCGGCGGAAGCGTTGGCAGAAGCCGGCGAGCAATTCGATGTCGTGCTGAACATGGAGGTGGTCGAACACGTATCCGATACGTTGGTCTATCTTTCGGCGTGCCGAGAGTTGCTGCGGCCCGGAGGATTGCACATCTGTTCGACCATCAATCGCAACGCCAAGAGCTTTGCCATGGCCATCGTGGGGGCGGAATACGTCATGCGATGGTTGCCAAAGGGGACGCATGAATGGTCCAAGTTCATCACGCCGGACGAGTTGTACGGCTTTATGCGCAAGGCCGGTCTGGAGCCGGTCGATCGCAAGGGTTTCGTGTTCAACCCGGTTTCGTGGCAATGGTCGCTTTCGACGCGCGATTTGAGCGTGAATTACGTCACTGCCAGCGTCAAGCCTGCCTAGCCCGCACTGGGGTATACCTTGTGAAACGGTGCCTGTGCCGCCGTGATATCGTCATGCCGGCAAGATACGCTGCGGATGCGTGATCCCGGCCAGCGCCGTAACGGGCGCTAACCCAGCTCCAGCTTCAGCCGCAATTCGCGCAGGATGGGCAGGACGGCGCGCACCTTGGATTCGCCCAGTTCGCTGACCAATTCGCCGATCATCGGGGAAATCGCGGCCAGCGCGCCATCGCGGGCCTGACGCCCTGCCGGACTGACCGCGACCATCTTGCGCCTGGCGTCGTCCCAATCGGGGCGGATGTGGATATAGCCTGCCCATTCCAGTTTGCTCAGAGTGTTCGTCATCGCCCCGCGCGTGACGTGGAAGCTGCGAGCCAACTGCGCCGGGCTGCGTTCGGAGCCGGCGCGTGCAAGGTGGTTCAGAACCGAGAAATGCGAGATTTCCATGCCCTTGGGCAGCACGCGCGACAACCGGTTACGCACCAGTTGATCCGCTGTCAGAATTTCACTGAACAGCGTTACGGCAAGTGCGTTGCTGGCATCATCCATCCGGCCCACCGAAATCGCGGTCATGTTCGAGCGCGGGAACGCGCCTGCGTGCTTGTGCCACGAGACCCATATCCAGATCAACGAATGTAACACCCGGCTCGGTTCCCGCGTCGCTGAGGATTTCGCCCCAAGGTGCGATCGCAATGCTGTGTCCGTATGTCTGGCGTTGCTTGCCGCGCGAGGCCGGATGGCTGCCGGTTTGTGCAGGTGCCAGAACGTAGCACCCGGTTTCAATCGCGCGGGCACGCAGCAGAACCTGCCAATGCGCGTCGCCCGTGACCGGGGAAAACGCCGCTGGAACCGTCAGAACCTGCGCGCCGGCCTTCGCCAGCGCACGGTAGAGGTGGGGAAAGCGCACGTCATAGCAAACGCTGAGCCCCAACCGGGCAAACGAAGTCGTAGCGCAGACTGCGTGTTGGCCGGGCCTGAAACCGACCGATTCGCGAAATGTCTCGCTTTCCGAGACCTGTACATCGAACATGTGGATCTTGTCGTAGCGCGCGTGAATTCCACCGTCGGGGGCAATCAGGAAAGACCGGTTGGCAAAGCGCCCATCGGCATCGTCGGTCTTGAGCGCCAGTGACCCGATCAGGATCCACAGGTTCAACACGGTCGCGTCCTCACGCAGTTTGGCAAGGGTCGGGTCGTCCACCTCGTGAGACAGAACCGCACGTTGATGCGTGCGGCTGGTCGACACGCAGTTCGTGACCTCGGGCGTCAGGACGAAACCCGCGCCGCCATCTGCCGCCTGCCGCACCAACGCCCGCGTCGCCGCAAGGTTTTCAAGCGGCATATCGCCCGAGGTCAGTTGCAGCAACGCCGTGCGCATAGTCTATCTTGCCAACATCGCGTCAAGTTTGCCCTCGCGATCAAGCGCATACAATTCGTCGCAGCCGCCCACGTGCGTTTCCCCGACAAAAACCTGTGGCACTGTCCGCCCGCCGTTGGCGCGCTGAATCATCTCGGGTTTACGGGCGGGGTCGGCCCACACGTCCACCTCGATAAAGCTGACGCCTTTCTTGTTCAAAAGGCGTTTTGCGGCGTGACAGAATCCGCATAATGGCGACGTGTAAATTTCGACTGTTTGCATGGGCCCATCCTATTCTTTACCTCAGTTGTCACGAATTTAGGCATCCTTTGCAACGCGCGCCAGTGCGATGATCGAAACTTGTGCGGCACCCGCCGCGAGGCAGGCATCGGCCGCGGCCGACAGCGTGGCCCCGGAAGTCAACACGTCGTCCACCAGCAATACCCGCCGCGCCGTCATCCGCGGAATGCGGCGCGGATGGGCAATGATTGCGTCTGCCAGGGTGCCAAACCGCTGTTGGCGATCCATTCCGTCCAGCGGGACAGTGCGTTTGCGCCGCAACAACAGGTCGGGGCACTGCTCATGGCCGGTGTGCCGTGCCAGATGTTGTGCAAGCAGCGCCGACTGGTTGAACCGGCGCTTGAGCATGCGGGTCCAATGCAGTGGGATCGGCGTTATCAGCGTGTCATCGGTCAGGAGCGGCGCCGCCGCGCGGGCCATCCAGAGCGCGGCGGGCCGGGCGATTTCCTGGCGGTCCCCATGTTTCAATCCAAGGACCATCCTGCGCGCATTGTCCCGGTAAAGAAGCGCCGCGCGCCCCGCCGACCATGGACGGGGTGTTGCGATGCAATCGTCGCATAATTCGCCGCCGGCCCCTTCTTCGCCGGGTAGCGGTGCGCCGCAACCGTCGCAAACCAGCCCGCCGATGAACGGCGTATCCCGCCAGCAAGCGCCGCACAGGCCAAAGTCGCTTTCGACCAGATCGCCACACGAAAGACAGCGGGGCGGATAAATGACGCGCAATGCAGTTTGAAACCTCATGGGCGGGGCCTTATCTTGCACGGGATGAAAAACGCTCCCCGTCTGACTGATCGCACGGCCCTCATGCGCAACCGCGCGCGCGCTGCACGCGCGCCCGTGCGTTTTCTGCACGAAACTGCGCTTGAGGAACTCCAGTTTCGCCTCGGTTTGGTTAATAGAACCTTTACCGCGACCGCCATCGTGGCCGGTCATACCGATTTCTGGGGCGAGCACTGGCCGGATGCGCGACTCGTCCATGACGAAGAGGTGCTGGCGCTGGATGAGGGTGCGCATGACCTTGTCATCCACGCGATGTGCCTGCACTGGGCGAATGATCCGGTCGGGCAGTTGATCCAGTGTCGCCGGGCGCTCAAGCCCGATGGGTTGCTGCTGGCGGTTTTGTGCGGGGGAGAGACCCTGCACGAGTTGCGCTCGGTCATCACTTCAGCGGAGGTTCAGGCGACCGGCGGATTGTCCCCGCGTCTCCTTCCGATGGGCGACATCCGTGATCTGGGCGCCTTGTTGCAGCGATCCGGTCTTGCATTGCCGGTTGCCGACAGCCTGACGCTGCGGGCCAGCTATTCGGATGCATTTCACCTGATGCGGGAATTGCGCGCCATGGGTGAGGCGAACGCGCTTGCAGATCGCATCCGCCACCCGACCCGGCGATCGGTGCTGCGCGACGCGGCCGAGCTGTATGCCGCGACGCATGGCGACGAGAACGGCCGCATACCGGCCACCTATGACCTCATGTTTCTGACCGGCTGGGCCCCCGATGAGAGCCAGCCCAAACCACTGCGCCCCGGATCGGCCGCCAAGAGCCTTGCCGACGCCTTGGGCGGTGTCGAAACGCCGCTTCCGGATTGACGTGCGGGATTGACCCGTTATGTCACCCATGACCCATGCAGGAAACATGATTTGAGGAATGCCAGATGCCGGACGCCACCGACACCGCTGTTTGCCCCGCTCACGCCCCGGCGGATCATCCGGCGATCAAGCCACCCAAGGTCGGGATTCTCCTGGCAAACCTCGGGACGCCGGATAACTACGACTACTGGTCGATGCGGCGCTACCTCAACGAGTTCCTGTCGGACCGGCGGGTAATTGATTACAGCCCGTGGAAATGGCAGCCTCTGTTGCAGCTCATCATCCTTACCAAGCGGCCGTTCACCAGCGGTGCGGCTTACAAATCGATCTGGAATGAGGAACAGGGCGAAAGCCCCCTGATGACCATCACCAAGGACCAGACCGCGAAGATTGCCGAGGAAATGAACGCCCGCCACGGGAACCAGGTGATGGTCGATTTCTGCATGCGCTATGGGAACCCCTCGACCAAGTCGAAGGTGCGCAAGATGGTGGATGCCGGATGCACCAAGATACTGTTCTTTCCGCTGTATCCTCATTACGCGGGCGCGACCTCGGCCACCGCGAACGACGCCTTCTTCAGGGCGTTGATGGAAGAGACATGGCAGCCGATCGCGCGCACGGTGGAACCCTATTTCGAGCATCCGCTTTACATCGAGGCGCTCGCGGAATCTGTCGAGAAGGCTTATGCCGGGATCGAGGAACGTCCTGATATCCTGGTGGTGTCCTACCACGGCATGCCCAAGCGATACCTGATGCAGGGCGATCCCTATCATTGCGAATGCCAGAAAACGACGCGGCTGCTGAAAGAGCGACTGGGCTGGAACGACACGGATATCACGACCACCTTTCAATCCGTGTTCGGACCCGAAGAGTGGTTGAAACCCTACACGGTCGAAGAGGTAGCCCGCCTGGCCCGCGACGAGGGGAAGAAGAAGATCGCCGTGATGGCGCCTGCATTTTCCGCCGACTGCATCGAGACACTTGAAGAGATCAACGAGGAGATCAAGGAAAGCTTCGAAGAGGCCGGCGGCGAACAGTTCACCTATATTCCCTGCCTCAACGACGAGCCGGCGCATATCAAGGCGCTGAGCGCGGTCATTGATGAAAACCTGAAGGGATGGATCGACTGAGGCGGCCGGGATCGCCCACCTTGGAAGATGCCACATAGAAAAGGCGGTGGAAGATCTCCACCGCCTTTTCGAATGTCGATATCGCCGGAGCGATCAGTTAGTGAGCAACTGCTGCAACAACGGCCAGCAGGATCAGCGGCAC
>JAABTI010000069.1 GCA_011389955.1 Paracoccaceae bacterium | reverse complement strand
CGGCGGGTATCTTGCTGGGCCACGCGCTCCATACGATTTTCAGTCGCGTGATGAGACAGTGTTACCAAATCACGCGGGCAATATGCGAGACAGGTGTGTTCACGGTTCTGTTCAGCCCGTTCGCCTACGCCATGACCGTGAGCATGTCAGACAGGCTGGAGGCCGGCGTGGTCACCTTGGCACGGATCAGTTTTTTCGTGCTGATAGCGGCGGTGATGATCCGGGCCATGCGCCGAATTCTGCAAAGCGATGTCGTAACGGAAAACGCAGGCGGCCCTCGGCAAACCAGCAGGGCGGTTCTGTCGCCTGCGACGCCAGTGGCCTCGCCTTCACCAAGGCTTATGCGCCGGTTGCCCGAGGGGGTGAAGGGACCGATCCTGCATCTTTCGGCGAGAGACCATTTCGTGACCGTCGAGACACCGGAGGAGGCGTACGAACTGCGCATGCGGTTGCGCGATGCGATAGACGAAATGGACAGAGTCGAGGGGCTGCGCACGCATCGCTCGCATTGGGTGACGCGGGATGCGATCGTGGATGCCCGGCGTGAAGAGGGGCGCGTTGTGCTGGTGCTGGAGAACGGCGCCGAGGTGCCGGTAAGCCGCAGGTATCGCCCCGATGTCGAGGACACCGGTCTGATCTGACCAAGCGGCAACAGGTGCAGGGATTACTCAGGGAGGGGCATCGGCATCGCCTGTGGTGTGGCGCCGGTGAGAATCGCCAGCGCCTCGCGCCGCATGAGCGTGCGCAGCGCGGGCTCGCGGCAGTCCAGCCCGCCAGTATAGGTGCCATATGCCGGCAGGATCACGCGATCACTGTCGATCAGGAAACAGGGGCGCGCAACGCGGCGACCACGCAGGTGCAGATACGCCTTGGGATGGTAGTGGCCCGACACCTCGCCGCTGGCGGAAGGATGGGCGATGTGCCGGAAGGCCAGTGGCGGTTGCGGAAGTTCCGCCAAGTGACTGCCGCCCAGCGAGACCGGCCCGGGATCGTGATTGCCTTCGATCCAGATCCAGCTGCGACCGGCCTGAAGTCGCGCGATCCAGAGCTTTTCCGACTCGGGCAGAAGGTGTGCCGCCTCGCTGTCGTCAAAAGAATCGCCCAGGCAGATGATCCTGCGTGCGCCGGTCGCCTCAAGGTCGGCTTCGAGCCGCAACAGGGTGTCTCGGGTTTCATAGGGAGGTAGTGGCGCGTCTCCACGCCGTGCAACGCGCCCTGATTTGCCTAGATGAAGGTCCGAAACGCAAAGGATCCCGGCTTCGGGCCACAGCAGGGCCCCGGATCCAAGAGCAATCAAAGGCACCCCGGCCAGAGAGAAGGAATATCCGCTCATTCTTCTTTTGTGGCGGGACGTGCTCGGCTTTGCAAGCAGCGCAACGGGTTACTGCGCCTGCCGGGGGGTCTGGAGCATCGCAAGACCGGAGTCGGCCATCAGGCGAGCGGTTTCCCGCGCAATCAGCTTGTCTTGAGCGCGGCCGTCGATGCGCACGCTCCCAAGTTCCAGCAGCATGGGCGCGGCCAGGGGGCTGACCCTGGACAGGTGCCGGTGGTCGATCCGGCCACGGGTGCGGCGGGCCATGTCGCGAATACGCGCGAAATCGACCAGGCCGCGCATCGCCTCGGTTCGGGTGATGCGCAACAGCAGGTGATCGGGGTCATGACGTGCCAGCGTGTCATAAAGGATGTCGGACGAAAACGTGGCCTGTCGGCCGTTCTTGCGTTGTCCGGGACTGTTGCGCTGGATCAGTCCTGCGATGGTGGCGGCGGCGCGGAAAGTTCGTTTCATCACCGCATTGCCGGTCAGCCACTGATCGCAGTCTCGGGTCAGCGCGTCCTCGTCGAAAAGTGGCGCAGGATCGCGTAACGGCTCCAGCCCCCAGATCAGGGTGGCGTAGTCGGTGGCCACGAAACCGAGAGGATCTAGGCCCATTTCCTCCATCCGGCGCGTCAGCAGAAGGCCAAGTGTCTGCTGGGCGTTGCGTCCGGCAAAGCCGTAGATGCAGCTATGGGACTGGCCGCGATGCGGAAAGGTCTCGATCAGAAGGTGATCGGGCCGGGGCAGGGCCGAGAAGCTGCGTTGCAATTCCAGCCAGCGGGCAGTGTGCGCGGGCAGATCGGGCCAGCCGTCCTTGCGCGTGAGCAACTCCATGATACGTGCGGACAGCTGCGTGGAGGTGGCGAACTTGGTGCCCATGAAGGTGGCGATACGCGGAGTGCGTTTGGGGGCAGGACTGACCTCGATCTGCATTTCACGCAACGCGTCGAAGCGAACCACCTGCCCACCGATCAGGAAAGTGTCGCCGGGGGTGAGGGTTGCGGCGAAGGCCTCTTCAACCTCACCCAAGGGCTTGCCGCCGCGTTTGCGACCCTGGCGGACCTTGAGGGTGTCGCTGTCCTGGATGGTGCCGATATTCATGCGGATGAGCCGGGCGCTCCGTGGATCGCGCAAATGCCACAACCCGCCTTCGCGCAGTTGCAGGCGTTGCCAGCGGTCATAGGCGCGAAGGGCGTAGCCGCCGGTGGCACAGAAATCCAGGCAGGCATCGAAATCGGTGCGCGGTAGCGCTGCATAGGGGCCGGCGGTGATGATCTCTGCGAACAGGGCATCGGCGTGAAACGGGCCGGAACAGGCGGCGATCAGGATATGCTGGCAAAGCACGTCCAGCGGACCGGCGCCGCGCGGCTCACCATCCAATGCACCGGCGCGCATGGCCTCGAGCGCGGCGGCACATTCGATCACCTCGAACTGGTTGGCAGGGGCGATGCGGGCCTTGGAGGGGGTATTATAGCGATGATTGGCGCGACCGATGCGTTGCACCAGCCGTTTGACGTTGCGTGGCGCACCGATCTGGATGACCAGATCCACATCGCCCCAGTCCAGCCCCAGATCAAGACTGCCGGTACAGACGATCGCGCGCAATTCGCCGCGCTGCATAGCGGCCTCGACGCGGGTGCGCTGTGTCTTGTCCAGGCTACCGTGATGGATGGCAATGGGCAGATGATCGTCATTGGCCAGCCACAGGTTGCGAAAGAAGATCTCGGCCTGTGCGCGGGTATTGTGAAAGATCAGCGTGGTGCGGTGCTGGCGGATCTGTTCCAGCACCGACGGGATCGCATGGGCCGCACTGCCACCGGCCCAGGGCGGGGCCTGAGGTGTGTCCAGCATGGCGATGTCTGGCGCGGGGCCGGGGTCTGCGGCGAGCACGGCGCAGGGGGCCGGGTGCGGGGCTAGCAAATGGGCGATGGCGGCGGGATCCTCGACCGTGGCCGACAGGCCCACGCGGCGCAAGCCCGGGCGCAGTGCCTGAAGTCGTGCCAGCGCCAGCATCAATTGATCGCCTCGCTTGCTTTCGGCAAGGGCGTGAATTTCATCGACCACAACCCGTTGAAGCCCGGCAAACAGGCGGGGCGCGTCAGGGTAGCTGAGCATCAAGGCGAGGCTTTCGGGCGTGGTCAGCAGGATATGGGGCGGATCCGCCCGCTGACGCCGGCGCGTATGGCTTGGTGTGTCGCCGGTGCGGTCCTCGATACGTAGATCCAAGCCCATTTCCGCGACGGGCGCACCGAGATTGCGACGGATGTCTGCGGTCAGCGCCTTCAGCGGCGAGATATAGAGCGTGTGCAGCCCATCGGGGGGCGTGCCCGGCGTGGCCAGTTCGGCCAAGGTGGGCAGGAACCCCGCGAGGGTCTTGCCGCCTCCCGTGGGAGCGATCAGCAGGGTCGCAGGATCGGCTGCGCGTGCCAGCATGGCATGCTGATGGGTGTGCAGGCACCAGCCGCGTGCGGCAAGCCAAGCGCGGATCGGGGCGGGCGATTCGTGCGTTTGGTGCGGAATTTCCCTCAGGTTCATCGTGGTGTATATAGCCCGGCGCGCGGCGATGTGCAGTCCCCGCGCGCCGGGTTCTTCAGCGCACCACGTCGCCTTCGCGCACGAACATGTTGTCCCAGGCACGATCGATCAGTTCCGGCGTCATCTGGCGCGGGATACCTTCGAAATCGCAGATGGCGATCATCTGGTCGATCAGGAATACCGGCTGGTAGTTGGCATAGACGTTGTCGATCTGCGGATATTTTTCGTTGAGCAGGTGGACGAGTGCATCCTCGTTCAGGCTCATGCGTTTCTTGCGCGCGACCAGTGCGAAGATCTTGAGGAAATCCTGCTGATCCGGCCCGTCGATACGGATCTTGTAGAAGATACGGCGCAGGGCGGCTTGGTCGAATATCTTGTTGGGATGGAAATTGGTCGAAAAGATCACCAGCGTGTCGAAGGGGACTTCGAACTTTTCGCCCGATTGCAGTGCGAGGATGTCCTTGTTTTCCTCCAGCGGCACGATCCAGCGATTGACCAGGGTCTGGGGCGGCTCGGCTTGCCGGCCCAGGTCGTCCACGATAAAAATGCCGCCGGTTGACTTGAACTGTAACGGTGCTTGATAAGTGCGCGCGGTGGGGTTGTAGACCAGATCGAGCATGTCGAGGGTCAGCTCGCCGCCGGTTATCACGGCGGGACGTTCGCAGCGCACATAGCGGGTATCGAAGCTGCGCTTGCGGCGCAGGCTGCCGGGATCGTCGCGTTCGGTTTCGGCGGCGCTATGGACTATGGGGTCATAGACCGTGATGACCTGACCGGCATACTCAATGGCGCGGGGCACGTATATGCGGTCGCCAAGCGCATCGCGGATGCCGTTGGAGATCGAGGATTTGCCGTTGCCCGGCGGGCCATACATGAGAACCGAGCGTCCCGAACTGACCGCAGGGCCGAGATTGGACAGCAAGGCGGGCGGCAGTACCAGATGACCCATTGCGCGGGTCAGATCCTCGCGCGTGATCTGGATGTTACGGATCGACTGGCGCGCAATCTGTTCGCGGTAGACGTCCAGCGGCACTGGCATCGCGCCGTAATACTCGGACTGCGCCAGTGCCTCGAGCGCGCGGGCCTTGCCGGCATCGCTGAGTTGAAAGCCCATCTCGCCGCCGGAATTCGCGTTGAGGGTGCCGGTCGCCTCGATCAGCCGGTTCTGGCGGGAGATGTCCAGCAATTCCTGCGTGATGTGCTGTGGCAGGCAGAGCGCATCCGCCAGGTCCCTGAGCAAGGTGACGCTCTTGCGGAACATGGTCTTAAGAAGAATATCGCGCATCATCACCATTGGCAGGTGCATCTGTTCAAGAGTGCTTGGCGGTTTGGGAGGCTGGACGGTGGAGGAAGGAGACTGCATGTTCATCTGGGCGCCCTGCGTGGTTTTCTGCTCGGATGATCGGGACGTGCCGGATCAGGCGAAACGGGCCGAAAACCCGTGCTTCGGACAGTGTCGCCTGATAAAGTGGCGAAAAAATGGACAAGGGGCAGCAACAGAATGAGCAGGGCGGAAAAAACCGGGCTATTCCTATTGTTGCTCGCGCTGTGGTGCGTGCTGGCGGTCCTGTTCGCACTGAAGGGCGGGTTCTATTTCGCCAAGCACGAGGGCGATACCCTGCACCTTATCCAGATCGTGCTGCGCATGGCGGATGGCGAGACCCCGCACGTAGACTTCATGACACCGATCGGCATCTGGGCGTTTGCGCCGATGGCGTGGCTGGTGCGAGCGGGCTTGGGCATAGGAAACGCGATCCTTTGGGGGCAGATGCTGGTGGCGGCGCTTATGCTGCCGGCGTTCTGGTGGGTCGGGGCCAGCCGCATGCGGATCGGGTCGGCAGTGGCCTTTGGCGTGGGCGGTATGCTGTTGATCGCGGCGCTGGTGCATGGCGAGACGGTGCGCAACCTGTCGATCTCAATGCATTACAACCGTTGGGCATGGGCGGTGGCGTTCGTGCCACTGGCGCTGGTGCTGCTTCCCATTCGCGGCGAGGGTCCGATGCCGGTACAGGGCGCGCGGCGTGTGCCGATCGGCGAGGGCGTGCTGATCGGGCTGTGCATGGCCGCCCTGGCCCTGATCAAGGCCACCTATTTCATGGCCTTCGCCCCGGCGGTATTGCTTGGCCTGATGCTGCGCGGGCAATGGCGTGCCTTGTGGATGGCATTCGTCACGGGCGTGGCGGTTCTGGCGGTGATGAGCGTCACTCAGGGGATCGGGTTCTGGACGGCCTATATCGAGAACCTGATGATGGTTGCGCAGTCAAATGTGCGCCCACAACCGGGGCTGAGCTTGTCGCAGGTCATCGTTTCCCCGGCCTATACGCTGGTGACGCTGGTGGCGCTGGCCTGCGTGTTGGTACTGCGCAGGGTCGAGAGTGATCCGGCGGGGCTCATCCTGGTGCTGCTGGTGCCGGGGTTCATCTACGTGAGCTGGCAGAACTTCGGCAACGATCCGTTGTGGTTGTTCCTGCTGGGGCTTGTCATGCTCAGCCATCGGCGCGACCCGGCGCAAGGGATGCGCGGGGATCGCAGGCTGGAGAGTAGCCTGTTGACAACAGGCGCGGTGGCGCTGGTGCTGGTGGCAGCGCCGGCGATGAACATAGGATACAGTCCGCTGCGCCACCTAATGCAGGACCAGAGCCACTTCAGCCGCCTGTTTGGCGTGGATGCGCAGCATGACGATATCCATGTGGTGCGCCTGCGGGCGGCGCGGGTCGATGCGCAGATCCCGCTGGATTTGCCCGGCGGCGGATTGGAGTGGTTCCGCCAGCTCGCCGAGCGGCCGGAGCCGACGGTGCTACAGGGGCGCACCTTACGGCAGTGCAAACTGACCGGGGGGGTGGTGGCATGGCTGAGCGCCATGGCGACCGACCTCGAGGCCAAAGGCTATGGCGGACGGCGAATCATGAGTGCGGATATTTATGGCGGGATCTGGCTGTTCGGGAATCTGCGGCCGGTGCCGGGGGGTGCGCCGTGGTATTATGGTGGGTTGCCCGGTATCGAGGGGGCGCAATACCTGCTGGTGCCGGATTGTCCTGTCGCGCCCGAGGTGCGCCATGTCTATGTGGAACAGATCAAGGCGCGGAAAATTGGTCTGGCGGAGTTGGTGCGCACGCCGCTATACACGCTCTACCGCATCGGTGGGCGCGGCGGCGCAGAGGGTGAGTGAGCGTTAGCTGGTACTGCCGTATAAGGCGCCAAGGGCGAGATAGATTGCCAGGGTTGGGCCCAGGGAAAGGCCCATCGGGAATTCCTTGCTGCGGGCCCAGCTTTGCCAATGGGGTGCGAGGCGTCGCAGCGGTGAGCGCGCGGCCAGGCGGTGGGTTACGAAGGCGGCCAGCAGGTTGGCGGCGAACAGCGCGATCACGAAATGCAGGTCGCCGAGCGGGATGAAGGGGGCGGCGGCGGCGGCGAATTTCGCGTCGCCAGCGCCCAGCACGCCGAGGGCGTTCAGCACCATGCCGACCAGCAAGACCACCACAAGGTGCAGCAGTTGCCAGCCGAACATGGGAAGCGGCAGGGTGAACGGCCCGATTGCCAGGAAAACCACGACCAGCGCCAGAACGGCACGATTGGAGATACGCATTTCGCGCAGGTCGCTCCAGGCGACCCAGATGCACAAGGGCAGGGCGAACGGCAGCAACCACGTCGCGGCAAGCGCCGGTATGTCGAGTATCATGCTACCCTCGTCTCAATGCCCGGGCGGGGGTGGTGTGGGCGCCTCAGTTCACGACGTTGTTTTCCAGCGCGCGCAAGCTGCGCACGGCGGTTTCGAAATGCTGCGGGTGGGTTTCGATTGCCTCGTTCAGCAGGCCCTTGCCGATCTCGACATCTCCCTGCTTCAGTGCGCTGAGCGCCAGAGTGTGCAGCAGTTGCGCCCGCTCGACCTGATCCATCGGAATCACCGGAAGGGTGTAATTCCGTTGCGCGCCGCGTGCCAAGACAAGGTTGTTCTTCGCCGTGAACAGGCCGCGGTCATGTTCGATGGCGTCGAGGAACAGCCGCTCTGCATCGTCATAGTCTCCGCGCGAGAGCTTGGAATAACCCCAGTTGTTCATGACGCTGGCGGGGCGCGTTGTCAGTTCGACCGCCGTCTGGTAGAAACTGTCGGCCTTTTCCCAATCCTGCTCGGTGTCAGCGATCATCGCCTCGAGCCGGTAGCGCTTGTAGGTCTCGTAGGTGGGGGGCACGTTATCGAGTACCTCGGCGGCCTTTTCCCATTGATCGGTGCGGATCAGCGCATCGGCGTAATTGATGCGATCCTCTTCAGTGGCTTCGGGGTGAGCGACCACTTCTTGCCAGACGCCGACCGCCTCGGTTTCACGTCCTGCACGCACCAAGGAGCGGCCAAGCCCGCGCCGCAGATCGATCCGGTCGGGGTGTTCCTTGCTGGTGCGGGTGAAATAGGCGACTGCCTCGTTCGGGTCGGCGACCGTCAGCATGATGTCGCCAAGGTTGTTGTCGTCGACGACGTTGACGTCCTGAAAGGCACGGTCAACCGCATCGCCGCCGGACTTGTCACAGGCGGATAGTGCGGCGAGCCCGATCAGGCCCATGGCCAGATGTATGGAGTGGCGCATTTGTTGCGTCCTTTTACTGCTCTTGCCTTGTCATGGTATCGAGCGGATGAGGTAATCCCCACTGCCGCGCCGCACCAATTTGTAATCTTGTTGTTCGTCATCATCGTAGCGTCGATTTTGCATTTTTGCGAGTGCCAAGCGCAAATTGTCTCGGATTGCGTCACTTTCGCCATTGTCAAGCGCGTAGGCGCGCTTGAAGACCTCCGCTGATTCGGGTGTCTTGCCCTGTTCCATCAACGCGATGCCGAGGTTGTTCCATGTTTCCGGCACGGCGTCATCGGTACGTACCGCACGGCGCAGCAGGGTTTCCGCCTGTCCCAGCCGGCCCAACGCCAGGTTCGCACTGCCCAGCCCCGACAGAACATCGACGCTCATCCCGTGTTCCAGCGCGGCGCGGGTATAGGCATCGAGCGCGAGTTCGGGCTGGCCAGCCTGCATAAGGCGATGGCCCACGGTCAGGCCATCGACTGCCTCGGCGCCCGGTTTGGCACCTGGTGCGTACGGGCCATCTTGCTTTGCCGAAAGCCCGCCTGCGGTGCAGGCGGGTAGAGTCCAGAGCAGTATCAGAGTGATCGCCGCGCGAAGTGCCGTCATGTGTCAGAAATTCATCTCGCCCATCTTGGAGATGCCCACGACCGAAGGTGCGACCAGGATGATCAGCAAGGGGGGCACCGTCAGCATCATTGTGGCCAATGTCATCTGCGTCGGCAACTTGTTTGCCTTTTCTTCCGCGCGCATGACGCGCTTATCGCGCATTTCCCCGGCATAGACACGCAGCGCCTCGGCGATCGAGGTGCCAAAAGTCGCGGACTGTATCAGCACGGTGACGAAGCTGGACACGTCGTTGACGCCGCAGCGTTCGGCCATGTCGCTGAGGACGCTGGATTTATCCTTGCCGGCTTTGATCTCGTAGCTGACGATTTCGAATTCATCCGCCAGCGACGGGAAGGAGGAGCGGATTTCCTGCGCGACCCTGATGATCGATTGATCCAGTGATTGGCCTGCCTCGACGCAAACCAGCATCATGTCGAGCGCATCGGGAAATCCCGAAATGATCTCCTCCTGACGTTCCTGTTGACGCTTGGTGATCCAGTAGCGCGGCAGGAAATAGCCCGCGCCGCCCGGCCCGAGAATGTAGATCAGGGTTTTCTGGGTCGTGATATCCGGGCTGTCGGCGAGGGCCAGCAGGTAATAGGCGACCCCAAGTGCCAGCCCCAGCATCCCCAGGGCGAATTGAGCGAAGTGGAAAAAGCGCACCGCGTCCTTGGTGCGATAACCCGCCTGCATCAGCTTCAGACGAATGTCGGAATATTCCTCTTCGGTCTGCGGCTCCAGAAAGCCCGAGAATTTCTCAAGCTTTTCATTGCTGCGGGAGCGGCGCAGGGACGGGCCGCTGTTGGCAAGGTTCTTTTCGGCGCGCGCGCTTTGCTTGAGCTTGTCGAGCGGATCCTTGCGCTGCGAGAGCATGAAAGGCAGCGTGGCCAATATCAGCAACATCCCCAGCACCCCGGCAATGATGATTGGGCCGAAATCGGTGGTGGCGAAATCAAGGATCGAGTTGAGCACATTCATCGTCGGAGATTCCTTCAGACCTTGATGTTGACCAGCATGCGCATCACGAACAGGTTAGCCGTCAGAAAGCCCGCCACCACGAGACAGGCGGGAATGAACCATGGGT
>JAABTI010000068.1 GCA_011389955.1 Paracoccaceae bacterium | reverse complement strand
GTCGCGGGGGGCGTGGTCGATGCCGCGCGCGTCATCGACAAGATCGAGGTCGAACCCGCCGAGACCATCGCGCCACCGCGTTTCTCGGTTGAAATCCTGCGCAACGAAAGCGGCATTTCTCTGATCGGGCTGATCCCGCGCGCCACGGATCGCGACGCGTTGCTATCGCGGCTGCGGAAGATGGATGAAGACGGCACGGCCATAAAGATTTCAGATTTCCTGGAAACCGCGGATCATTCCGTTCCAGACCAATGGCCCGAAACCATCGATTATGCCATCTCCGCAACGGCCATGCTGCCGCGCGCCAAGATTTCCGCGGCTGCGGGAGAGGTGCACATAACGGCGATGGCCGACAGCCGCGAGGCGCGGCGCGAGTTGCAGACCGAGCTCTCGCGTCTCGCCCCCCCGGCGATCGAGTTGGCTCTGGATATCTCGGCCCCGCGACCGGTCATCACTCCGTTTACCCTGCGTCTTCTGATCCAGGACGGGATCGCCCGTTTCGACGCCTGCTCCGCCGATACCGAAGAGGCACGCGAACGCATCCTGGCCGCCGCGCGCAAGGCGGGCATGGAAGGGGCCGGCACCTGCACGATAGGGCTGGGCGTTCCCACCCCTCGGTGGGCCGAGGCGGTGGAACTTGCCATCGCCGCGCTGGACGAGCTGGGCGGCGGCTCGATCACCTTTGCAAATGCCGACATCTCCTTGCTGGCGAAACGCGATACGGACCCCGAACGGTTCGACCATGTGACTGGCACATTGGAAAACCAGCTACCCGAGGTTTTCTCCCTTCACGCTGAGCTTCCTGAAACAAAGGAGGAAAAGGACCTTATGGCACCGGAGTTCGTCGCCACCCTGTCCCCCGAAGGGCTGGTGCAATTGCGTGGACACCTGCGCACGGAACGAACGCGGCAGGCCACGGAGAGTTTCGCCAAGGCGCGCTTTGGGGCGGGTGCGCTTCACATGGCGGCACGGGTTGACGACACCCTGCCCGCGGAATGGCCGGTTCGGGTGTTGACCGCGCTGGATGCGCTTGCGCGCCTGTCGAACGGGGCGGCGACCGTCACCGTCGATGAGGTGACAGTCAGCGGCGATACCGGGTCGCCTGACGCCAAGGCGGACATCGCCCGCCTTCTGGCAGACAAGCTGGGGGAGAAGGCCCGGTTCAAGATCGACGTGACCTATATTGAGCAGCTTGACCCGATCGCGCAGATCCCCACACCCGAGGAATGCGTCGCAGACATCAACGCGTTGCTTGCCGAAAGCAAGATCAACTTCGAGCCGGGGTCGGCCACGCCCGATGCCGAAGCTGCCACTGTTATCAGTAGCATAGCCGATATCCTGAAGGATTGCGGCGAAGTGCGGCTGGAGATCGGCGGCCACACTGACAGTCAGGGCCGCGCGGTGATGAATCAGCAATTGAGCCAAGCCCGCGCACAGGCGGTGCTCAACGCGCTGAGGGCGCGGCGCATCCTGACCGGATCGTTCGTGGCGAAGGGTTATGGCGAGGATGAGCCGATCGCCGACAACGACACCGAAGAAGGGCGCGAAGCCAATCGCCGCATTGAATTCCGCCTGCTGCGCCCCGAGGGCGATGGCGCCCAAGGCGCGGGGTCGGACGCCCCGGACGGAGAACCCGTACAAGAGCCCGGCGAAACGCAGCCCGACGCCGACACCGCCGAAAGCGGCGCGACGGACACGGCCATGGAAGACAGCAACGACACCCAACAAGAAGCGGACCAACAGGATGAACAGGACTGAATTCATCATCGTCACGGCCATCATCCTTTTCGTGGCATTCTGCCTGGGATGGTTCGCCAACTGGCTTGTCCACCGGTTCACACGCGTGGCGCAATCGGACATGAGCGAGCTTGAACGGATGGCGCAGGAGCTGCACGAGGCCGAGGAGACGCGGGAACAGGCCATCACCTACATGCAGCAGCGCGAGGCAGAACTGACCAACCAGATATCCCAGACCGAGGCGGAACTGTCCGCCGCAATGGAGGGATTGCGCGAGGCGCGTCACGAAGCCGAGGAACTGCGCAGTTATTTCGACCGCACCAACCAGGGGTGATACGCGGGACGGCCGGCGATCACGGCCTATCGGCCAGCCTTACCATCGCGACAGGGCGTCTTCGTCCTCGTCCCGCGCGGCGACCCAACCGCCGCCATCGGTGGTGTGTTCCTTCTTCCAGAAGGGGGCGCGGGATTTCAGGTAATCCATCAGGAATTCGGCCGCCTCGAAGGCACTCTTGCGATGCCGGGCGGCGGTGGCGACCATCATGATCCGTTCGCCAGCGTGCATTTCGCCGTAGCGGTGAATGATCAGCACATCCGCCAGATCCCAACGCGCGCGGGCATCGGCGGCGATCTGGTCAAGCGCCTTTTCGGTCATGCCGGGGTAGTGTTCGATCGCCATCCGGTCCAACCCGCCCCCCTCCGGCAGGTCGCGCACGATGCCGGTGAAAGTCACGACCGCGCCGGCGTCATTCTGCGCATCGGCAAAGGTGGTCGACTCCTCACCCAGATCGAAAGGTTGCTGCTGCACCCTGATCGCCATTTCACCCTCCGGTCATCGGCGGGAAAAACGCCACCTCGCGCGCACCGTCCAGCGGCGCGTCGAAATCGGCCAGTTCCTGATCCACCGCGACGCGCAATGCCGACAAATCGGCGAATGCGGCGGCATACCTTTCCTCGCGGGCGCGCAGTTCGGCGACCAGATCGTTCACCGTGCGCGCCTGCGTTTGCACCTGCTCCCGGGGCAGGCCGATCCGTTCGCGCACCCATGCGAAATACAAAACGTCCATTACGCGTCATCTCTCAGATACGGTTTCGCCTTGCGGAAGTATTCCCACCCGGTGACCGCCGTCAGCGCGGCCGCAATCCACAGCAGGACCAGCCCCGCGCGACCCGCCCATATCATGGCATGGTATTTCCACACAATTCCGACCTCGTCCGCCATCTTGCCGTTCAGAACGGCGTCGAAAGTCTCGCGGTCCAGTCCCCATGAGGCGGCGATCAGATAATGTTCGAACACGCCTTGCGAAAACAGCACAGCCAGTGCGATCATCTGTGCGGTGGTCTTCCACTTGGCCAGATTGGTGACCTTGAGCGTTCCGGCAGTGTCGCCGAGGAATTCGCGCATGCCCGACACGAACACCTCGCGGAACAGGATCACCGTGGCCGGCAGCACCAGCCAAGGCGACATCGAGGAATAACCCACGATCACCATCAGCGCGACCAGCACCATCGCCTTGTCAGCGATCGGGTCCAGCATCGTGCCCAGCTTGGTTTCCTGTTTCCACAGCCGGGCGAGATAGCCATCGAACCAATCGGTCACCGCCGCGCCGACGAACAGCAGCAGCGCGAACCAGTCGGCATAGGGCCGCGTGAAATACAGGAACATCACGGCCACACCGGGGGCCGCCAAAAGGCGCAGTGCGGTCAGGGTGTTGGGAAGGTTCCAAGTCATGCGCCATTCCTAGCCTGTCTTGCGAAAACAGGAAAGACGCTTCGTGCCTGCGCGCGCAACTGAGCGGCAGAAGTGATCTCAGCCCTTTTCGTGGAAGAAGGCGTAGATCGTTTCGGCCAAGCCGTCGGACACGCCTTCGACCGCCTTGAGATCGGCCAGATTGGCGCGGGTGACGGCTTTGGCCGAGCCGAAATGCGCCAGCAGCGCGCGCTTTCGGGCGGCGCCGACACCCGGCACCTCGTCCAGTGGCGTTACCCCGACCGACTTGGCGCGCTTGGCGCGGTGCGTGCCGATCGCGAATCGGTGCGCCTCGTCGCGCAGCCGCTGGACGAAATACAGCACAGGATCGTTGCGCTGTAGCGCGAAGGGTCGCTCGCCGGAGCGGTGGAATTCCTCCTTGCCCTGGTCGCGGTCTATGCCCTTGGCGACGCCCACCATGGGGATATCGTCCACGCCGTGTTCAGTCATGATCTGCGCCACCGCGCTGACCTGGCCGGCGCCGCCGTCGATCAGCAGCAGGTCGGGCCACAGCCCCTTCTGGCGATCCGGGTCTTCCTTGAGCAGGCGCTTGAAGCGGCGGTGCAGCACCTCTTTCATCATACCGAAATCGTCGCCCGGCGTGAGTTCCTCTCCGCGGATGTTGAACTTGCGATACTGGTTCTTCATGAGCCCGTCCGGTCCGGCCACGATCATCGCGCCCACGGCATTGCTGCCCTGGATGTGGGAGTTATCGTAGACCTCGATCCGTTCGGGCGGCGCATCGAGGGCGAATGCCTCGGCCATCCCCTTGAGCAGGCGCGCCTGCGTGGCGCTTTCGGCCATGCGGCGGGCAAGCGATTCGCGCGCGTTGCGGGTCGCCCCCTCTATCAGTTCGGCCTTTTCGCCGCGCTTGGGCACGAGGATTTCCACCTTGCGGCCCAGCTTCTCGGACAGGGCTTGTGCCATCAGATCGGTATTCTCGATCGGGTGCGACAACAGCAATTGCCGCGGCGGTTCCTTGCCATCGTAGAACTGCCCGATGAACGCCTCGAGAACCTCCGGCGCCTCGATGTCAACGCCGACGCGGGGGTAGAAATCGCGGTTACCCCAGTTCTGGCCCGCGCGGATGAAGAACACCTGCACACAGGCCTGCCCCCCCTCCATGTGCAGAGCGATGATATCCGCCTCGGTCACCGTGCGCGGGTTGATCCCCTGCGCGGTCTGCACCTGCGTGAGCGCGCGGATGCGGTCGCGCAAGGCGGCGGCGCGTTCGAACTCCATCGCCTCCGAGGCGGCCTGCATTTCCTGCGCGAGCTTTTCCTGGATACCCGTCGAGCGCCCGGAGAGGAACCGCTCGGCGTCGCGCACGGATGCGGCGTAATCCTCTTGCGATATCTTACCCACGCAGGGGCCTGAGCAGCGCTTGATCTGATAGAGCAGGCAGGGGCGTGTGCGGCTGGCGAACATCGAATCCGAGCAATTGCGAAGCTGGAACACCTTTTGCAACTGGTTGAGCGTCCGATTCACCGCGCCGGCGCTGGCGAAGGGGCCAAAGTAGCTCCCCTTTTCCTTTTTCGCGCCACGATGCTTGCGGATCTGCGGGAACAAGTGATCCTTGGTCAGCAGGATGTTGGGAAAGGATTTGTCATCGCGCAGCAGCACGTTGTAGCGCGGCTTGAGCTGCTTGATGAGGTTCTGTTCGAGCAGCAGCGCCTCGGTCTCGGTGCGGGTGGTCAGGAACATCATCGAGGCGGTTTCCGAGATCATCCGCGCGATCCGCCCCGAATGTCCGGTGGGCCGGGCATAGTTGCCGACCCGGGCGCGCAGGTTGCGCGCCTTGCCCACGTAGAGAACGCGCGCCTGCGCATCCAGCATCCGGTATACCCCGGGAGATGCATCCAGCGTGCGCAGGTAGCCTTGTATCACCTCGTGCCCGGTCGGCGGGGCGGGTGCGTTCGTGTCATCGGTCGTGTTCATGGTGAGGAGATACGATTCTCTGTCCGGCCCTGCAATGTTTCGACGAGTCTAACAAGGGTAAAGCTGTCCACGATTTCTGTGGATAACTCTGGTGACAACATATGTCGAACGCGAAATTTCCGTTGATTTCAGAGTGGTTCCTCGACTTGCACAAAAAATAGGCGTTATTGTAAGCTATTGTTTGTAAGTCATTTTTTATTTGCATCAAAGCAAAATACTGAAAACATTGACGTTTTTGTAACGTATTTATAACTCGGTGCGGCGCGGTGCAAAACTCTTAACGCGTGTAGCGCTGTCACTCCGTGCCAAGCACGTCCGGAGTTTGCCAGCCCAGGTGTTGACCGCCGTCGACGCAGAGCAGTTGCCCGGTCACGGAGGGCGCATCGAGGAAGTATCCGAGCGCCGCAGTGATATCGGCGGGATTGGCCCCCCGTCCCAGCACGGTGGCTTCGCGCTGTCTTTGGAAATGGCTGTCGCTCTGGCGCACGCCCTGCAATGTCGGGCCCGGCCCGATCGCATTGACCCGCACCCTTGGCGCAAGCGCCTGCGCGGCTGTGCGGGTAAAGGCCCACAGACCCATCTTGGCCAAGGTGTAGCTCATGAATTCCGGGGTCAGCTTGCGGACCCGCTGGTCCACCATGTTGACGACCAGGCCACGCGCCAGCGGCTCACCGGCCGCGTCTGTCTCATGCGCGGGGATATCACGCGCCAGCGCCTGCGTAAGGACGACGGGCGCCCGCAGGTTGGATTCGAAATGACGATCCCAGCTTTCACGCGTCGCTGTTTCAATCGTGTCATGTTCGAAGATAGAGGCGTTGTTCACGAGGCAGGACAGCGGACCGCCAAGAGCCCCGGCCGCGGCAGGCACGAGGCCGCTGACCTCGTCCTCATCCAGCAGATCGGCCTGCAACACGCAGGCTGCGCGGCCAAGGGCGCGGATTTCGGCGGCGACGCCTTCCGCCTCTTGTTGCGAGGTGGCGTAATGCACAGCCACGTCATGACCGCGCCGCGCTAGGTAAAGCGCCATTTCGCGACCCAGCCGCTTGCCTGCCCCTGTGACCAGTGCGCGCGTCATGTCGCCCCCTTTTCGCGGTGAATTTTCAGTGTAGCACGATCCAAACATAGGTCAGATAGAGCGCGGTCAAGATCACGCCCCATAGAAACGTGATGTTCCACCGCAGGAACACGAACGGCGCCAGAAGAAGCGACGCCCCGAGCATTACCCAAAGGTCGAATTTCAGCAGCTCCACATCCACCGGGATCGGGCTGACCAACGATGCAACGCCGATGATCGCCAGCAGGTTGAACATGTTGGAGCCAATCACGTTGCCGAGGGCCACGTCCGCCTCGCGGCGCAGGGCCGCCATCACCGTCGTCGCCAGTTCCGGCAGCGACGTGCCGATCGCCACCAGGGTCAGGCCGATGACGCTTTCGCTCAGGCCGAAGGTCCTGGCGATCACGACGGCGCTGTCCACCAGGATATCCGCCCCGAGCGGCAATCCGACAAGCCCAAGCATCAGGTAGAGGCTGATCCGCCACCACGGCATGTCGGGATCGGCGCCTTCAAGCTCTTCGATGAATTCGGTAGCCATGGCCGCTTCTCTTGCGCTGGCCTCGGCGCGGCGATGGCTGCGGGCGTCGAAGAAGGCGAAGGTCAGGACCATGGTCAGCGCGGCCAGCAGCACCAGGCCGCTTATGGTCGTGAACGGCCCGATAAAGGCCAACCCGATGAACAGCAACGAGGCCAGGATCATGAAGATGTAGTTCTTGCGGGTCTCGCTGTAGCCGGTATGCATCGTCGTGAGCATTGCCGGGATACCCAGAACCAGCAGGATATTGGCGGTGTTCGATCCCACGACATTGCCCATCGCGATCCCCGGCGCGCCCCTGAGCGCCGCTTGCACGGAAATGAGCATTTCGGGCGCGGATGTGCCGAAGGCCACGATCGTCAGGCTGACGATCAGCGCCGGCACGCCCAGACGAAGGCTGACGTTGACGGCCCCGCGCACCAACGCATCGCCCGCCAGAAGCAGGATGATCAGACCCAACCCTGCCATTAGCCAAACCATGGTTCAGTGACCCTTCTTCTTGCAGGGGCACGGCCCCTTGCCGATCCTGATGCGGCCGCAATCGGGGCAGCGCGCGTCCCGCAGTCGTTTTCCCCCAGGCATCCGCAGCTTGCCGAACATGGCAAGCACGCCGATGGCGATCAGGAACAGCGTGACAATCTTGAGGATCAAGTTAAAGACCATACCGCGCGAATGCGGCGCGATCCTCTACATCTGTCATGACATCACTGATGACCGATGCGCTGAGCCGTTGCAGAAGGCTGCGACGCGGGCCGTAGCGCAACAGAATCGCCTTGTCGCCATAGAGTTCCCTGATCTTGTCCTCGGGATGCGAGATACCGTCGATCAGGCCCAGTTCGCACGCGGTGCCGCCCAGCCAGAATCGCCCGCTGAACAGCTCGTCCTCGTCATTGCTGAGCTTGTCGCCACGGCGCTGCTTGACGTATGACACGAAGCCGCTGTGCATCTCTTCCAGCAGCCCCTTGAGCAGTTCGACATCCTCCTCCTTCTGCGGAAGGAACGGATCGAGGATGCTTTTCGATCTGGCCGAGGTATATACCCGCCGTTCGACGCCGTGGCGGGCCAGCAGCTCATGCGCGCCGAAGCCTGCCGATATCACGCCGATGGAGCCGACGATCGACCCGGCATCGGCCCAGATATCATCGGCCGCCGCCGCCAGCCAGTAACCGCCGGACGCGGCCACGTCCTCGACGAAGGCGTGCACGGCGACCTCGTGCTTGTCGGCGAGATTACGGATTCGGGCCGCGATCAGTGCCGACTGGACGGGCGAGCCGCCCGGCGAATTGATGACCAGGGCCACCGCTTCGGGCTTGCCCCGGCGAAAGGCCCGTTCGATGACGGGGCGCAAAGCATTGTCGCTGAGTGACGCGCGCCCCCCGAGACCGATGCTGCCGGTCAGCCGGATCACCGCCACGACCGGTGGCCCCTGGACGAATGGAATATATCTTTTCATGACACCGGATGTAGATGGCCCGCAGAGCACAAACAAGGCTCAGACCCGCAATGAACGCGCGCGGCGGCACAAAAACAACAAGCGCCCTAGGGCCTGAGGCGCCAGCCGCTGCGAAAGATCCACCAGACCGCACCGAGGCACAGGCCCAGAAACAGGCCGATCGCCAGCAGACTCATCCCGATGGGTACGTCGGCCACACCGTAGAACGACCACCGGAAACCCGAGATCAGGTAGACCACCGGGTTGAACATGGTGATCGCCTGCCAGACCTCGGGCAGCATGGAAATGGAATAAAAAGACCCTCCGAGGAACACCAGAGGCGTCACGATCAGCAGCGGAACCAGTTGCAGTTGCTCGAAATTCTCGGCCCAGATGCCGATGATGAAGCCGAACAGCGCGAACGAGACGCATGTCAGCAGAAGAAATGCCAGCATCGCGAACGGGTGCTGGACCTGCATGTCCACGAACAGCGATGCGGTGACCATGATGACCACCCCGATAAACAGCGACTTGGTCGCGGCGGCGCCGACATAGCCCAGAACGATCTCAAGGAAGTTCACTGGCGCCGACAGCAATTCGTAGATCGTGCCGATGAACTTGGGAAAATAGATCCCGAAGGACGCGTTCGATATCGCCTGGGTCATGACGGTCAGCATCACCAGCCCCGGCACGATGAACGCGCCGTAGCTGACGCCCTCGACCTGATCGATGCGACTGCCGATTGCGGCACCGAACACCACGAAATACAGGGAGGTGGAGATGACCGGCGACACGAAGCTTTGCAGCAAGGTGCGAAAGAACCTGGACATCTCGAAGCGGTAGATCGCGGCAACGCCGCGCCAGTTGAGCCCCATCATGCCGTGTTCTCCTCCTGGACCAGGTCGACGAATATCTCTTCGAGGCTGCTTTGGCTGGTCTGAATGTCGCGTAGCACGATTCCGGCATGGGACAGATCCGACAAGAGCCGGGTGATGCCGGTGCGCGGGCCGCCGGTGTCGTAGGTATATACTAGGGCGTGACCGCCATCGACAAGTTCCAGGTCGTGTTCGGACAGCCCGTCGGGCAAGGCCGAAACGGACTCGTGCAACTCGATGCGCAATTGCTTGCGTCCCATTCGGTTCATCAGCTTGTCCTTGTCTTCAACCAGCAGGATTTTCCCCTTGCTGATGACGCCGATACGGTCGGCGATGGCCTCGGCCTCTTCGATGTAGTGGGTGGTCAGGATAATGGTCACGCCATCCTCCTTCAGCCCGGCGACGGTTTCCCACATGCCGCGGCGTAATTCCACGTCGACGCCGGCCGTCGGCTCGTCCAGGAACAGGACGCGCGGCTCATGCGCCAGCGCCTTGGCGATCAACACCCGGCGCTTCATGCCGCCCGACAGTTCCTTGATGCGCGAATTGCGCTTTTCCCACAACGAAAGCTGGCGCAGCGTCTTTTCGATATATGCCTCGTTACGCGGCTTACCGAACAATCCGCGCGAGAACCGAACCGAGCTGATCACCTTGTCGAAGGGTTCCAGCGTGATTTCCTGCGGCACCAGACCGATCAGCGCGCGGGCCTTGCGGTAGTCGGCGATGATGTCGTGACCATCGACGCGCACGGTCCCGCCAGTAGGCTGCACCAGCCCGCAAATCACGGATATCAACGTGGTCTTGCCGGCGCCGTTCGGCCCAAGCAGGGCCAGAACCTCGCCCT
>JAABTI010000067.1 GCA_011389955.1 Paracoccaceae bacterium | reverse complement strand
GCCGGGCTGCCGGTTGCCGGGGTGGTCTGGTATTTGCTTTACGGCCAGCTTGTCCCGATCTCGGAATGGGCAACGTCGCTGTTGCCGGTCGCGCGTGACAGCCATGTCGGCGAGGCAGTCGCCTTTTTCGTCTATGACGTACCCAAGGTGCTGTTGCTGCTGACGCTGATCGTGTTCGTCACCGGCGTGCTGCGCAGCTGGTTCAGTCCCGAAAAGACCCGCGCGATCCTTGCCGGCAAGCGCGAGATCGCGGGCTATCCGCTGGCCGCGCTCCTGGGAGTGTTCACGCCGTTCTGTTCGTGCTCGTCGGTGCCGCTTTTCATCGGTTTCGTGTCGGCCGGGATTCCCTTGGGCGTCACGTTTTCCTTTCTGATCGCGGGGCCGATGGTCGGGCCTGTGGGCCTTGGCCTGCTTTACGGCCTCGTCGGCTGGGAGATCGCGACGATCTACCTGGTATTCGGGTTCACCATCGCCACGCTCTCCGGATGGGTATTGGGCCGTTTCGGGCTGGAGCGATACCTGCAGGATTGGGTGCGCGAGATGAACACCGGGCCGGTCGGGGACGTGCCCGAAGAGCGCCTGACAATGGTCGATCGCCTCAAGATCGGGGCGCAACAGGTGCGCGAGATCGTCGGCAAGGTCTGGATCTGGGTGGTGATCGGCATTGCGATCGGCGCGCTTATCCACGGCTATGTGCCGGAGGCGATGATGCTGCGCATAATGGGCGGCGATGCGTGGTGGTCGGTTCCGGGGGCGGTGATCGTGGGCGTGCCCATGTATACCAACGCCGCGGGCGTCATTCCCATCGTCGAGGCGCTATTGGGCAAGGGCGCCGCGCTTGGCACGACGCTGGCCTTCATGATGAGCGTCATCGCGCTCAGCCTGCCCGAGATGATCATCCTCAAGCAGGTTCTGACCTATCGCCTGATCGGCATCTTCATCGCGGTCGTATCGGTTGGCATCTTGGCCACCGGCTTTCTGTTCAACGCCATCATGTGAAAGGAAACGAAGTGAAAACCGTCAAGGTCTACGGCCCCGGCTGCAAACGCTGCGAGGCAACCGAGCAAATGGTGAAGGACACCGCAACCAGACTCGGTATACAGGTCGAGGTGGAGAAGGTGACCGACCAGAAGTCCATCGCCATGGCCGGCGTCATGTCAACGCCGGGCATCGCCGTTGACGGCACGCTGGTGCATGCGGGTGGCCTGCCGGACGTCACGAAACTTGAAGGCTGGTTGTCGGCCTGAGGGCAACAAAGGGAGGATAGACTTTGAAACACTACATCACCGGCGCCGTCCTGGCGGCCCTGCCACAGCTCGCGCTTGCGGATGTCCTTGAGGTGCAGGCCGTCACCGACGATGTCTGGGCGCTGGTCGGCCCCATGCAGCAGCGCGATACCGAAAACCTTGCCAACAACGCCACCTTCGGCGTGGTGGTGACCGATGCCGGTGTCGTCCTGATCGATCCGGGCGGATCATGGAAGGGCGCGAGGATGATCGACGACGCCATCGACACGATCACCGATCAGGCGGTGACGCATGTCATCAACACCGGCGGACAGGATCACCGTTGGCTCGGCAACGGGTACTGGCAGGACCGGGGTGCGACGGTGATCGCCTCTGACGCGGCGGTCGCCGACCAGAAGGATCGCGCGTCGATGCAGATGACGGCACTGGCGCAACTGATCGGTGACGGTCTTGATGGAACGGAGCCTTCCCCTGCCGGCGTCACCTTCGAGGCCGATCATGTGCTTGAGGTCGGCGGGCTGACCTTCGAGATCATGCATCGCGGCCAGGCGCACACGCCCGGCGACAGCTTCGTCTGGCTGGAGCAGCGCGACGTGATGTTCACCGGCGACATCGTCTATGTGGAGCGTATTCTGGGCGTCGGCAGCCAATCCAATGTGCGCAGCTGGATCGCCGCGTTCGAAGCGATGGCGGCCCATGACCCGAAGCACGTCGTGCCGGGGCACGGGCACCCCACCACGCTGGCGACAGCGCGCCGCGACACCCATGACTACCTGGTGAACCTTCGTGGCCGGATCGGTGCACTGATCGAGGAAGGCGGCGACATTCTGGATGCCCCCGGGATCGACCAGTCGGGGTTTTCCTACCTGGAGCAGTTCGACAACCTGTCGGGCCGCAATGCGCAAACCACCTACGAACAGATGGAATGGGAATAGGCGCTTGCAGGCGCGGCAATGACGCGACCCACGCCTCGCGCCCTTGGTCGCACCCTGTGGTCATCGGCGGGCGCGCGGGTGGATCTTCCTGTCGGTGCCGCATCATCGCCCGAAACATGGCCCGGCGGGCAGGGCGACGCGGTGAGCGGACCGGTCAGCGCATGACATCGCGTCCGGGGAAGCGGATTTCGCTGATCTCGGCCCTGAAAAACGGGAAATAGTCATCGGTGCCGAACATGTTGCCCGCCTCGACCCGGTGGGCGAGGCGGTAACCGCCGACCTCACGAAAATCCGAAGCGTATCCACCGAACGGTTGCAGGCGATGCACCTTTTGCGGATTGGCGTTGCTCCAGCGCTGGAACGACACCTTGAACGGCCGTCCCTCGGCATCGACGGTGACATCAACCGATTGCGACAGTGCCCCGTGGGTTATCGTGACGCGCGCGGTATCGTCGTCAACCGGCAACCATGAGGCGTAGCGGCCGGGCAGCAGTGCGGCTGGCGTCCAGAATGCGGCCTCGGCCACGTATCTGCCAAATGCCGATCGTGCATGATTCGTCGTGCCGCCCATGCGCGCCACGGGAACCAGCCAAAGCATGCGAAAACGGGTCCAGCGCCCCGTATCCGACCCCGAAAGCGGCATCCCTTCGCGTGTACGCATCGTCCAGACGAACCCTTCGGGCACGGCAAGGATCTGGCGCGCCTGCATGGGCTGATAGCGCGGATCATCCTTCGTGCCGAGGCTGAAGCGGCCTGTCATGTCAATCTCGGCCACCGTCAATAGCGGCGTGCCGGGGCGGATGACGTAGCCGAAGTATCGCCGGGCCGGCTCGGGCAGGTCCGCGACCATTGCCGCGGAAAAGCGCGGCGGGTCATCTGGCTGAAGTTCCGCCAACCGGCGCCATTCAGCCTTGTCCGCGCCTTTGTCATACGCAAGCAGCAACGCGAGCGCGGCCAACACGGCCACCAGGACGGCGATAGAGATCAGCAGGATCTTCATGAAACCCTCGCAGGCATTTTCAACCGCCCCCTACCCCGTCAGGCAAGCCTTAGAGACCACACGACAACGGATGCGGCCAGCACCATGAACAACCCCACAAAACCCAGCGTGCGGCGTCTGTCCTGCCGCGCGGACAGGCCGCCGGCGTAGTCGAACCGTTCGTACACGACGTTCTTCATCGGCAGGCCCATGTCCAGCAGCGTATCGGACACATTCGTGACCATGACGCCCGGCCCGCAGATCAGCGCCACGGTCCGCGATGGATCGAGACCATCCAGAAGTTCCGCCAGCTTGGACCGGTCAAGAAACCCGGTCGGGTTCACCCAGTCCGCTGACTCGGCCTCGCTGATCAGCATGAGCTTGAGATCCAGAACCGATTGCGCCGCTACCAGCTCATCCAGGCACGCCATGTTCTCGGGATGGCCGGCCGCATAGGCGACGCGTATCGGGCGTCGATCCTTCGAGGCAACCAGATGGCGCAACAGGCCCATTATGGGCGCGATACCAACGCCGCCCGCGATCAGCAGGATGTGGTCACCTTGATGACGGTCCAGCGTGAAGGTGCCATAGGGGCCATCGATCCCGATGGCCGTGCCCGACTCCAGATCGCCGATCCTGCGCGTGAAATCACCGGCTTCCTTGATGATAAGGCTAAGACCCGGGCGCTGCGGGCTGTCGGCTATCGAGAACGGATGATCGAACAGGGGAAACCGGCGCGCGCCTTCCGTCATCCAGACGAATTGCCCGGCCCGGTATCGCAGCGGCGGGGTGCCCTGAGCCGGCTCGATGTCAAGTTCCCAGATGCGGTCGGCCTTGTTTTCCACGGCGCGCAGACGCCAGGGCTGGCGATGCAGCCTGGCCCATCGCCAGCCATACAACACCGCGAAGGCCAGCACCACGACACCGCCCGCGCCCCACCACGCCCAATGCAACGCGCCAAGCGCGCTGAACCGCCCGACGGCAAGCGCATGGTGCAGCCCCCCACCGAGGGCCAGAAGCGCCAGGATGACGTGGAGTGCGCGCCATGCCTCGTATCGGAACATGCCGCGCGCGACGCCCATCACCACCAGAACTGCAAGCGCCAGCAGCGCAATAACGCCACTGCGATAGCCAGGCAGCGTCAGGTAGGCGCGCAGCCGTTCGGCACCCAGGGCCGGATCGTCCTGGAAAGTCGGCAGAACATAAAGCAGCGGATGCAGCAGGAGCGCCAGCAGCACCCAGTAGGCAGCGATCTTGTGAAACGCCATGATCCGGTCGATTCCCATGCCGCCGGATACGATCTGGAACCGCCCAGAGGACAATACCTGTATCACCATGGCGACCAGTCCGGACAGGCCAAGCCCGGCGCCGACCGCCTCCCAGCGGTCCAGCGGGGCGACCCGCGACAGGCCAGCCAGCGCCAGCGGCAGCAGGCAGATCAGCAGGTAGGCCAAGCCCATCGCGCGCGCCGACAGGCCCGGCCAATGGCCGGGCGGGCGGTCGTGTTGATCTGCATTGGATATGGTCATCTACAAGCCCTCGTGGTTTGCGAAGCATTCTGTCCGGCGCTTGCACCACGCGCCTTGATCCGGCTCAATGTGCCTGGAAAGATATTGTTACATCCTGACTCCATGATGCAATTGCCAACCGAGCGAGGAATCCCAAGATGGAACTGCGCCGCCTGACCCAGATCTTTGTTCTGCTCCTGTTCGCGTGGGGCCATGCCCCCGCCCCGGCCACGGCGCAGCAAGACCGGATGTCGCAAGACAGCGACGAGCTTGCCCGCCTTGTGCGGGAGTGGCTGGATTCGCCGCATGGCGATTACGACTCTTTGTCCTTCACTTACTGGAACAAGGACGGAGCGGTGCCGGAGGATTGCGCCGCCTGCCATTCGCAGACCGGTTTTCTGGATTACCTTGGCGCGGACGGATCGGAATTCGGTGTGGTCGAACACGAGGCCGCCATGAACGCGCCCATCGGCTGCGCCGCGTGCCACAACGAGGCGGCGCATTCCCTGGACGAGGTCACTTTTCCCTCCGGCGTATCGGTTGACGGGCTGGGGGCATCGGCGGTTTGCACCGTCTGCCATGGTGGCCGACAATCCAGCGACGATGTCGAGGCAGCCGTGGACGGGCTCGACGCCGATACGGTCTCGGGTGAGCTGGGTTTTCTCAACATCCATTACGGCGTCGCCTCGGCGGTCATGCGCGGTGCGGATGTGCGCGGCGGCTATCAGTATCCGGGCAGGGAATATGCGAAAACCTTTGGCCATGTGCCAAGCGCCAATACCTGCGCCGCATGCCACGACCCGCACAGCACACGCGTTGAAACAGAAGGCTGCCTGAGTTGCCATCGCGGTATCGACTCGGCGCGCGACATCCGAACCCAGCACGACGATTTTGACGGCGATGGCGATATTGCCGGCGGTATTCATGACGAAATCATGGGGCTGCACCAGCAGCTTGACGCCGCGATCCGCAGCTATGCCGCCGAAACCATCGGCACGCCCATCGCCTACGCCCCGGGGCAATACCCCTATTTCTTCACCGACGCCGATGGCGACGGCCAGATCGGCCCGAACGAGGGCGGCTATCCCAACCGCTACCAATCCTGGACGCCACGCCTGCTCAAGGCGGCCTACAATTACCAGGTCGTCAAGAAGGATCCGGGCGGTTATGTGCACAACCCGCGCTACCTGCTGCAATTGCTGCACGACAGTCTCGAGGATCTGTCAAAGGTGGTTGAGCTGGATCTGCAAGGGCGGCCGCGCCCCTGATACCGGGTGCCCCTGCGCGCGTGTTACGCGCAGGGGGCTTGACCGAAGCCGCGCCTGCCGGCGTCATGCCATTCCCCAGAGCTGGAACAGCAGCCCCGCCGCGAAGGCGCCGGTGAGCGACAGTGCGATATAGAGAACGAACACCCGCGGCTTGACCAGCGCCCAGACCGCGATGGCCGCAGGCAAAGATGTGACCCCGCCGGCCACCAGGAACGCCAGGCCGGCACCATGTGCCATACCCTGTTCGATCAACCCGCCCACGAGCGGCAGGGCGGCATAGCCATTCAGATACGCCGGAACGCCCACCAAGGTGCCCAGCGCGATCGGCGCCAGACCGGTGCCGCCCAGAACCGAGGTCACGGTCTCGGCCGGAATGAAGGCCAGCATCAGGCTTTCCAGCAAGAACGCCAGTGTCAGCCACTTGGCGAGGAAAAGCGTGACGCTCAGCGCCTCGCGCCCGAACTTCGCGCGCCGGTCCGCGTGGGTCCAGAAACGCCAGATCACCGGCTTGGGATCACGCACCTTGCCCCCACCGCAGCCTCCATCGCCGATGCCTTCGCGCAGTGGCTCGACAAGGCCGCCGGCACGGCTCAGCAGATGCACGGTCCAACCTCCGAACAGGCCAAGCCCGACCGCCGCGAGCGTCTTGGCTATGGCGAATTCCAGGCCCAGAACACCCGTGGTCAGCACGAACATCGACGGATCCATCACCGGCGAGGCCAACCAGAAAGCCATCACCGCCGACAGCGGCACCCCCATCGCCAGCAACGCGGCGATCAACGGGATCACCCCGCAGGAGCAGAACGGAGACAACCCGCCCGCCAGGGCCGCCAGCAGGATCATCAGCGCCGGCGCGCCGGTGAATGCCCTGGCGATCAGGTTGTCGGCACCGGTCGCCACCGCCCATGCGGCGACGAAAATGGACAGAAACAGGAAAGGCGCGGTGTTCAACAACGACCTTGCGGTAAAGACCAGGCTGTCGCGCGCCTGCCCGGCATCCCAAAGCGCGACCACGCCCAGGATCAGCGCCGAGGTCAGCCAGACGCGGTGATCGCGCCAGAGCGAGCGGGCAAAACCGGCAGCGCCGGTCGTGGCGAGGTTGATATCCGTCATATCCAAAACTCCGGCTTTATAGTTGTTTCACATCGAAAAGAAATGCCATGGCAAGTCATGCCGCATCCTCTTGAGAGGCGATGGTCACGCCTACGCAGCATTCGGAGGTGAGAAAGTTCAGAACGCGTTGCATGGCAGGATAATCGGCCTTGTTGAAAACCTCGCGGCCTTCCTTGTGTTGCACCACCAGTCCGGCATCCACCAGTGTTGAAAGGTGATGCGCCAGCGTCGAAGGAGCAAAACCCAGATGCGCACCTATGTCGCTGACGCGCAGGCCGTCATCCCCGGCCTTTACCAGAAGGCGGAAGATCGAGAGGCGCGCATCATGGCCAAGGGCGGCAAGGGCGCGGGCATTGGGGCTTGTGGTCGTCATGGCGTCATACATAACCATTATTCCGGTTTTGTCGAGTCATTTTTGATTGCGCGGAGAAGTTTCAGCCCGGTTGCGCGCGCAGGCGCCCGGCCGCCAGCGCCGACGCCGCGACCATCACGGTCGCGGCGCCGAGCGTCAGGCCAAGCCCGCCAACCTGGTAGGTCAGCCCCGAAAGCACCGTGCCCACAAGCCGCCCCCCTGCATTCGCCATGTAGTAGAATCCCACATCCATGGTCACGCGCTCGTCCTCGGTGAAGGTCAGGATCAGGTAGGAGTGCAGCGCGGAGTTCACGGCGAATATCCCGCCAAAGGCCAGCAGCCCCGCGATCAGCGTGACCGTGAGCCAGGCCTGGGGGCCATCGGCCGCCACGATCGCCACCGTCAGAGCGGCGGGCACCAGCAGCAGCAGCACCGCCCAGCCCCGCGCGGCACCGATCAGATCGGCCTCGGGGCGGGTCCGCGCGCGCAGGAATCGCGGCGCCGCCGCCTGCACGGCACCATACAGGATGATCCACAGGGCCATGAAACTTCCGACCATGAAAAACGCCGCGCGATTACCGGCCTCGGAGCCGTCCGACAATACCGCGTAGAAATAGACGGGAATTCCCACCACGAACCACACGTCGCGCGCGCCGAAAAGGAACACGCGCGCCACCGACAGCCAGTTGACGTTGGCGGATTTCGAAAAGACCTCGGAAAATTTCGCGCCCTTGCGCCCCTTGGGCAGTCCGGTGGGCATGGCCACCGCCACGGCCAGCAGGATCGCCGCCAGCACCCCCGCCATGGCCAGAGTCGCGGCCGTGAATCCCAGCGCGCCAAGCAACACCGCGCCCAGCAGAAAACCCACGCCCTTGACCGCGTTCTTTGACCCGGTCAGCGCCGCAACCCAGCGAAACAGACCGCCATCGTGCCTTGGCGCCAACAGCTTGACCGCCGACTTGGACGACATCTTGGCCAGGTCCTTTGCCACCCCGGAGGCACCTTGCACCGCCATCACGTAGGCCACCGAGACGCCGATGGTCCAGGCCGGATCGAGTTGCGCCAGCGCGAGCAACGCCAGAACCTGAAGCCCCAGACCGGCATAGAGCGTCATCGTCAGGCCGAAACGTGCCGCGATCCACCCCGCACCGAGGTTGGTGATCATGCCGGCGATCTCGTAGAGCACGAACAGGTAGGCCAACTGGACCGGCGAAAAGCCCAGCGTGTGGAAATGCAGCAGCACCAGCATCCTGAGCGCGCCATCGGTCAGCATGAACGCCCAGTAGGCCGCCGTGACGGCGACATAGGCGGCCAGGCCCTCGGGGCGTGCACTCACGATGACGCCCCCACCATCAACGCCACATCGACCAGCCGATGCGCGTAGCCCATTTCGTTGTCATACCAGGCGTAAACCTTCACCTGCGTGCCATTGATTACCATGGTGGATGGGGCATCGACGATGGAGGATCGGGTGTCGTTGGTATAATCCGCACTGACCAGCGGCCGCGTCTCGTAGCCCAGAATTCCCGCAAGCGGCCCCTCGGCCGCTGCCTTGAAAAGGGCGTTCACCTCTTCCACGCCGGTTGCGCGCGAAACCTCGAACACGCAATCGGTGATCGACGCGTTCAATAGCGGCACTCGCACCGCGTGGCCGTTCAGCTTGCCCGTCAGTTCCGGGTAGATCAGCGTGATCGCCGTGGCGCTGCCCGTGGTCGTGGGGATCAACGAGTTGAGAGCGGAGCGCGCGCGGCGCAAATCCCTGGCGGGCCGGTCCACGATGGTCTGGGTGTTGGTCACGTCGTGAATCGTGGTGATCGAGCCGTGCCTGATGCCGATCGCGTCGTGCAGCACCTTCACCACCGGCGCAAGGCAGTTGGTCGTGCAGCTTGCCGCGGTGATGATCCGGTGGCGAACCGGGTCGTAGATGTCATGGTTGACGCCGTAGACGATATTGGCGGCATCGCCATCCTTCACCGGCGCCGAGACCACGACCTTCCTGACACCCGCATCGAAATAGGGGGCCAGCTTCGCCTCGGTCTTGAAGACACCGGTGCAATCGATCACCACGTCGACCCCCTCCAACGGCAGTTCCGCGAGATCGCGCGCGCCGATGAAGGGGATGCGCACGCCGTCGATCGTCACGCTGTCGTCGTCATGCGCGAAATCGGCATCCCATCGCCCGTGGACGGTGTCGAATTCCAGCAGATGCGCGTGCATCTCCGGATCGCCGAGCGCATCGTTGATCCAGGCGATCCGAGCGCCCCGCTCCAGTAGCGGCCTGACAAGCAACTTGCCGATGCGGCCAAGGCCGTTGATTGCATATGTGGTCATGCGTCGTTCTCCGTTTTCTGGCGTGCGATATCGTCCACGGCTTCCTGCAAGGCGAGCCGATCAAGATCCCGGAGCGGTAACGCGGTGAAGACGGCGATGCGCCGGGCAAGGGCGCCATAGGCCCGCTGGAACGCAAGGCCTTTCTCCGCCTCCGTGCCCAGTGCCCGAACCGGGTCGGGCACGCCCCAATGGGCTGTCACCGGCTGTCCCGGCCAGGGCGGGCACTCCTCGTTCGCGGCGCGATCGCAGACGGTGAAGACGAAATCCATCACCGGGGCATCCGGGCGCTGGAACTCGGTCACCGTCTTGGCGCGCAATCCGGCGATGTCATGACCCTTTGCTTGCAGAAGCGCGAGCGCGAAGGGGTTCAACTCGGAATAGGGGCGCGTCCCGGCGGAATAGACATTGAACCTGTCAGGCGCCGCGTCACGCAGGATCGTCTCGGCAAAGATC
>JAABTI010000066.1 GCA_011389955.1 Paracoccaceae bacterium | reverse complement strand
CACTGACCGCGGGGCGTCCGGTCACATTGCGCCGCGTCCGGCCAGCCGCCGGGCGCGGCTCAGTATAGCTGCCACTGATCATCGGCTACGGCGCTCCCGATCGCCAGCCAAGCCACGCGCACCCGCGCGATGCGGCTGTCGTCCCAGGTACGGAACAGCACCGTGAACCCCTCGCAGGTGACGTCTTCCGTGACCAGGTCCGCACGCAGGTTGTGGCCATGGTCCATGTCCCACATGGACAGCCCGCAATGCACGCTGGGCAGGTCGGCGAACGGTTCGCTGAACCGGATCGACTTGCGGCGCTCGCGGGTGCCCTGGCCCGACCACATCTCGCCATCATCCTCGAAATCCGAGAACATGACTTCCTCGCCCTGGTCCACGGCGATCAGATGCGCCTCGATCCGTTTTGCCACTGCCTGCCCCCTGCGCAATCCTACCCGAAAGAACAGGCTAGAGCATACCCCGCGAAAGAAAAAGACCCCGCAACATCAGCGGGATCTCTGGCTATTACCGTCTGTCGGACGCGCGGGGCGTCAGCTCTTGCCGACCGCGGGGTCAAGGTTGATGTGGTCGCCCATGGCCACCATGTCCGCCAGTGCCTTGGCGGCGTCGTCGACCGGCCCGGGGTCATTCTGGTAGGTGGCCTGCGCTTTTTCGTAGGCGTCGCGCGCATCCTTGAGCATCTTGTCGTAATGCTCCTGCGTCACGTCCCCACGGTGCAGCGACCATTCCGCCAATACCGAGATCCCGTTGGCCGAGATTTCGGCGAAGCCGCCGGTGACGACGTATTCGTCCTCCCCGTCCGGCCCTTCGATCCGCAGGATCCCGGGGCGCAGATTGGTAATCATGGGGGCGTGGTCGGGCATGGCCACCATGTCCCCTTCGGAACCGGGGATCAGAACCTGTTTCACCGGTCCGGACGACAGGCGCCGCTCCGGTGAAACAAGATCGAATTGCACTGTATCAGCCATGTTGCCCTCCTCAGGCCGCGTCGGAGGCCATTTTCTCGGCTTTGGCTTTCACGTCCTCGATGCCGCCAACCATGTAGAAGGCCCCTTCGGGCAGGTGATCGTATTCACCGGCCACGACCGCCTTGAACGACGAAATGGTTTCCTCAAGCGGCACCTGGATACCGTCAAAGCCGGTAAACACCTTCGCCACGTCGAACGGCTGCGACAGGAAGCGCTGCAACTTGCGGGCGCGCGACACCGTCAGCTTGTCCTCTTCGCTCAGTTCGTCCATCCCGAGGATGGCGATGATGTCCTGCAGCGACTTGTAGCGCTGAAGGATCTGCTGAACGTCGGTGGCGACCTTGTAGTGCTCTTCCCCGATCACGGCCGGGTCCAGAAGACGCGAGGTCGAGTCGAGCGGGTCAACGGCGGGGTAGATGCCCAGTTCGGAAATCGCGCGGCTCAGAACCGTGGTAGCGTCGAGGTGCGCGAACGAGGTCGCAGGCGCCGGGTCGGTCAAGTCGTCGGCGGGCACGTAGATCGCCTGCACGGAGGTGATCGAACCCGATTTCGTCGAGGTGATCCGCTCCTGCAGCGCGCCCATGTCGGTGGCCAGCGTCGGCTGGTAGCCCACGGCCGAAGGAATACGACCCAGAAGCGCCGACACCTCGGAGCCCGCCTGAGTGAAGCGGAAAATGTTGTCGACGAAGAACAGAACGTCGGTGCCCGACTGGTCGCGGAACTGCTCGGCCAGCGTCAGGCCGGAGAGGGCGACACGCATACGCGCACCCGGCGGCTCGTTCATCTGGCCATAGACCAGCGCCACTTTCGAATCTTCAAGGTTGTCGGGAACGATGACGCCGGATTCGATCATCTCGTGATACAGGTCGTTGCCTTCACGGGTCCGTTCACCGACACCGGCGAACACCGAATAGCCCGAGTGCACCTTGGCGATGTTGTTGATCAGTTCCATGATCAGAACCGTCTTGCCCACACCGGCGCCGCCGAACAGGCCGATCTTGCCGCCCTTGGCATAGGGGGCCAGCAGGTCGATCACCTTGATGCCGGTGGTCAGAACCGTCGACTCGGTCGACTGCTCGGCGAATTCGGGGGCGGGCTGGTGGATGGCGCGATACTCCTCGGCCTTGACCTCGCCCTGCTCGTCCACGGGCTCGCCCACGACGTTCAGGATGCGCCCCAGCGTCGCGGTGCCCACGGGCATGGTGATCGGGCCGTCGGTGTCAATCACCTCCTGACCGCGCACCAGACCTTCGGTCGCGTCCATGGCCACCGTGCGGACGGTGTGTTCGCCCAGGTGCTGCGCAACCTCCAGAACCAGCGTCTTGCCGTTGTTGTCCACCTCAAGCGCGTTGAGGATCGCCGGCAGGTGGTCGTCGAACTGCACGTCAACGACGGCGCCGATCACCTGCGTGATTTTGCCTTTTACCTTTGCCATTTATTTCGTCTCCGGTTCCTTAGAGCGCCTCAGCGCCCGAGATGATTTCAATAAGCTCGTTGGTGATGACGGCCTGACGGGTGCGGTTGTATTGGATCGTCAGCTTGTCGATCATCTCGCCCGCATTGCGTGTTGCATTGTCCATGGCGGACATGCGCGCGCCCTGTTCCGATGCCGCGTTTTCCAGTAGCGCCGAGAAGATCTGCGTCGCCACGCCGCGCGGCAGCAAATCCGCAAGGATCGCCTGCTCGTCCGGCTCGTAGTCATAGACCATGCCATCGGCGTCCGCTTCATCTTCCTCGACCTCGTAAGAAGCCGGAATGACCTGCTGCGCCGTGGGGATCTGCGTGACCACGTTCTGGAACTGCGAGTAGAAGATCGTCGCAACGTCGAACTGCTCGTCGTCAAACCGCGCCAGCAGATCATCGGCGATCGCCTTGGCATCGTCATAGCCAACGCGCTTCACCTCGGTCAGATCGACGTGATCAATCAGCATGTCACCATAACCGCGCCGGAGCACGTCGCGCCCCTTCTTGCCCACGGTGATGATCTTCACGGTCTTGCCCTCGGCCACCAGCTTGTCGGCATGGGCCTTGGCCAGCTTGGCGATGTTGCTGTTAAAGCCACCGCAAAGGCCCCGCTCGGCGGTCATGACCACCAGCAGCTGCACCTGGTCGCTGCCCGTCCCGGACAGCAGCCGCGGCGCGTCATCGCCATCCCCCACCGAGGCCGACAGCCCCGCCATCACGGCGTTGAACCGCTCCGTATAGGGGCGTGAGGATTCCGCAGCATCCTGTGCCCGCCGCAGTTTCGCGGCGGCCACCATCTGCATGGCCTTGGTGATCTTGCGGGTCGATTTGACCGACTCGATCCTGTTTTTAAGGTCCTTGAGACTTGGCATTGCCTTATCTCCTTACGCGAAATCTTTGGCGAATTCGTCGAGTGCGGCCTTGATCTTTTCCTCTGCTTCGCCCTTGATCTTCGGATCTTCCTTGGTGATGAAGTCCAGCAGATCGGCATGCTTGTTGCGCAGGTGGCGCAACAGATCCTGTTCGAAACGGCCGACGTCCTTGACGTCGATGTTGTCCAGGTAGCCCTTGGTGCCCGCATAGATCACGCAAACGATCTCGGCGTTGGTCAGCGGCGAATACTGCGGCTGTTTCATCAGCTCGGTCAGGCGCGCGCCACGGTTCAGAAGCTGCTGCGTCGCCGCATCCAGGTCCGACCCGAACTGCGCGAAGGCAGCCATTTCACGATACTGCGCCAGCTCCAGCTTCACCGGACCCGCCACCGATTTCATCGCCTGTGTCTGCGCAGCAGAGCCGACGCGGCTCACCGAAAGGCCGGTGTTCACGGCCGGGCGTACGCCCTGGTAGAACAGTTCGGTCTCAAGGAAGATCTGCCCGTCGGTGATCGAGATCACGTTGGTCGGGATGAACGCCGAAACGTCGCCGCCCTGGGTTTCGATGATCGGCAGCGCGGTCAGCGACCCCGCACCGTTCTCCTCGTTCATCTTCGCCGAGCGCTCCAGCAGGCGGGAGTGCAGGTAGAACACGTCGCCCGGGAACGCTTCACGGCCCGGCGGACGGCGCAGCAGCAACGACATCTGGCGATACGCGACGGCCTGCTTGGACAGGTCATCATAGACGATCAGGGCGTGACGGCCGTTATCGCGGAAATGCTCCGCCATGGCGGTCGCCGAATAGGGCGCCAGGAATTGCAGCGGCGCCGGGTCGGACGCGGTTGCGGCCACGACGATGGAATATTCCATCGCGCCGTTCTCTTCGAGCTTCTTGACAAGCTGCGCGACGGTGGACCGCTTCTGTCCGATGGCGACGTAAACGCAGTAGAGCTTCTTGCTCTCGTCGTCACCAGCCGCCTCGTTGTAGGATTTCTGGTTCAGGATCGAGTCCAGCGCGATCGCCGACTTGCCGGTCTGGCGGTCACCAATGATGAGTTCGCGCTGGCCGCGGCCGATCGGGATCATCGCGTCCACGGATTTCAGGCCGGTCGCCATCGGCTCGTGCACCGACTTGCGCGGGATGATGCCCGGCGCCTTGCGCTCGGCCAGGGCGCGCTGATCGGTCTCGATCGGGCCCTTGCCGTCCAGCGGGTTGCCCAGGCCGTCCACGACCCGGCCCAGCAGGGCATCGCCCACCGGCACGTCCACGATCGACTTGGTGCGCTTGACGGTGTCACCTTCCTTGATTTCGCGGTCGGACCCGAAGATCACGACGCCGACGTTATCCGCCTCAAGGTTCAGCGCCATGCCCCGGACACCGCCGGGGAACTCGACCATCTCGCCGGCCTGCACGCTGTCAAGGCCATGGATGCGGGCAATCCCGTCACCGACGGAAAGCACGCGACCAACCTCGGCCACCTCGGACTCGTGACCGAAGTCCTTGATCTGGTCCTTCAGGATCGCAGAAATCTCTGCTGCTTGGATACCCATTTATCCGACCTCTTTCATTGCATTCTGGAGGGAATTGAGCCGCGCGCGGATCGACGTGTCGATCATCTTCGAGCCCACCTTGACGACAAGACCGCCAATGAGATTGTCATCGACGGTCGCATTGATCTTGATTGTTTTACCAAATCGGCCCGCCAGCGTCTTGGCCAGCGCCTCCGACTGCGCCTTTGTCAGGGCCTTTGCGCTGGTCACCTCCGCGGTGACCTCGCCCTTCTCGTCCGCGATCTGAGCGCGCAGATGCGAGATCAGGTGCGGCAACACGTAGAGACGGCGGTTCTCGGCCATCACCGCCAGGCCCTGGGCCAGCGAAGCCACCAGGCCCATCTTGTCGGCGACCGCCGAAATGGCCTTGCCCTGCACCCGGCGCGACAGGACCGGCGAATGGATCATGGCGCGCAGATCCGCGCTCTCGTCCAATGCGGCAGCAAGGTCTTCAACGCCGGTCTCGAGCGTGTCGAGCTGGCTGTTTTCCTTGCTGAGTTCAAAAATCGCCGTGGCATAACGCGCGGCGATACCGGAGGAGATCGAAGCTGGTTCGGACACGGCCACCCTTTCGACAGATCGGCCCCGGTTGTTCGGCCGCAAGGGCCCCGGGGCGGTTATCATGGCCCCGACAGTCGCCAGAGCGTTGAAATCGGCGTGGGTGTAGCAGAGCAATGTCACGCTAGCAACATGCTATAAGCTTTCGGTATACTATTGAATACCACGCTTTTTCAAAAGCTTACCTCACCTGCGACCGATTGCGCTCAAAAGCCATGCAAAAAAAATGCGCCCCGGCGCGGGTTTTGGCGATTCCTGCCGGGCACAACCGCATCATATGACATGCGCGACGTTAACGCTATCACCACGGCCGACCCGTCCGCGCCGCCGAAATTGCCGCCGTGCGCCCTGCCCTGCCTGCCGCGACTGCCGCGGTGGCGTCGCGCCATTATACCGGCTTGGCCTCGGGACGCGGGTTCAGCACGCCCAGCGGCTTGCGCACCGCTTCGCGCAGACCCGGGCCGCGCACCCGCTTCGTGGCCTCCACCATCAGGACGCCGCCGCCCAGCACCATCGAGAAACGCATGCCCAGCGCTTCCCACATCGGGGCGGTGCGCCGCCAGAATCGCCGCGTCGAAGGCGGTTGATACAGCGTCGAAACCTGTCGCTCCGACACGAAAGCGTGGCGGGCGAGCTGATCCTCGAGCTGCCGCATCGTGTAGGGCCGCCCGTATCCGAAAGGCGTCCGATCGCTGCGCGCCCACAGTCCGCCTCGGCTGGGCACGATGAACAACGCCCGCCCGCCCGGCGCCAGCACGCGCCAGGCCTCCTCCAGAAGCGCCGAAGGTTGCTCGCAGGTTTCCAGCCCGTGCATCAGCACCAGCTTGTCCACCGCCCCGGTATCAAGCGGCCACAGCGTTTCCTCGCACAGCACCGACACGTTGGGCAGGCCCGCCGGCCACGCCATCACGCCTTGCGGCGCCGGCATGAGGGCGACGACGCGATGCGCCTGACCCAGGTAGGGCCTGAGCAGCGGCGCCGGAAACCCGAACCCCGCCACCGTCTGCCGCCTCGCATCGGGCCACAAACGCTCCACCTCCCCGCGAATGACCGATTGCGCGGCACGGCCCAGCGTGCTGCGGTAATAGAAATTCCTCAGGGCCTGTACGTCCAGATGCATTGCGCACTGCTCTTCAATCCGCCACTCTGATGGTGACCATAAACGGACCTGTGCACAACACGCAAAGGATGAAACACGATGCCGCTGCAGATTGTCACCATCCCCTGCCTCGCCGACAACTACGCCTACCTGCTGCATGACGCCGACACTGGCGATACCTCCCTGGTCGACGCGCCGCAGGCCGCGCCCGTACTGGAGGCGCTGCGCGACCGCGACTGGCAGCTTGGCCATGTGTTGCTGACCCATCACCACTGGGATCACGTCGATGCCCTGCCCGAGATCCTCGCCGCCCACCCCGGGGCCCGCGTGGTCGGCGCGGCGGCCGACGCGCACCGCCTGCCCCCGCTCGACACCCCCGTGGCCGAAGGCGACACCGTCACCATCGGCCGCGAGGCGGGCAAGGTGATCGATGTATCCGGCCACACCGTCGGCCATATCGCCTTTCACTTCCCCGAAAGCAAACTGGCCTTCACCGCCGACAGCCTGATGGCCCTGGGCTGCGGACGGCTGTTCGAAGGCACGCCCGAGCAGATGTGGAACAGCCTGTCCAAGCTGGCCGCGCTGCCGGACGACACGCTGATCTGCTCCGGGCATGAATATACCGCCAACAACGCCCGCTTCGCGCGCACCGTGGACCCCGACAACGCCGCGCTGGCCGACCGCGCCGCGCAGGTCGATGCCGCCCGCGCCGCGGGGCAGGCCACCGTGCCCTCGCGGCTATCCGAGGAACTGGCCACCAACCCGTTCCTGCGCGCCGGAGATCCCGACCTTCAGGCGGCGATCGGCATGGATGGCGCCGATCCGGTCGCGGTGTTCGCCGAATTGCGCCGCCGCAAGGACGCTTTCTGATCCGGCGATCACGAAAACATCACCAAAACACGGGGGGCTTACAGAGAAATGTGAAGGTTTCGTGCCAGAAAACACTTGAAGCCGCGCGGACATAGACCAAACTTTAATACCATGAGGCCACGGTCACTCGGGCACCTCTCCGCCCAGACCCGAACAGGAAAAGGAGCACACAGTGCCGTCATTTTCGACAACGCTGGAACAGGCGATCCACGCGGCGCTGGCGCTGGCCAATGCCCGCAAACACGAATTTGCGACTCTCGAACACCTTCTGCTTGCGCTTGTGGACGAACCCGACGCTGCCCGCGTGATGAAGGCGTGCTCGGTCGATACCGAAGAGCTGCGGATGTCCCTGGTGGAGTTCATCGACGATGACCTGTCCAATCTGGTCACTGACATCGACGGCTCCGAGGCGGTGCCGACGGCCGCGTTCCAGCGCGTGATACAGCGTGCCGCGATCCACGTTCAATCGTCCGGCCGCACCGAAGTGACCGGCGCCAACGTGCTGGTGGCGATGTTCGCCGAACGCGAAAGCAACGCCTCCTACTTCCTCCAGGAACAGGAGATGACACGCTACGATGCGGTCAACTTCATCGCCCATGGCGTCGCCAAGGATCCCGCCTATGGCGAGGCGCGCCCGGTCACCGGCGCCCCCGAGGCGGACGAGGAATCGCACGGGTCATCGGAAACCGTGGAACCCAAGGATTCCGCGCTGGCCAAGTATTGCGTCGATCTCAACGCCAAGGCCCGCGAGGGCGACGTCGATCCCCTGATCGGCCGCGCATCCGAGGTCGAGCGCTGCATCCAGGTGCTGTGCCGCCGCCGCAAGAACAACCCGCTTCTCGTGGGCGATCCCGGCGTGGGCAAGACCGCCATCGCCGAAGGGCTGGCGCGCAAGATCGTCGCCGGCGAAACGCCCGAAGTTCTGGCAAAAACCACGATCTACAGCCTCGACATGGGCGCGCTTCTGGCCGGCACCCGCTACCGCGGCGATTTCGAGGAACGCCTCAAGGCCGTGATGACCGAACTCGAGGAGCACCCCGACGCGGTGCTGTTCATCGACGAGATTCACACCGTCATCGGCGCCGGCGCCACCAGCGGCGGTGCGATGGATGCCTCCAACCTGCTCAAGCCCGCCTTGCAGGGCGGCAAGCTGCGCTGCATGGGCTCGACCACGTACAAGGAGTTCCGCCAGCATTTCGAAAAGGATCGCGCCCTGTCGCGCCGGTTCCAGAAGATCGACGTGATCGAACCCACCACCGACGACACGGTCAAGATCCTCAAGGGGCTCAAGCCCTATTTCGAACAGCACCACAGCGTCAAATATACCCATGACGCGATCAGGACGGCGGTGGACCTCAGCGCGCGCTACATCAACGACCGCAAGTTGCCCGACAAGGCGATCGACGTCATCGACGAGGCCGGCGCGGCGCAACATCTGGTGGCGCCCAGCAAGCGGCGCAAATCCATCGGCGCCAAGGAAATCGAGGCCGTCGTCGCCAAGATGGCGCGCATCCCGCCCAAGAACGTCTCCAAGGACGATGCCGAGGTGCTGCGCGATCTCGACAACTCGCTCAAGCGCGTCGTGTTCGGCCAGAACACCGCGATCGAGGCCCTGTCTTCGGCGATCAAGCTGGCCCGCGCCGGCCTGCGCGAACCGGAAAAGCCGATCGGCAACTACCTCTTCGCCGGACCCACCGGCGTCGGCAAGACGGAAGTGGCCAAACAGCTGGCGGATACGCTCGGCGTGGAACTGCTGCGCTTCGACATGTCGGAATACATGGAGAAACACGCCGTTTCCCGCCTGATCGGCGCACCTCCGGGCTACGTGGGCTTCGATCAGGGTGGCATGCTGACCGACGGCGTCGATCAGCACCCCCATTGCGTGCTGCTGCTGGACGAGATCGAAAAGGCGCACCCGGATGTCTACAACATCCTGTTGCAGGTGATGGATCACGGCAGCCTGACCGACCATAACGGGCGCACCGTGGATTTCCGCAACGTGATCCTGATCATGACCTCCAACGCCGGCGCCACCGAACAGGCCAAGGCCGCCGTCGGCTTCGGTCGTGACCGCCGCGAGGGCGAGGATACCGCCGCGATCGAGCGGACCTTCACGCCGGAATTCCGCAACCGTCTGGACGCGGTCATCAGCTTCGGCGCGCTGCCGCGCGAGGTGATCCTGCAAGTGGTCGAGAAGTTCGTCCTGCAACTCGAGGCGCAGCTCATGGATCGCAACGTCACCATCGAGCTGACCGCGCCCGCTGCCGAATGGTTGGCCGACAAGGGCTATGACGACAAGATGGGCGCGCGCCCGCTGGGCCGCGTGATCCAGGAGCACATCAAGAAACCGCTGGCCGAGGAGTTGCTGTTCGGCAAGCTGGCCAAGGGCGGACTGGTGCGCGTCAGTGTCAAGGACGGCGAGATCGACCTCCAGATCGAGGGCCCCGACAGCCCGCGCCTGTCAGGCGACAAGCCGCCGCTGCTGACCGCCGGCTGATGCGGCCGGGCCTGCGTGCCCTGCTCGCTGCCGGTCTTGCGGCATGGATAACCTGCGCGGCGGCCCCTGCCGCCGCGCAACCCCCCACCCTGACCCTGCCTGTCGATTGCACGCTCGGTCAGTCCTGCTTCATCCAGCAATACACCGATGCCGATCCCGGCCCGGGCGCCGCGGATTTCGCCTGTGGCGAACTCAGCTATGATGCCCACAAGGGCACCGATATCGGCCTGCCATCCCGCGCGGCCATGCGTGCCGGTGTCGATGTGCTGGCTGCCGCGCCCGGCACCGTCACCGCCCTGCGTAACG
>JAABTI010000006.1 GCA_011389955.1 Paracoccaceae bacterium | reverse complement strand
CGGGGTCGGTCGCGAGTTTTCCCGCCCCCAGTGGCAGGCGATCTTCCGGCAGATGATGGGGCATGACCTGATCCGCCCCGACTCCGAGCGGCACGGCGCGCTGCGGATGACCGACCGCGCTCTGCCGATCCTGCGGGACCAGCAAAAGATCACCCTGCGTCGCGATGCCGTGCGCGCGCAGCCCCGCCGCCCGGCGGCGCGTGCGTTGGTGTCGGAGGAGGACGCGCCGCTTCTGTCTGCGCTCAAGGCAAAGCGTCGGGCCCTGGCCGAGGCGGCGCGGGTGCCCGCCTACGTCGTGTTCACCGATCGCACCCTGATCGAGATGGCGGAGACGCGCCCTGCCTCACTGGACGAAATGGCGCGCATCGGTGGCGTCGGGACGAAAAAGCTGGAGATATATGGCGATGCCTTTCTGTCGGTGATCAACGGGGCCGCCGATCCCGTCCACCCGAGCCGCCGGAAATTGGCGGGGCGTGGCGCCGGTAGTCTTTATGACCGGCTGGTCGAAGTGCAGGCCGATCTTGCACGCGGTCAGGGTGGGGTGGAAAAACCGCTGAGTTGTTCGACATCGCAACTGGCGCGCGTGGCGCAGATGCGCCCCGCCGATGTCCCCGCGTTGGAGCGTGTTCTGGGAAAGCGACGCGCCGAACGGTTCGGCGCGGCATTTCTGGACGTGCTGCGCGAAGCGGGCTAGATCCTGAAAGGATCATCAAGCAGGAGAGCGTCAATGCTGATCGTGATATCGCCAGCCAAGAAACTAGACATGTCCGACGTCGATGACGTTACGCCGACACGCCCGCAATTCGCGCAGCAGGCCAAGGAGCTTGCCGAGGTGGCGCGAGGTCTGTCGACGTCCGACCTGAAAAAACTGATGGGAATCAGCGATAACCTTGCCAAACTCAACGCCGAGCGGTTCCGTGACTTCGGCGAGATGGAAGAAAAGCCCGCTGCCCTTGCCTTTGCCGGGGATACCTATCAGGGCTTGGAGGCCGGCAGCCTGGACGCCGATGAAATGCGTTGGGCGCAGGATCACCTGCGGATTCTGTCGGGGCTCTACGGGGTGCTGCGCCCGCTTGACGCGATCGAGCCATACCGCCTCGAGATGGGCAGCCGTTTGAAGACCGACCATGGCAAGACCCTCTATGATTACTGGGGCGACCGGATCGCGCGCGCGCTCAATGAGCAGGCTGCTGAAACCGGGACCGATACGTTGGTCAATTGCGCCAGCCAGGAGTATTTCGGGGCAGTTCAGCCCGATGCGTTGAAGTTGCGGGTGATCACCCCGGTGTTCATGGAGGAGAAGAACGGCACGCCGAAAGTCGTCAGTTTCCATGCCAAGCGCGCCCGCGGTGCGATGGCCCGTTTTATCATCCAGAATCGCCTGACCGAGCCTCAGACGCTTCGCGATTTCGACACCGGCGGGTATCGCTATGACCCCGAGCTGTCCGAGGGCGATAAAATGGTCTTCCTTCGCCCTGGCGATTCGGGCTGATTACGCCCGGGCCGTTTCCACCAATGGTGGGTTGGCGTCGACAGGCGCATTTGAAACGATGGTGTCTATGATCGCGCCCTTTTTCAGCGGCTTTGTCAGGTAGGCATCCAGGCCAGCGGCCAGTATGGCATCGCGATCGCCTTCGACGGCATGGGCCGTCAGCGCCACGATTGGCACATGGTGCCCCTTTGCGGCCTCGATCCGTCTGATGGCGGCGGTGGCCTGCTTGCCGTCCATGCCCGGCATCGAGATGTCCATGAAGATCAGATCGGGCGAGAATGTCTGGAATTGATCAACCGCCTCTTCGCCATTACCGGCAAAGCGCAACTCTATGTCCAGCGATCTGATCATCTTGCTGAAGACGAGTTGATTGGTACGATTGTCCTCGGCGGCAAGGATGCGCATGGACCGGCGCGATGTCGATATCCTCGCCGGGTTCGCGTTGGCGGGCGTGATCGCGGCGTCTGGTGTTTCGATACGCTGCGCCATCTCCGACAGAAGCCGAACAAGCGCCTGCCGCGATATCGGTTTGCGCGCAACGAACGGCGCGCCGCCGGGCGGGTCGTTCGTGCTGGTATCGGCGGGGTCCGCGCTCAGCACGACGACCGTGGGCGCGGCGGGCCCCGAGGCCAGTTCGCGCGCCAGCGCCAGACCGTCCAGACCCGGGGGTGTATGATCGCAAAGCACCAGATCGATATCCTCGCCCATGGCTTGCCGCGCTTCTTGCGGGGTGGTGGCGCCGGTCACGCGCAGGCCCAGCGATTCCACCTGCCGGGTCAAAACCTGCCGATTGACGGGCAGCGGATCGCACACCAGGACGTGCTTCAGAACTCCACGCAGGTCCGGTGGCGCGGCGCTTTCCTCTGCGGTGGCTACGGGCAGGGCCAGGCGGATGCCAAAGGCGCTACCGGCGCCCTCTTGCGAGTCCACCCAGATCTGCCCGCCCATGAGTTCGATAAGCTTGCGGCTGATCGTGAGGCCAAGGCCGGTGCCCTCGAACTGGCGATTTCGCTCATCCTCGACCTGATTGAACTCGCCGAAAACATGCTCGATCTTGTTGGCCGGGATGCCGATGCCGGTATCCTCGATCGTGATGTGGACATCAGTTTCCCCGCCCCCCTCCGGTTGCAGGCCGACCACACGCACCAGGACATGCCCCGCCGGGGTAAACTTCACGGCATTGCCAATCAGGTTGGTCAGCACCTGCCGGATGCGCCCGGCGTCGCCGATCAGCATGGTGGGCAGAAACATGTCGTAATCGATCAGCAGTTCGAGTCCTTTTTCCCGCGCGGCGGGAGCGACCAGCAGGACGATCTCGTGGATGCAGCGCTCCAGGTCAAAGGGGCCTGCCGTCAGCGTCAGCTTGTCCGCCTCGATCTTGGAATAATCCAGCACATCGTTGATGATGACCAATAGCGCCTCGCCCGAGTTGCGTATCGTATCCACATACAGTTCCTGTTCCTCTGTCAGGGCGGTTTCGCGCATCAGTTCGGCCATTCCCACGACACCGTTCATGGGTGTGCGGATTTCGTGGCTCATGTTCGCCAGGAATGCCGACTTCGCGCGGTTCGCTGCCTCGGCGCGTTCCTGCGCCTCTTTCAGGGCGTGCTCGTTCTGAACGGTTTCGGTGATGTTGAGCCCCAGCGTCACCGCGTCGCCCCCGGCGCCGCGCTGATCGATCAGTTTTATGTATTGGTCGTTCCACAGCCGCATGACCACCGGTTCCGGGCGCGGCGACTGCCAGCGTTCCAGCATCATGTCGCGCCATCCTGCGGGGGTGAATGAACCGGTGTCGATGATCCCCTCCTCGGTCAGCAATTGCAGGACCCGCGCATAGGAGATTCCGGGCTGCACCTCCTCCAGCCCGTCGAAGATAATCAGGTAGGCGCGGTTGGCCGTGACCAACGCGTCGTCGCCATCGAAAATGGCAAACCCGTCGCGAATGGTCTGGATGGATTGCCACAGGCGGCGTTCGACGATCTGGATTTTTTCCTGCGCAGCCGACAGATCTGATTTCACCCGCTGGTTTTCATCCTGAACCGTTTGCACCTGCGCGCGGGTCTGCGTGATTTCCTCGGAAAGTGCGCGCGCGTGCAGGCCCAGCTTGCGGTTGGCCGCGAACAGTTCCGCCTGCTTGAGTTCCAGCATCCGTTCGGCCGCAAGGCGCGCGCGACGCTCCTCGGCAAGTTTGTTGGCAAGGCTCATGCCCGTCCTCCGACACGCCCGGTTGATCCGCGCAGCATCGGACAAGCCGATGAACAACGAATTAAGGATGATGCAGAGCGCACGCCAGCCGGGAATCGTTGCCAACACGCCGGGCTGCGTGCCACGCTTATCAGATCGCCAAGGAGAAAGATGATGCGCCTGCCTGTTCCCGCCGTCGTCCTGATGACCGCGCTTGTCATGCCGGGTCTTGTCATGTCTCAGTCAGGTGGGGCGCTGGACGAAGCGCGATACGTACCCGACCGCCGGGCCGTGGTCAGCAGCGATGTCGATTTCTACGGCTCGGACCTTCAGGCGTTGTACGATACAACCTACGAAGCGTGCGAAACCGCGTGCTTGTCGAATGCCCGGTGCAAGGCGTTTACCTTCAATACGCGGTCGAACGCCTGCTTTCCCAAGGGCGCCATCAGCGCGAGAGAGCCCTATGAAGGCGCCTTGTCGGCCGAGATCCGCAGCACCGAGCCGGAGGTTCTCCGCCTGGCGGCTGATCGATCCGGGGCACTGTCGTTCCTGGGATCATCCACGTTGAAGGCGGCGCTTGACCAGGCGCGCGGGCTGGGCCGGCGGCACGCTGGTGGCAAATGGGACGTGCCCGCCCTGTTGAAGGCTGCGCAGCAGCAGCGCGCCAAGGGCGACCTGCGTCAGGCGATGCACTGGACCGGCGCCGCCCTGGCGCAGACCGACCAAAGCGATTTATGGGTGGAATACGCGAGACTTGCGCTGGAGGTAGAGACGGATAACCGAACCCGGCAACGACAGATGAACGCCCGCGCCCTGGCGGCAGCGGTGAACGGTGCGCTACGTGCCCGGAGCCCGCAGGAAAGCGCCAGCGCACTCCTGATTCTGTCCCGCGCCCTCGAAGCATCCGGACGGGGCCGCGACATGATCCCGGCCCTGCGTCTTGCGCAGGATGCGCAGCCGGATCGCCGGGATATCGGTTCGGCGCTACGGGAGGCGATCGGCAAATACGGCTTCCGCATCACCGGGCACACCGTCGAATCCGACAGCGCCGCCCCCCGCATATGCGCACAGTTTTCCGAGCCGCTGGTCAAGGGAGGGGTGGAATACGCCACGTTCCTGCGCTTGCCCGATGCGACGATGGCGGTCGAAGCAGACGACCGGCAATTGTGCGTTGACGGAGCGGTTCACGGGCAACGCTATCGCCTGACATTCCGCCGCGGCCTGCCCGCCGCGAGCGGCGAGATCCTGGCCAGTGACACAACATTGATGATCTATGTGCGCGACCGAAGCCCAAGCGCGGTGTTCCCCGGGCGCGCCTATGTCTTGCCGCGCGGCGAGGGTGCGGCGCTACCAATCGAGACGGTGAATCTGGATCAGGTTGACCTGACCCTGCGGCACGTGGCCGATCGCAACGTTTTGCGCGCCGTGCAAGAAGGGTATTTCGGCCGGCCTTTGGACCAGTGGCGCGCACGCGGCTTCTCCGGCGAGGTCGCGCAAGAGGTCTGGACCGGGCAGGGCGAGGTGCAAAACCGCCTCAACCAAGAGATGATGACCCGGCTGCCGATGGGCGAGATCATCGCCGATCTGCCGCCGGGACTTTATGCGCTGACCGCGGGCATACCCGGCCTCGCGAAATATGATCAGCCCGGCGCAACCCAATGGTTCATCCTGTCCGATCTGGGGATAACGACGCTGATGGGCAATGACGGGCTGCATGTGCTCGTGCGTGGGCTTGGTGATGCCGCCCCCCGCGCGCGTGCCGAGGTTAAGCTGCTGTCGCGCGCCAACCGTGTTCTTGACCGCGCACTGACCGATGCGCAGGGGCATGTGCGCTTTGAACCGGGGCTTGTGCGCGGGACTGGTGGCGCGGCGCCGGCCATGGTTACGGTGCGTCAGGGCGATGACCTGGCATTCTTGTCGCTGAGCGATCCGGCGTTCGACCTTTCGGATCGCGGCGTCGAGGGGCGTGATCCCGCCGGTCCGGTGGACGTGTTCCTGACCACTGAACGCGGGGCTTACCGCGCCGGCGAGACGATCCATGCCACGGCACTGGCCCGTGATACCCAAGCACGCGCAACGCCCGGCCTGCCACTTACCGCGATCCTGTCGCGCCCCGATGGTGTGGAATACGCGCGCAAGGTGTCGACTAATGATCTGGACGGTGGACACATCTTTGCCTTCGATCTGGGTGCTGATGTGCCGCGCGGGGGCTGGCGGCTAGACGTGCGCGCCGACGTCGAGGCCCCGGCATTGGCGAGCACTGCGCTCCTGGTCGAGGATTTCCTGCCGGAACGGATTGATGTTGAGCTGTCCTTGCCCGACGGGCCCATTCGTGCCGGTGATACGCTGCCGCTGAAGGTTTTTGCACGGTATCTTTTCGGCGCACCGGGGCGTGATCTGGCCGTTGAGGGCACCGTCACGCTACGGCCTCGGGACACGATGGAGGAATATCCCGGCTATCGCTTTGGCCGCCATGATGAAATGCAGGCACCCCGCGCCTCTTCCCTGCCCACGGCCAGAACGGGTGAGACAGGCGAGGCGCAGCTACTCCTCGCCCTGCCGGAAATGGTCAGCGAGGCGCGCCCGATGACAGCGGAGGCTACGGTGCGCGTGACCGAAGGGTCCGGGCGCCCGGTCGAACGCAACATCATTCGCCCCGTCATGCCCGATACCCCTTTGATCGGGATCAGGCCGCTGTTCGATGGCTCCGTGGGGCAGGGCGCCGAAGCTGCGTTCGATTTGCGCGCCATTGGCCCCGGCGGCGGCTCTGTGTCTCGGGAAATGCAGGTCAAATGGACCCTCAACCGGGTCGAGACCCGCTATCAGTGGTATCAGCAGAACGGCAACTGGAACTGGGAGCCGGTGACACGCCGCACCCGCGTCAGCCGTGGTGAAACCGCGTTGGGTAACACCCCGAAGGAGGTGGCGGCGCGCGTCGACTGGGGCCGTTACGAACTGGTGGTCGAAACGACAGAAGGCCCCTACGCAGTCAGTTCCGTGGGCTTTCACGCGGGATGGCACGCCCCTGCGGACGCCGCGCGAACACCTGACATGCTTGAGATGTCACTTGATCAGCCCGGCTACCGTAGCGGTGACGTGGCGCAGCTTCGCATGGTTCCGCGCATGGCAGGCACAGCGATGATCACCGTCATGTCCGAGCGTGTGATCGCCATGCGCGCGGTCGAAGTCACCGAAGGTGAAAACCTGGTGGACCTGCCTGTTACGGATGACTGGGGCGCAGGCGCTTATGTGACCGCCTCGGTCATTCGCCCGGTGCAGGACGATGCAGGGCATGCGCCCGTGCGTGGCCTCGGGGTGACTCATGCCGTTATCGATCCGGGGGCGCAGCAGCTTGATGTCAGGCTGGATGCACCCACCCAGATACGCCCGCGCGGTGCGCTGAAAGCACAGGTGCAGGTCGTCGGTGTGCCGGAAGGCGCGCAGGCGCATGTGACCGTAGCGGCGGTTGACCTGGGGATTCTGAACCTCACCGGGTTCGAAAGTCCCGACCCTTCGGGGCACTACTTTGGACAAAGGCGGCTCGGAGTCGAGATCCGTGATCTCTATGGTCGCCTGATCGACACGGGAAACGGGGCCTTGGGGCAGGTTCGTTCGGGCGGTGACGCGATGGGCACCCCCAGTACCCAGGCCCCGCCCCCGACCGAGGAGCTGGTCGCGCAATTTTCCGGCCCTGTTACCGTGGGCAAGCAGGGGCGCGCCAAGGTGAGGTTCGACATCCCGGATTTCAATGGTACCGTGCGCTTGATGGCGGTGGCCTGGTCCGCTGTCGGTGTGGGGCAGGCGCAAGCCGACGTGGTAATTCGTGACCCGGTTGTGGTGAATGCCAGTCTGCCGCGTTTTCTGGCGCCGGGCGACACGTCACGCCTGTTGCTCGAACTGACCCATACCGATGGCCCGGCAGGGCGAATGGGGCTGGATGTGACCGCCGATACTGGCCTGTCGATCGCCCCTGGTGCCGTGCCGTCGGGCGTAAGCCTGGCCGAGAATGGCCGTGCAAGGGTGGAAATTCCGATTGAGGCCGGGACGCCGGGCGATTACGCCCTGCGCGTGGCCCTGACCACGCCGGATGGGCAACAACTGCGAAAGGAGTTGACGCTGGGCGTGCGCGCAAACGACCCGGCGGTGTCGCAAACGCGGCGGTTCCGTCTCCGGGCGGGCGATGCCTTCACCCTCGACCGTGACGTGTTTGCAGGGTTCCAGGAAGGCACCGGATCAGCCATCCTGTCAGCGGGACCGCTGGCGCGTCTGGACGCACCGGGGCTGATCGCGACTCTGGATCGCTACCCATATGGCTGCACCGAACAGCTTGCCAGCGCCGCGCTGCCGTTGCTTTATCTGGGGCAGGTGGCGCAGGTCATGGGATTGACCGGCGCAGAGGATCTTTCCACCCGGGTGGACAGGGCCATCCGCCGAATTCTCACGCGGCAAACCGGCGGCGGCAGCTTTGGTTTGTGGCGCGCCGGTTCGGGCGATTTCTGGCTTGATGCATATGTCACCGATTTCCTGTCGCGTGCCCGGGCCGAGGGCCACGATGTGCCTGACGACGCGTTTGATCTGGCGCTGGACAACCTGCGCAACCGGGTCAATTACGCACCGGATTTCGACAATGGCGGCGAGGCGATCGCCTACGCCCTGATGGTTCTGGCTCGCGAAGGCGCCGCCGCCATGGGAGATTTGCGTTTCTACGCAGACCAAAAGGCAGACGATTTCGCAACACCGCTGGCGCTTGCGCAATTGGGGGCTGCGCTGGCGGCCTATGGCGACGCGACAAGGGCGGACGCCATGTTTGCCCATGCGGCCCGGCGGATTGAGCGGCGATCCGCAGGAGCAAGCGCATCCCCGGAGGCGCCGGTGTGGCGCACGGATTATGGCACCGATCTGCGCGATACTGCCGGGGTTCTGGCGCTTGCCGCGGCGGCGGGAAGTGACCGGGTGGATCGTGGCGCATTCGTGCGGCGCCTGGCGGCCGCTTCTACCGAAGGCCCGCTATCCACGCAGGAGGCGGCATGGTCCGTTCTGGCAGCGCATGCCCTGATCGAGACGCCCGAGGTATCCGGGCTCACGCTTGATGGTGTTCCTGCCGAAGGACCGGTTGTGCGGGTGCTGGACGACAGGGGCAATGCCGCGCCAACGGAAATTCGCAATGTGCGTGACCGTCCGGCGGAAATAGTTCTGACCACTATCGGCGTGCCGCGCGGGCAGGTCTCGCCGGGCGGGTACGGCATGTCGATCAAGCGCAGTTACTTCACCCTCGAAGGGCGTGAGGTCAGCCCCACCGACGTATCCGCGGGCACCCGCCTTGTGGTGGTGCTCAAGGTTACCCCGTTTGACAAGATCGGTGCGCGCCTGATGGTGACGGACCCTTTGCCCGCCGGGTTCGAAATAGACAACCCCAACCTGCTGCGGGCAGGTGATCCTGGCGCACTGGAGTGGCTGAAACCAGCGAATGCCGAACATGCCGAGTTCCGCGCTGACCGCTTTTTGGCCGCGGTGAACTGGCGCGAGGACGGGCCGTTTCGCCTGGCTTACATGGTGCGGGCGGTGTCGCCGGGGCGCTATCATCACCCCGCCGCCTCGGTCGAGGACATGTATCGCCCGCGCTATCGCGCGCATACCGGTGATGGTCGCGTGATCGTCAAGCCATGAGGCGTCACGGCCTCCTGCTTCTGGTTTTTGTCTTGTTCGCCACCGCACTGGCGCGTGACAAGCTGGATCAATGGGTCGCGGTCACGGTTCTGCCATCGGTCATCGTGGCCACGTCGGCCGAGGTGCGCGACCGCAACGGTGACCTGTTGCGCGCCTATACCGTTGCGGATGGGCGGTGGCGACTTGGTGCGCGGCCCCGTCAGGTTGATCCGCTCTACCTGTCGATGCTGCTGACCTACGAGGACAAGCGTTTCCACGACCATGACGGCGTGGACCCGTGGGCGGTGATCCGTGCGGCCGGACAGGCCATGATGAACGGCCGTATCGTGTCGGGGGCGTCGACGTTGAGTATGCAGGTCGCGCGTCTGCTGGAGGGCGGTAGCACGGGCCAATGGGCAGGGAAACTGCGCCAGCTGAGGGTCGCCCTCGCGTTGGAACGGCAGATGGACAAGACGCAAATCCTGACGCTTTACCTGACCCTGGCCCCGTATGGTGGCAACCTGGAGGGGGTGCGCGCCGCCACGCTCGCGTGGTTCGGCAAAGAACCTGCGCGCCTGACCCCGGCACAATCGGCGTTGCTGGTGGCGCTGCCGCAATCGCCCGAGACGCGTCGCCCCGATCAGAACCCTGATGCGGCCCGTGCTGCGCGAAACCGGGTTCTGACGCGCATGGTGCAGGCGGGTGTGCTGACCGCCGACACCGCGCAAGCGGCCATGCTTGCACCGGTGCCGACCGAACGCCGTGGGTTCCCGGCATTGGCGCCGCACATGGCCGACAGGGCATTGGCCGATGCACCGGATATACGCCGCCACGACCTGACGTTGGTTGCTGCGATCCAGCGCAGGCTCGAACGTCTGGCGCGGCAGACATTGCAACGGGGGTCGCCGAGCCTGTCAATCGCGATCATCGCCGCCGATCACCGCAGTGGCGAGATCCTCGCTTCGGTCGGTTCGGGCGGATACCGGGCTGGTCTCCGCGATGGCTATGTCGATATGACGCGCGCACCGCGCTCTCCGGGCTCAACCCTCAAACCCCTGGTTTATGCGTTGGCCTTCGACCAGGGCCTGGCCCATCCCGAAACATTGATCGATGACGTGGCCGTGGATTTCGACGGCTATGCGCCACAGAACTTCGACGGCGAGTTTCGCGGACGTCTGCGCGTGTCCGAGGCCCTGCGCCTGTCGCTCAACATTCCGACCGTGCGCCTGACCCGGGCGCTTGGGCCGGCGAGACTTATGGCGGGGTTGCGTCGCGCCGGTATCCGTCCCGAACTACCCGGCGGCCGTGCGGGTCTGGCGGTTGCTCTGGGCGGTGTCGGGCTGCGGCTGGAGGGGCTGGTGCAGCTATACGCGGGCCTTGCCAATGGCGGCCGCGCGGTGAACCTGCACTGGCGCTCCGGCGCCGGCCGTGAAGGGCCGGTGAAGAGAGTCGCAAGTCCGGCGGCGGCATGGCAGGTGGGGCATATCCTGTCGCGGCTGCCCCCACCGCCCGGTTCGCGACGCTGGCCGATGGCCTACAAGACCGGCACCTCTTACGGGCACCGTGATGCCTGGGCCGTGGGGTATGACGGCGCGCATGTGGTAGGGGTCTGGATCGGCCGGCCCGATGGAACGCCGGTGCCCGGCGTTTTCGGGGGCGATTTGGCCGCGCCCGTCCTGTTCGCGGCGTTCGAACGGCTGGACCATGGGGCGGTGCCCCTGCCACCGCCGCCGCCGGGTGTGTTACAGGTGCCAAACGCAGAGTTGCCCGCACCGCTGCGCGTGTTCAGGCCGCGTGGGCAGGAGGCCGGGCGGCTGGACCGCAATGCGCCGCGCCTGGCATTTCCGCCGGATGGGGCGCGGTTGACCGTCGCACCAGACGGCTTGACGGCCAAGGTGCGTGCAGGCGTGCCGCCCTTCAGTTGGCTGGCCAATGGACGACCCGTTGTCAGTGGTGCGCGCAGGCGCGAGATCACCTTGCCCGATCCGGGGCGTGGTTTTCACACGCTGACGGTCATCGATGCCGAGGGACGCGCTGACCGCGCCCGGTTGCGCGTTGACTGAGCCCCCCCGATAAAGACGGCGCGTTCTCCGCCGCCGCCCTTATCGCGTTTCACGCCCGGGTTGTTCGTTCCTGCACAGATGACGGAGCTGACCTTGTGAGAAACGCCCCGGTGCGGGGTGTGATCAGGGTTTCTCGATCGCCAGGGCGATACCCTGCCCGCCGCCGATGCACATCGTGATCAGGGCGCGCTTGCCGCCGGTGCGCTCCAGCTCGTAGAGGGCCTTGACGGTCAGGATCGCGCCGGTCGCGCCGACGGGATGACCCAAGGCGATCGCGCCTCCGTTGGGATTGACGATCGCGGGGTCCAGCCCCAGGCCCTTGTTGACGGCGACGGCCTGCGCGGCGAATGCCTCGTTTGATTCGACCACGTCGAAATCACCGATGCTCAACCCGGTCTTGGCCAGCAGGCTCTCGACGGCGGGAACGGGGCCGATGCCCATTACCTCGGGCCGAACGCCGGCATGGGCATAGCCCAGCAGGCGCGCGCGGGGCGTCAACCCGGCCTTTTCGGCTGCTTCGCTCCGCGCCAGGACCAAGGCCGCAGCGCCATCGTTGATACCGCTGGCATTGCCCGCTGTCACCGTTCCGTCCTTGCGGAACACCGCGCGCAGGCCGGCCAGTGCCTCGGCGGTGGTGGCCTTGGGGTGCTCGTCGGTGTCGAACTGCACCGTGTCACGCTTGACGCGCACATCGACCGGCACGATCTGGTCCTTGAAATAGCCTGCCTCGATGGCTGCGGCGGCACGGCTTTGGCTTTGCAGCGCGAAATCGTCCTGATCGGCGCGGCTGATATCGTGTTCACCGGCCACGTTTTCTGCCGTCACGCCCATGTGGCCGGTGCCGAACGGGCAATTGAGCGTGCCCAGCAGCATGTCGAGCGTGCGAATATCGCCCATCTTGGCGCCCCAGCGTTGGTCGGGCACGATGTAGGGCGCGCGCGACATCGATTCTGCGCCACCGGCAAGCGCGAAATCCGCATCGCCCAGCATCAGGGACTGCGCCGCTGAAACCACGGCCTGCGCACCCGAGCCGCACAACCGGTTCACGTTCATTGCCGGGGTCGTGTCGGGAATGCCTGCCTCGATCGCGGCGACGCGGCTGAGATACATGTCGCGTGGTTCGGTATTGATGACGTTGCCGAACACCACGTGGCCGATCTGCTCTGGTGTGACGCTGGCGCGTTTCAGGGCTTCGCGCGCGACAATGGCACCAAGCTGCGTTGGTGGCACGCCTGCCAGTGCGCCGCCGAATGTTCCGATAGCGGTCCGGGTGCCGCCGAGTATCACGATATCGCTCATCTGGTCCTCTTTCCCCATGGTTTTGCGCGATGCTACCTCAGCATTCACGCAAAGTGCAGGGGGACGTTCCGTCATTTTTGCATCAATAGCCGAAAGGGCGGACTTTTCAGAATTGGCTGAACCTTGGCCAGGGGGATACTCCGGGTTCGGCGCAAATGCTGCTGTCTCCGTGATCTCGTCGCGGTGATCCGGTCGCAACAGGGGCTGAAACGCAACGCGCCGCCCAGAGAAGGACGGCGCGCTGTCGCAGTTGAGATGACGACCTCGATCAGGCGACGTCGAATTGCAGCGGTTTGACCTGCCGGAACAGGCCTGTCGCTTCAAGCTCCGAGAGCGTCGAGGGCGCGACGGGTTCATCCACGTACAGCAGTGCGATCGCCTCACCGCCCGAGGCCGAGCGGCCAAGGGTGAAGTTGGCGATGTTCGCCCCGCCCTTGCCCATGGTCTGGCCAAGCGTGCCGATGATGCCGGGGACATCCTCGTTCGTGGTATAGAGCATGTGCGCGCCGATCTCGGCGTCGATGTTGATGCCCTTGATCTGGATGAAGCGCGGCTTGCCATCCGAGAATACCGTTCCCGCGACCGAGCGCTCGCGCTTCGAGGTGACGACGGTTACTTTCATGTAGCCCTCGAACGCACCGGACTTGTCCTGGTTCGTGGTGCTGATCTTGATACCGCGCTCCTTGGCGATGACCGGCGCGCTGACCATGTTCACGTCGGGATTGAACCGCTTCATGATCCCGGCCACCGTCGAGCAGTTCAGCGCCTCGAGGTTCATTTCCGATACAACACCGTCATAGAGGATGTTGATGGCCTTGATCGGCTCGTCGGTCATCTGGCCGATGAAGCTGCCCAGGTGATCGGCCAGCTTGATCCATGGACCCATGACCTTGGCCTCTTCCGCCGTCACCGACGGCATGTTGAGCGCGTTCGACACCGCACCGGTCAGCAAGTAATCGGACATCTGCTCGGCGACCTGCAGGGCGACGTTTTCCTGCGCCTCGGTGGTGGCTGCACCCAGATGCGGCGTGCAGACGACGTTGGGCAGGCCAAACAGCGGGTTTTCGGTTGCGGGTTCCGCTGCGAAGACGTCGAATCCCGCGCCGCCGATATGGCCAGTTTCGATCATATCGGCCACGGCCTGCTCGTCCACGAGGCCGCCGCGCGCGCAGTTGATGATACGCACGCCTTTCTTGGTCTTTTCGAGGTTCTCACGCGACAGGATGTTGCGGGTTGCATCGATCAACGGCACATGCAGCGTGATGAAATCCGCGCGTCCAAGAAGCTCATCCAGTTCGACCTTCTCGACGCCCATCTTCTCGGCCTTTTCAGAGGACAGAAAGGGGTCGAATGCCACCACCTTCATCCGCAGACCACGGGCACGGTCACACACGATCGAGCCGATGTTTCCCGCCCCGATCACGCCAAGGGTCTTGCCGGTCAGCTCGATCCCCATGAACTTGGATTTTTCCCATTTGCCGGCCTGTGTGCTGGCGCTGGCCGCCGGGATCTGGCGAGCGACGGCAAACATCATCGCTATCGCGTGCTCGGCGGTTGTTATCGAGTTGCCGAATGGCGTGTTCATCACGATCACGCCCCGCTTCGAGGCGGCTTCCTTGTCGACATTGTCGGTGCCGATCCCGGCGCGACCGATAACCTTCAGGTGGTCGGCGGCGGCGAGGATCTTTTCGGTCACCTTGGTGGCCGAGCGGATCGCCAGGCCGTCATAGTTTCCGATGACTTCTTCCAGCTTGTCCTTGTCCTTGCCAAGGTCCGGCTGGAAATCCACGTCGATGCCACGATCACGGAAGATCTGAACGGCGGTTTCGGAGAGTTTGTCTGAAACGAGTACTTTGGGAGCCATGTCTGTGGTCCTTCGGATGAAATTTTGGTTGAACGCTCCCCACCTGCTCGCAGCCTGAGACATGCGGGTGCAGGAGGGGACGCAGCAAAAGGGGTTACTGAGCGGAAAGCTCGGTGTGGAACGCCCAGTCGATCCAGGGCAGCAGCGCCTTGATATCGGACGTCTCCACCGTTCCACCGCACCAGATGCGCAGTCCGGCGGGCGCGTCGCGGTATGCGCCCACATCAAGGGCCACACCTTCGGATTCAAGCTTTTTCTGAACCGCCTTGGCGAAGGCCGCGCCGTCTTTGATACGGTCGTCGGTGAATTTCAGGCACACGCTGGTGTTCGAGCGCGTTGCCGGATCTTCGGCCAGGTTCGCGATCCAGTCGCGGTTTTCACAGAAATCCCAGATCGCTTGCGCATTGGCATCGGCGCGGGCCATCAGGGCCTTGAGCCCCCCGATCGAGCGCGCCCAGTCCAGGGCGACCAGGTAATCCTCGACCGCCAGCATCGAGGGTGTGTTGATTGTTGCGCCCTCGAAGATACCCTCGTTGAGCTTTCCGCCCTTGGTCAGGCGAAAGATCTTCGGCAGGGGCCAGGCGGGTGTGTAGCTTTCCAGTCGCTCAACCGCGCGGGGGCTGAGAATCAAGATGCCGTGCGCGGCTTCGCCGCCAAGCACCTTCTGCCAGGAAAAGGTGGTCACATCCAGCTTGTCCCACGGCAGATCCTGGGCAAACGCGGCGCTCGTCGCGTCGCATATGGTCAGGCCGCCACGGTCGGCCGGGATCGCGTCGCCCGAAGGCATCCGTACACCGCTTGTCGTCCCGTTCCAGGTGAAGCAGACGTCGTTGTCATAGTTGAGCGTGCCCATGTCCACGATGCGGCCATAGGGGGCTTCGTGCACCTGCGCGTCGATCTTCAGTTGCTTGACCGCGTCGGTTACCCAACCTGCTCCGAATGATTCCCAAGCGACCATTTCGGCCGGACGATCACCCAGCATTGACCACATCGCCATTTCGAATGCCCCGGTATCCGAGGCGGGAACGATACCGATGCGGTAGTCGTCGGGAATGCCCAGCACTTCGCGCGTGCCTTCGATGGCCGCCTTCAGCTTGGCCTTGCCCACGGCGGCGCGGTGGCTGCGCCCCAGGGGCGCGTCGGCCAGCTTATCCAGCGAAAATGTGGGGATCTTGGCACAGGGGCCCGAGGAAAAACGCGGATTATCCGGCCGCGTTGCCGGTTGTTCGATAGTCATTTTTGCTACCCTTCCAGATAAGCGCCCCTCGTTGGGGAGGGGTGTCCCACCAACGCTGTTAGCGAGGTTCAGCGGGTTTCACAACAGGAAAAATGTCGCTATAGCGCCGCTTGAATGTCCATTCCCGACTTAGCGCAGATATGATCGGAAGCTTGCCATGTATGTCGCCACATTCCTGACCAACCCCGCCGAGCCGCACCTGACGGAGGCGACCGTGGCCCGGCAGCGCGACGCGTGGCAAGGGGGCGACATCGCGTGGCTGGCGCCGGGCGAGGCGGCTGAATTCGCACTGCCCGATATGCCCGGTGACAGGTGGCCCGCATGGGAAACGTGGCAGCGCAAGGGCGTCGATCTGGTCATCCAGCCCGAGAAAGGCCGTCGCAAGACGATGCTGCTGGCGGACATGGACAGCACCATGATCGGACAGGAATGTATCGATGAACTGGCCGACGAGGCCGGCGTCGGTGAACACGTGGCAGGCATCACCGCCCGCGCGATGAACGGAGAACTGGACTTCGAAGAAGCGTTGGAGGCCCGTGTGGCGTTACTCGAGGGGTTGGACGAATCGGTGATAGCCCGTGTTCTGGATTCCCGCATCACGCTGGCGCCCGGTGGCCCGGAACTGGTGGCGACGATGCGAGCCATGGGGGGCTATGCGGTTCTGGTTTCGGGTGGGTTTACCGCCTTTACCCATCGTGTCGGGCGCCTGTTGGGGTTTGACGAGACACATGCGAACATCCTGTTGGTCGAAAATGGCCGTCTTACCGGCGAGGTGGCTCATCCCATCCTTGGCCGCGCCGCCAAGATCAACGCGTTGGAGCGGGTGACAAGCCACCTGGATATATCCGAGGCCGACGTGATTGCCGTGGGCGACGGCG
>JAABTI010000005.1 GCA_011389955.1 Paracoccaceae bacterium | reverse complement strand
AATGACCTGGGCATGCTGGAACGCGCCGGCACCGGCGTGGCGCTGCACGCCAAGCCTACGGTCGCCGCGCAATGCGATGTGCGCATCAACCACGGCGACCTGACCGCCCTGCTGTTCATCCAGGGCTATCGTCGCGACGAGTTCGCGGCCTGAGGGAAACGTCCCCCAGGCAAACCCGAGCGCACCTCTCGGCCACGCAGAGCGGGCGGTTCCTTGCCGACACGCGCGGCACCTTCACATTGCGCCATGCGGGTCAGGCGAACCCCTCTGCCGGCCGGATCATCCCGGTTTCCACGCCCCGCCAATTGCGGATCGGGGCGTTCATGCGTTTGCGGGTGGCGGGGTGGTCAGGGTTCAGCACGCCGAGTTTCACCAGGATGGCGGCGATGGCACATTCGGCGCCTCGGGTGCCTCCATCCGCGATCTTCAACGCCACGCCCAATTTCTGTTCCGGGATCATGGCGACGAAAAACGCCTCTGCCCCGGTTTTCAGGGCCGCGCGTCCACCTGTCGCGCGCATCAGTTCGGTGCAGGCGCGCCCTTCGCCGGCGACCAACTCGGGGTAGGCCACCATCGCCTCGCGCAGCCGACCGGCCGCGCTGGCGCGCGCGCTGTCGTCGTCTGGGCGGGCCGCCGCGAAGAACGCCATCGCGCGCGCCATTCCCTGCATCGTCGTGGCGAAATTAGGAGCGGAACATCCGTCGATACCAAATCCGGGGCTATCGTGCCCGGTGACATCCTCGAACGCCTCGCGCACGGCGCGTTGCACGGGATGCAGGGTGTCAATGTAGTCCGGTCCCGCGCCGAGATGCCTGGTCAGGGTCAGGAAACCGCTGTGCTTTCCGGAGCAGTTGTTGTGATACTGGCAGGGCCGCGCATCGTTGCGGATCAGGGCATGCGCCGCATCCGGATCGGCGGGCGTCTGTGCGCCGCAGCGGAAATCATCGTCGCCCATGCCGATATGGTCCAGCCAACCCCGCACGCGGCGGGTGTGGATATCGGCGCCCTGGTGGCTGGCGCAGGCCAGCGCCAGATGCTCGGTCCATAGACGAGACGCATCAGCCGCCCCGCTTTCCACCAGCGGTAGCGCCTGTATCATCTTGGCAGAGGAGCGGGGCAGGACGACCGCTTGCGGATCTCCCCACGCGTGGACCACATCGCCGCTTGCGTCGCAAACGACCGCATGACCGGAATGCAGGCTTTCCAGGAACGGGCCGCGCCATACTTCTGCCAGGGGAACGGGGTTGGTCATGGGGGCATGGTCCTTTCGCGAGTATGTTCAGACGATTGCGGAAATCCGCCAATTGCTCTTTCTCTGGTGGTCTGTTTCAGGCTAATGTAGCACTGTCGAGAAGGAAATGGCCCGGGCACAAGATGTCGGCACAGGCGGGCGCGGGCCGCGGAAGTTGAGGCAAGGACGGCTGGAGGCTGGACGATGATTTCTAGATTTGCAGGTGGTTTGGCCGGAGTGGCGATGGCGTTTGCGGCGGCAAGCGCATTTGCCCAGAACGAAAGCGACAATCAGGTTGCTGCCAAGACCGACTGGAGCGTGTTCGAAGATTCCGATCCCAAGGAGTGTTGGGCGGTATCCTCGCCCAAGAAAACCGTCAACACCCGCGACGGGCGGGTTGTTTCCGTTCGGCGTGGCGAGATCCTGTTGATGGCGTTCTATCGGCCCGAGGCGGATGTTACAGGACAGGTGACGTTCACCGGCGGATACCCTTTCGACAACGGATCGACCGTGAACCTAGATGTCGATGGCACCGATTTCGACCTGTTTACCGAGGGCGAGTGGGCCTGGCCCGCCTCCCCGGAGGACGACGCCAAGATCATCGCGGCGATGAAGGCCGGCTCCAAGGCGACGCTCACCGCCATGTCCACGCGCGGCACCAAGACCGAGGACGAGTTTTCACTCCTCGGGTTCACCGCTGCGCTTGAAGAGGCCGAGAAGCGCTGTAAGTAAGTCGAGAGCACCGCATGAGGTGTTCGGCGAAAGCGCCGAAGTTTGCTTTGGCTTTCGGGGCCGAATCCTGTATTGGATCGGCCTTGCTTCACGGGATGGATACGCGATGACGGCCAATGCTCCGATAACTCAGGACGTGATGACACTGCCCCGCAAGTTTTCGCGGGAAGGCAGGATCAACATCGTCGGAATGACACGCGAGCAGCTGCGCGACGCGCTCGTCGAAATGGGCACTCCCGAACGGCAGGCAAAGATGCGGGTCGGGCAGATCTGGCAGTGGGTCTACCAGTGGGGTGTGCGCGATTTTGCCGAGATGACCAACCTTGCCAAGGGATATCGCGCCGATCTGGACGCGGCGTTCGTGATCGAAATCCCCGAACTCGTCAGTCGCCAGGTGAGCGAGGATGGAACCCGCAAGTATCTGGTGCGGATCGCTGGCGGTCACGAGGTCGAAGTTGTCTACATCCCCGAGGAAGGGCGCGGCACGCTTTGCGTGTCCTCGCAGGTGGGCTGCACCCTCACCTGTTCCTTTTGTCATACCGGCACGCAGAAGCTGGTGCGCAACCTGACGGCCGGTGAAATCGTCGGCCAGATCATGATGGCGCGCGATGATCTGGGCGAATGGCCCAAACCCGGCGAGCCGAAGGACGAGACGCGCCTTTTGTCCAACATCGTGCTGATGGGGATGGGTGAGCCGCTTTACAATTTTGAAAATGTCCGCGATGCCATGAAGATCGCGATGGACGGTGAGGGCATATCGCTCAGCCGCAGGCGCATCACCCTGTCCACCAGCGGCGTCGTGCCAGAAATTGCCCGCACCGCCCGCGAAATCGGCTGCCTTCTGGCGGTCAGCTTTCATGCCACCACCGACGAGGTGCGCGACAAGCTGGTGCCGATCAACAAGCGCTGGAACATAGAAACGCTGCTGGATGCGCTGCGCGAATATCCCAAGGCATCCAATTCCGAAAGGATCACGTTCGAGTACGTGATGCTGAACGGTGTCAACGACAGTGACGAGGACGCCCGCCGCCTGGTCAAGCTGATCGAGGGCATACCGGCCAAGATCAACCTGATCCCGTTCAACGAATGGCCCGGCGCACCCTACAAACGATCCTCCAACAACCGAATCCGTGCCTTTGCCGACATCATCTACAAGGCCGGTTACGCCAGCCCGATCCGCACCCCCCGCGGCGAGGATATCATGGCCGCTTGCGGCCAGTTGAAATCCGCCAGTGAACGCGCTCGCAAGTCCCGCCGCCAGATCGAGGCCGAAAGCGGCCTGAGCTAAGGGCAGGTTTCGAACCGTGGTGCCCCAAGGATCCTGACCAATGCCCGAGCCCGATTTCGCGCCTTTGCCCACACCGCTCAACGCCAAGGGCGAGCCGCGCAAGACGGGTGTCGAGATCGAACTTGGTGGCCTGACCGAGGCAAGCGTGGCCGAGATTTGCACCTCTGAACTGGGCGGGCACGCCGTTCAAGGGGATGGTCCGTTCTGGACCATCGAAGGCTCCAGTATCGGCAAGATCGAAGTCTATCTGGATATCTTCCTGCGCAAGGCCGAGCAAAGCGCCTTGCGCGATTTCGCGCTGGAGATCGGGCGCGAGGTGATTCCAGTGGAAATCGTGACCGAACCACTAGAAATGAAGGGCTTGCACGCGTTGCACGGCTTGTGCCGCGCGTTGCGCGAACACGGTGCGCTTGGCAGTGAAGGCGGCTTGTTTTTCGGCTTCGGCGTGCATCTCAACATCGAGATCGCCTCGGAAAACGATGCCGACATCGTGCGCCCGCTGCTGGCCTATGCCCTGATCGAGGACTGGTTGCGCATCGCCAATCCGATTGATGAATCGCGCCGCGTGTTGCCGTTCTCCGATCCGTATCCGACAGACTTCGTGCGCGCGTTGATCGCGCTTGGCCCCGATGCCGGGCTTATTGATGTGATTGACCTGTATCTGCAACGCACCCCGACCCGAAACCGCGGGCTGGACATGCTGCCGCTCTTTGCGCATCTGCGTCCGCAGCAGGTAGCCGGGATCATGTCCAAGGTGAAATCGGCGCGCCCCGCCTTTCATTTCCGGCTACCCGACAGCCGCATCGACAACCCCGACTGGTCCATCGCGCAGGAATGGCAGCGCTGGATCACGGTCGAGCGTGTCGCCGCAGATACCGCGCTGCTTGGTCTGCTGTCCGATGCGTGGCTGGACGATCACGGCGCGCTGACCCTGTTGCGACACGGCTGGGCCAGGCGCGCGGGAACGATCCTGCATGGCGTGGGGCTGGATAATGCAGGGGTGCGCCCGGAATGACGCGGCCGCTGATCGGTGTCACGGTTTCCCGGCGCTCGGGCTGGCGCATCTTTCCGTTGATCGCCTTCAACATCTGGATGGCCGGCGGCCGCGCGCGCCGCTGGAGTCCGGGAGGAAACCCACCCGATATCGCGGATGTGCATGGGCTGGTCATCGGCGGTGGCGATGACATATCGCCCGATCTTTACGGGGGGCGTCTGGTGACATCCGCGCGCCTTGATCACGACCGCGATGCGCTGGAACAGCGCCTGGTACGCGACGCCATAGAAGAGGGCCTGCCGGTTCTGGGAATCTGCCGGGGCAGCCAGATGATCAACGTGGCGCTTGGCGGCACGTTGCACCAGGACGCCTATGGCACCTATACCGCCAGCGACAGGCGCTGGACCATCCTGCCACGAAAGATCGTGCATCTGGAACCGGGCACCTTGCTGGCGGAACTGACCGGCGACGAGCCGATGACCGTCAACGCCCTGCACAGCCAGTCGGTGGACAACGTCGGAAAGGGGCTGCGCGTGGCGGCGCGGGATCGGGGTGGAATGATACAGGCGATCGAACGCGACACCGATCCCTTCGCCATAGGGGTGCAGTGGCATCCCGAACACCTGTTCTATGCCCGACGCCAGCAAGCCCTGTTTCGCGCATTGGTGCGGGCCGCCCGGGCGCATGACGAGGCGCGCGCGCAACTCCGGGCCGTCCAGCGCGACGAATGAGCGTTCGTGCACCGGGATTGTTCACCGATCGCCGCTCAATTGCCTCAATCCGGATCAATTGTTGCCACCCTCCGCGTGCAGCCTGCTGGTATCGAAACGTCGATGCAGGAGGGCATCATGATGATGAGCGACCAAACAAAGCCCGATACCGAGGCCGATGATATCCGCGATTTCGTTCTGCGTGAACGGACCAAGGCGGTGTCGCCGCGCGAATGGAAACATCGTCTGGCCGGTTATGGCTACAGGCTCAAGGAAACCGAAACAGGAATCTGCGTGACCTCGCTTCTGGGCGGAGAGGAACTGTGTCACCTGCCAGGCGCGGCCTGATCCGGGTGCTCGCCCTTACCTCGTATCCTGACCGTGGTCCCAGCCATCGATGATATCCACTGCCTCGGCGGCCGTTTCCACGAACCTAAACAGATCGAGATCCTCCTGGCTGATCGTTCCCGCGTCGGCCAGCGCTTCCCAGTTGATGATTCGGCGCCAGAACTCTTCGCCGAATAGCAGGAAAGGCACCCGTCGCATGCGGTCTGTCTGAATGAGGGTGAGGCTTTCGAACATTTCGTCCAGGGTGCCGAGGCCACCGGGAAAAATGCAGATTGCGTTCGCCCGCATCAGGAAATGCATCTTGCGGATCGCGAAATAGTGGAAGTTGAAGCACAGGTCCGGTGTCACGTACTCGTTGGGGGCCTGTTCGTGCGGCAGCACGATGTTCAGGCCGATCGATATGCCGCCTGCATCGGCGGCACCTCGGTTGCCGGCCTCCATCACGCCCGGGCCGCCACCGGTGCAGATGACGTTGCGATGGTGCGTCGATCCTACGCTGCGCTGCGTCATCAGCCGTGAGAATTCACGCGCTTCATCATAATAATGCGAAAGGTCCGCCAGCGTTTGAGTGCGCGCTGTCGCCTTTTCTTCGGGACGCGGTATGCGCGCACCGCCCATCAGCACCACGGTGCTTTCGATGCCGTATTCGTCCATCGCCATCTGCGGCTTCAGCAGTTCAAGCTGCAGGCGAACCGGCCGCAACTCGTCACGGCAGAGGAAGTCGTTGTCTGCAAAGGCCAGTCGGTAGGATGGCGCCCGCGTCTGCGGCGTGTCGGGCACCCCGTGGGCGCTCTCGATATCGCTGTGGGCATCACGGAATACGCCGCTTCGGTCTTTCTCCGTCACTCTTGATCCTCGACGTTGAACACTGCCCCAGCCCTAGCGGCTGGCGGCCCTGAAGGCCAGCGAAAGCCGCGCCGCCGGCCGTTTCCCCAAACCCATGTCGTGCACGTGGCGCACAGCGCCGCATTGCAGGGCGCGGCGTCAGACCTTATAGGCGAGGGTTGAGCCTTAACACGCAAGACAGGGAGTGCGCCCGCATGTCCAACGCCCAACTCGAATCCGCCATCGAAGCCGCGTGGGAAACCCGCGATCAGATCACCCCAGCCACGACAGGCGAAACGCGCGAGGCGATCGAGGCCACGCTTGACGCGCTCGACAGCGGCAAGCTACGCGTCGCGGAGCGCGGCGATGACGGCCAGTGGCACGTCAACCAGTGGGCCAAGAAGGCGGTCTTGCTGGGCTTCCGCATCAAGGACATGGAGCAGCAGGTCGGCGGGCCGCAGGGCAGCGGCTGGTGGGACAAGGTCGACAGCAAGTTCAAGGGTTGGTCCGACAGCGATTGGCGCTCGGCAGGGTTCCGTGCCGTGCCCAACTGCGTCGTGCGACGCTCGGCCTATATCGCGCCGGGTGTGGTGTTGATGCCATCCTTCGTCAATCTCGGCGCTTACGTGGACGAGGGCACGATGGTCGATACCTGGGCGACAGTCGGTTCGTGCGCGCAGATCGGCAAGGGCGTGCACCTGTCAGGCGGCGTCGGCATCGGCGGTGTGCTGGAGCCAATGCAGGCCGGCCCCACGATCATCGAGGATAACTGCTTCATCGGCGCGCGCTCCGAGGTGGTCGAAGGCTGCATCGTGCGTGAGGGCTCGGTGCTGGGCATGGGGGTGTATATCGGCAAATCCACCAAGATCGTGGATCGCGAAACCGGCGAGGTGTTCATGGGCGAGGTGCCGGCGGGCTCGGTCGTCGTCTCCGGCTCGATGCCGACGAAGAACAACCTGAACCTCTATTGCGCCGTGATCGTCAAGCGCGTGGACGCGCAGACCCGTTCCAAGACCTCGATCAACGAACTCTTGCGCGACTGAACAGCCCCCTTGACCGAACGGTGGTGAGATTGACAACATTGCGTGGCGTCACGGATAGATCCGAACGCCACGCAACGTACACGACATCACCGGAGGTTTCATGCCGTTCCAAAGAACCAGCGCGCTGCTTTCGCTAGCGTTGGGGGTTGTCGCGCTTCTTTTCGGGGCGCAGGTGGCCGAAGCCAAGGCCAAACCCTGCGCGCCCATCATCGACACGCCGAAATCCGATACGTCGGTTTCCACCCAATTCAAGATCACGGTCCGGCCCGACATGACGCAGAATTGCCGGGTCGATGAAATCCGGGTCGAGATCACCGAGATTGTCCCGGGTGGCAACAACCGGCAGGCTTACTATTCCGAGGCGGAGTGCTGCGATTTCCTCAGTATCGACACGCCGGTGATCGACCGGCGCGTGCCCGAGGGCGTGCTTGAACCCGATACACGCTATTCGCTCAAGGTGCAGTTCCTGGACCGTACCTTCAATATTCTTGAAAGCATGGACACGATCCGTGCCGAATACGGGCCGCTGGCGGTTGTCCCGGTGCGCACGAAACCGGCGCAGCGCCAGTCCGGCGGGTTCGATCCCATGATTTTCGCGCTCGACATGAATGGCCGCTTCGGTCATGGCCGCGGCGAAACTGTCGCGCAAGCCGGCAACACGGCACTGGATTACTGTGGTGCGCAGGCCTGTCGCCTGGTGTCCGATCCGGTGCGGCAGCGTTGCCACGCATTGGCGCAACGCACCCGGGGCGGATACTGGTGGGGCGTTGGCGCAGGCTCGACCGCTACAGCGGCACGATCGCGCGCCCAGGACTTCTGCACCGACGCGGCGCCGGGTAGCTGCGAGACCGTCTATACCTACTGCCAGTAACGCACGCCAATGATGAAGGCATGGCTCATGATCGTGGCAGGCCCGGCGCTCATCGCGCTGGGCCTGGGCCTGTTTCGCCGTAGCGAAGCCAACCGCCGGAATGCGCGCCGGACACGCGGCGAGATTGTCGAGAGTGGCACACGCCATATGACCGGCGGCTGGCAGCCCGCGATCCGGTATCGCTACAATGTCGGCGACCGGGAATTTACCGGCACGCTGATCGAACCACCGCCGGGCCGCCGCATGGGCAGCGCCCGCTGGGCAAGGCGTGTCGCCCGCCGCTATCCCGTCGGAACCCGCACGACCGTGTTCTACCTCCGCGACCAGCCCGAGGTCGCCTTTCTTCACGATCAACGCGAAATGATCTGGCTGATCCCCGCGGTGTTGGGGGTAGCATTGATCGCGCTTGGCATCGCCCGGCTGACGGGGAATGCTTGACACGGGCACGGCCGTGACGCACGGCGTTGGAAAGTGAAGGAGCGCGCGCATGAGCAGCAAGAATGACGCCACCCCCCGACGGCAGCAGGTCTATACACTGCTCGTGGAGCTTGGCCGCAAGGAGGGCGATGGCCTGCCCAAGGATGCTACTGGGGCCGCCTTGATGTGTTATGCCAGCGGCGTGGACGAGGCCGAGGCGGTACGCGAAACCGTTGCCATCCTCAAGCAGGCCGATCTGGCGCCGCTGGACGTGTCTGGCTATGGCACAGCCGAGGAACGCACCGCGCAGGGGCACGAGATGGATGACGACGAACGCGCCCTGATGCAGCGCGCGCTGGACGAGAATTCCGTCATCGTCGCACAGGTCACGCCGCATTTCGATTGATCGCTCAGGCCGCGCGCTGCGCCGCCAGGGTCATGGCCTCGTACGGTTTGAGAACCCGATAGGCCGATTGCGCGTGTTCGGGAAGATGGGCACGGGGATACGCGTGCAGCATGCTGGCGGCCAACAGGTCGCGCTTGCGCCGCAACCGCCCGATGAAAAGGCTTTCGGTCGGGGTGCCGGCTGCGATCAGGACCTCGTGACCGGGTAGCAGGAGTTGAACATAGCTTACGGTCGGACTGCACCTTTCGGTCAGGGCGGAGGTTCCGTTCACCAGGTGCCGCGCGGGTACAAGCACGCGTTCGCGACCGAATGTGTATTCCACATCGGACCCCCCGATGACGAGACGCTGATCGGGCGCCACGACGATGTCTCTGCGCAACCCGAAATAGGGCGCGCGCAGGCGCACCGGGGCAAAGGTGCCCCGCGCCGGTACGGTATGGCGCAACACGTCCAGCACCGGCACGCTCTGCCCGGTCATCGTGCGCACCAGGTCGCCGACGCGCAACGACCCGGCCGGCCGGTAACCGTGCGGGGTCGCGATCGGCACATCGGGGCTCAGGGTGGCTTGCGGGCCGATCGGCTCGGGCGCGGTGGAGATGGCCAGCAGGGAGACCTCGCTGCCAGCCGGGCCTGAGGCCGGGGTGTGCGTCAGTAACCTCAGATCCGACAGCAGAAGCGGCTTGGGCGCCTCGACCCGGGTGAGGAAAATGCGCCCGCTGCCCGGGTGCTCGACGCTCAGGCGACCCTCGCGCGCCGGAGCGTCCCAGGCGTAAGTCATGCGCACCGTCTCGCCACGGGCCGGCAACCTGTCGGGCAGGGTGGCGTGCGTCACGTCGGCACCTTGCGTGAGAACCAGCGAGATGCCGCCGCCCGGAAGCATGCTGAGCGACAGGCTGCTGCACCAGGGGTGGTCGCGCTTGTATCCTATGATCGTATGCGGGCGGTGGTCCGGCGATAGCTGCGCCTCGACAAGGATCGTGCCGCGCGTGAGCAGGCTGTCAGGACAGGACAGGTCCGGCGGCGCGTTGCGACCGCACGGTGCGTTCGCCTCCAATCCGCGCGTTGAAAACAGGTGCTCGCTTTGGGCGGCCATGCCGATCCAGGCCATGTCAGACCCTCTCGCACGGGGGCGTGCTGCGCGCCGAGACCGCCTGCGCCCCATGGTCCGTGAATCCCAAGATCATCCTGCTCCAACCCCGTTGGAGACAGCACAAACCGCAGCACGAAGGGCTGTGACCCCTCATTGAAATCTTGTTGCTTCGTTGTCCCGCCATCTTGCTTCTGTCGGCTTCGGGCGGGCCGGCTGCTCGGTTTGCCCTGCCTCGGGCTATTATTGGCAAAACCCTAGCACGTGCCCGGCGTGGCTGTTAAGTCCATTCTGGTTCGTCCATGTGGAACGATGCCTACGCCGCGCCATTTGCGCAACGCAGGCGCACCCCGCGAAAGCCCGTCGCAACAAGGAGCCCCGAATGCCGAATGACACGTTCATGTCAACCGATCCGGTGGAGCTGACAGCGCAGTTGATCCGCTGCCCCTCGGTGACGCCCGAAGAGGGCGGTGCGCTGGTGCTGTTGCAGGACATGCTGGAACAGGCCGGATTTGCGTGTTCGCGCGTCGATCGGGGCGGGGTGGCCAACCTGTTCGCGCGTTGGGGCGTCAAGGGACACCCGCGAACCTTCGGCTTCAACGGGCATACCGATGTGGTGCCGGTAGGCGATCCGTCGGCGTGGTCGGTCAAGCCTTTCGGTGCCGAGCGCCGCGATGGCATGTTGTGGGGGCGGGGCGCTTGCGACATGAAATCGGGCGTGGCCGCCTTTGTGACGGCAGCGATGGATTTCGTGCGCGAAACGCCGCCCGAGGGCGCGCTTATCCTGGCCATTACCGGCGACGAGGAGGGCGACGCCACCGATGGCACCGCCGCATTGCTGGAATGGATGCAGGCCGAGGGCGAAGCGATGGCCGCCTGCGTGGTGGGAGAGCCGACCTGCCCCGACCAGATGGGCGAGATGGTCAAGATCGGGCGGCGCGGGTCGCTTTCGGCGTGGTTCACGGTCACCGGTGTGCAGGGGCATTCGGCCTATCCGCATCGCGCCAACAACCCGCTGCCGGCGATGGCGCGGTTGATGGACCGGCTGTCGTCACATCAACTGGACACCGGCACCGATCATTTCGACCCGTCGACACTGGCGGTGGTCACCATCGACACCGGCAACCCGACCACCAACGTGATCCCGGCGCGGGCGCGGGCGACGGTCAACATCCGTTTCAACGACACCCATACCGGCGCTTCACTGAGCGATTGGTTGCGCGACGAGGCCGGCAAGGTCGCAGATGAATTCGGCCTGGACGTGGATGTCGAGGTCAAGATTTCCGGGGAAAGTTTCCTGACCCTGCCCGGCGCGCTGTCCGATCTCGTGTCCGGCGCGGTCGAGGCCGAAACCGGAATCCGCCCCGATCTGTCCACCACCGGCGGCACGTCGGATGCGCGCTTCGTCAAGGATCACTGCCCGGTGGTGGAGTTCGGCCTTGTCGGCCAGACCATGCACCAGGTGGACGAGCGGGTCGATATCGAGCAGGTCAAGCAGCTCAAGGCGGTTTATGGCCGCATCCTGCGTGACTTCTTCAGCTGAACGGAATCGCTGCCCGCGACTTGTGGTGATGGTGAAGGAACCGCGTCCGGGGCGGGTGAAGACCCGGCTGGGCCGCGAGATCGGGCATGTGGCCGCGGCGTGGTGGTTCCGCCATCAGGTGACCGGGCTTTTGCGTCGCCTGGACGACCCGCGCTGGAAGCTGATGTTGGCGGTATCGCCGGATCAGGCCGGGCTGCATAGCCGCGCCTGGCCCGGCCACCTGCCCCGGATTCCACAGGGGCGCGGTGATCTCGGGGCGCGGATGGGCCGGATCCTGCGTGGCTTGCCGCCCGGCCCGGCCTGCATCATCGGCGGTGACATCCCCGGCATTCGACCCGCGCACATCGCGCGCGCTTTCGCGGCGCTGGGGCGCAACGACGCGGTATTTGGCCCCGCAAATGATGGCGGTTTCTGGCTGGTGGGGATGAAGCGCACAGCGCCGCCGCCTGCGACATTGTTCCGGTCGGTTCGCTGGTCCAGTGCGCAGGCGCTGGCTGACAGCATCGATAGCCTGCCGGGCGCGCGAATCGCGCTGGTGGATACCCTGCGCGACGTGGACACCGCCGCTGATCTGCCGGCACCCGGGCATGATTTTCGCCGATGACGCTCGCCAGCGGCTGTGTTAATGCCACGGCATGAGTCATATCCCCACCAAGGCGGAAATCCTGCAATGGATCTCCGATAATCCGACGCTCAATTCGAAACGCGATATCGCCAAGGCTTTTGGTATAAAGGGTGCTGCGCGGATCGATCTCAAGCGCGTGCTCAAGGAGCTCGAGGCCGAAGGTCATCTGGAGAAGCGCCGCAAGACCTATCGCGATCCTGATCGGCTGCCGCCCGTCAGCGTGGTGCAGGTTTCAGGGCAGAGCGACGATGGCGATCTGCTGGCGCGGCCGCTGGAATGGCAAGGTGAAGGCGTCGAGCCGGTGATCCTGATGATCCCGCGCGCGTCGGACCCGGCATTGGCCGAGGGCGATCGCATCCTCGCCCGCCTTCAAGAGGTCAAGGGCGAGGCGCACCATTACGAGGGCCGGCTGATTCGCCGCATCGGTGCCAACCCGCGCCGCGTGCTGGGCGTATTCCGCCAGGGCGACGAAGGCGGGCGCATCGTGCCCATCGACAAGGGCGACGGCAAGGAATGGCAGGTGCCCGTGGGCGCCACAGGCGGCGCGAAGGATGGCGAACTGGTCGAGGCCGAACAAAGCGGCCCCCGTGCCCGCATGGGCCTACCGCGCGCACGCGTGGTCGAACGCCTGGGCGACCCGTCGGCGCCCAAGGCCGTCAGTCTGATCGCGATCCATCAGCACGGTATCCCCGATACCTTCCCCGACAAGGTGATCGCCGAGGCCGACGCGATGAAACCCGCGGGCCTGGACGGGCGCGAGGATCTGCGCGACATGCCCTTGATAACCATCGACCCATCGGATGCGCGCGACCACGATGACGCCTGCTGGGCGCATGCCGATGACGATCCCCGCAACGAAGGCGGACACGTGATCTGGGTCGCCATTGCCGATGTCGCCCATCACGTGCGGCCCGGCACGGCGCTGGACCGGGAGGCGCGCAAGCGCGGCAATTCCAGCTATTTTCCCGATCGCGTGGTGCCGATGCTGCCCGACAGGTTGTCGGGCGACCTGTGCAGCCTGCATGAGGGCGTTCCGCGCGCCTGTATCGCCGTGCGCATGCAGATCGACGCGCATGGCAAGAAGATCGGCCATCGTTTCACCCGCGCGCTGATGCGTTCGGCGGCGTCGCTGAGCTACAAGCAGGCGCAGGATGCCGAGAACGGAAACCCCGACGACAAGACCGCACCGCTTGTCACCGAGGTAATCCACCCGCTATTCGAAGCCTACCGCGCCCTGGCCGAGGCGCGTCAGCGCCGCCAGCCGCTTGACCTTGATCTGCCCGAGCGCAAGATCGTGCTCAGCGACGCGGGCAAGGTTCTGTCGGTCAATTTCGCCGATCGCCTGGATGCTCATCGGATGATCGAGGAATTCATGGTGCTGGCCAACGTCGCCGCTGCCGAAACCCTGACCGCCAAGAAATCTCCGCTCCTGTTTCGGGTGCACGAAGAGCCGTCGCCGGAAAAGCTCGAGGCGCTGCGCGAGGTGGCGGAGGCCTCGGGTCTGGTTCTGGCCAAGGGGCAGGTGCTCAAGACCGCGCATCTCAATGCGCTGCTGGCGCAGGCCGAAGGAACCGATCAGGACGAGTTGATCAACCTCTCGACCCTGCGCGCCATGACACAGGCGTATTACAGCCCCGCAAACTTCGGTCATTTCGGTTTGGCCCTTCAGAAATACGCGCATTTCACGTCACCGATCCGGCGCTATTCCGACCTGATCGTGCACCGCGCTCTGATCACGGCGCATGGCTGGGGCGATGACGGGTTGAGCCCTGCGGAGATCGAGGATCTGGAGGCAACCGCCACGCACATCAGCGATACCGAGCGCCGTAGCATGACCGCCGAGCGCGACACCACGGATCGCTACCTTGCCGCGTTCCTGTCCGAACGTGTGGGAAACGAATTCACCGGCCGGATCAGCGGCATCGCCAAGTTCGGCCTGTTCGTCAAGCTGGATGAAACCGGCGCTGACGGGCTGGTCCCGATTCGCACGCTGGGTCAGGAGTATTTTCATTTCGACCGCGAGGCCGGCACCCTGATGGGCGCCGATACGGGGCTGACACTGTCGCTGGGCCAGCGCGTCACCGTGCGCCTGACCGAGGCCGCCCCGGTCAGCGGTGGTCTGGCGCTGGAACTGCTGGCGATCGAGGGCGACGAACTTCCGCGCCCCCCATCGGGAGGGTCCAAGCGCCGAGGCGGACCCAAGCGCCGCGCCGAGGTTCAGGCGAAACGCAAGGCCGACAAGATCAAGCGCAAGGTCAAGCGCAAGCGTGGCTGAAATGCCCCGTCCCTCGCGCCGCTAGGCATCAAATCGCGCGTGTTGACAACGCTGCTTCCGAAATCACGAAAATCGCGCTAGTTTACCGCAAAAGACCAAGCACAAAGCGGGGCCGAGCAATGCGATTGAAGAACGTCATACCCACGGTTCTGGCCGTGGTAGCAACCACCAGCGCCTGCGCCGGGCCGATCGAAAGATCCTTGCGTCCCGAGTTGCGGCCTGCCGCGATGCAGGTCAACCCGCAGGTCGCGCCGGCGCGCGGCGATTTTGCCCGATGGGTGCGCGATTTCCGCGCCCGCGCCCGCGCGCAGGGGATTCGCGATGACGTGCTGGAGCGCGCTTTCGCCGGTGTGCGCTATGACGACGAGGTGATCGAGAAGGACCGCAACCAGTCCGAATTCACCAAGCAGATATGGGATTACCTGGACAGCGCCGCTTCGCCCACTCGGATTGTCAACGGCAAGACGGTATTGCGCGAGCACGCCCGCACCCTTCGTGCGATCGAGCGGCACTACGGTGTCGACAAGGAAATCATCGCCGCCGTCTGGGGCCTTGAAAGCGCCTATGGCGCCCGGCGCGGACAGCGCGACGTGATCGCGTCGCTGGCGACGCTGGCACATGATGGTCGGCGCGGGGCGTTTTTTGAAAAACAGTTGATCGCGGCTCTGAAGATCCTGCAATCGGGGGACGTGCCGCCGCGCGACATGCGCGGGAGCTGGGCGGGCGCCATGGGGCACACGCAGTTCATCCCGACCTCGTATCTGGCCTACGCCGTCGATTTCGACGGGGATGGTCGGCGCGACATCTGGTCGGACGATCCGGTCGATGCCCTGGCTTCGACGGCGGCCTATCTCAAGCGGTTCGGCTGGACCATGGGCCAGCCCTGGGGCGTCGAGGTGCGTCTGCCGCGGGGATTCGATCATTCGCTGGCCCGGCGCGATGTGCGTCGCATGCCGTCCGAATGGGCATCGATGGGCGTGCGCGATGTCAATGGAAGCCAAGTACCCGATCACGGGCGCGCGGCAATCCTGCTGCCTGCCGGATCGCAAGGCGCGGCGTTCATGATCTTTGACAATTTCGCCGTGATCGAGCGCTACAACAAGGCGGATGCCTACGTGATCGGCGTTGGTCACCTGGCGGATCGCCTCGCCGGTGGCCCCGCGATACAGGCAAGCTGGCCGCGCGGATACAAGCCCCTGACCTTTTCCGAACGCAAGGACATGCAGCGCCGTCTGCGCCGCAAGGGGTTCGCGGTGGAAAAGATTGATGGCATCATCGGCCCGAACACCGTCAACGCCATCCGTGCCTACCAGGTATCGCAGGGCATCACGCCCGATGGATATGCCAGCGAAGAACTCATGAGCCGGCTCAAGCGCCGCTGAGCGCCGCGCCGGCGGGTGCCGGTTTGCTCACAGGTGAGGCGCGAACGCGTCCAGGACGTCACGATACACCGCGCGCTTGAACGGCACGATCTGATCCAGCAACTGGTCCGCCGGCAACCATCGCCAGCGCGAGAACTCGGGGTGCGCAGTGGCGATGTCGATCTGTTCGTCACTGCCCGTGAACCGTGCAAGAAACCACTTCTGCTCCTGTCCGCGATAGCATCCGCCCCAAGTGCGCGGCACGATCTCGTGGGGCAGGTCGTAATGCAGCCAACCGTCGGTTTCGGCCTCGATCCGGACCAGGTCCGGCGCGATGCCCGTCTCTTCGTGCAGCTCGCGCAGGGCGGTGTCACGCGGGGTCTCGCCCGGGTCGATACCGCCTTGCGGCATTTGCCAGGCCGGGGTCGGGGTATCTATCCGTTGACCGACGAATACCTCGCCCACCACATTGACCAGCATCACACCGACGCATTTGCGATAGGGCAGTTTTTCGATCTCGGCGGCGTTCATCCTGTGGTCCCCTTTGCTGAAAACGCCCGCCGTCCACGAGGGCGGCGGGCGTCGGTCTTGTGCGGATCAGTCCTGAGGCGCGAGCGCCACCAGACCCTTGAGGATGTCTACCGCATAGGCGAGCTGGTAATCTTCCTCGCGCAGCTTGGCGGATTTCTCGGCCTTGGCACGATCCTCCTCGATCTGGCGGATCTCGTCCTCGCTCAGGCTGTCGTTGTTGAGCCGTCCGCGCAGGTCCGCCTCCGAGCGCGAAGGCCGTGGCGCGCTCTCCTCCGCTGCCTCTTCCTCGTCGCGGCGCGGCGGTTGCTGCACCATGATGTCGGGCGAAACGCCAAGCGCCTGGATCGAACGCCCCGAGGGTGTGTAGTACCGTGCCGTGGTCAGGCGCATCGCGCCGTTTCCACGCAACGGCATCACCGTCTGGACCGATCCCTTGCCAAAGCTTTTCGTGCCCACCACGATGGCGCGGCGGTGGTCCTGCAAGGCGCCGGCGACGATCTCGGAGGCGCTGGCAGACCCGCCATTGATCAGCACGACGATCGGTTTGCCCGCGGCCAGGTCGCCGGGGGATGCGTTGTAGCGCTCGCCCTCGGCCGGATCGCGCCCGCGCGTCGAGACGATCTCGCCCTTGTCCAGGAAAGCGTCCGACACCCGGATTGCCTGCGTCAACAGGCCGCCGGGATTGTTGCGCAGGTCCAGAACAACGCCTCTCACGTTCTCCATGCCGCCGATTTCCTCAACCGATTTCTTCAATTCGGATTCAAGGTTGGGATAGGTCTGGTCGTTGAACGTGGTCACCCGCAGCACGACCGTGTCCTGCTCGGTGCGTGACCGGACCGCCGTCAGCGTGATCGTATCGCGGATGATAGAGATGTCGAACGGCTGATCCCTGTCCTCACGCACCACGGTGATGATGATTTCGCTGCCGACCGGCCCGCGCATCAGGTCTACCGCCTCGTTCAGGGTCAGGCCCAGCAGGCTCTCGCCGTCCACGTGGGTAATGAAATCGCCCGCCTCCACGCCGGCGGC
>JAABTI010000065.1 GCA_011389955.1 Paracoccaceae bacterium | reverse complement strand
CACAATAAAGGCAGAGGGGGCGAAATTACAATGGTGAAATTGCCGCCTGCAACGCGTCAGGTGTAATCCGACCGTTGCAGCCCATACTTGGCCATTTTTTCGTTCAAGGTCCTGCGGGGCAGGCATAATTCATCCATCACGCCCGAGATCGACCCCTTGTGGCGGCGCATGGTGTTATCGATCAGCATGCGCTCGAAGGCTTCCACATATTCCTTCAGCGGCTTGCCCTCGGTCGTCATCACCGGCGCCATCTCGTCGTGATCGCTCATCAGCAAAGAGGTTATGGTCCCCTGCCCGCGTCGCGATTGCAGCACCGCGCGCTCGGCCACGTTGATAAGCTGGCGCACGTTTCCGGGCCATGGCGCCTGCAACAGCTGCGCCGCCTCCTGCGCGCTGACCGTCGGCGCGTCACAGCCGTATTCCTCGGAAAACTGGTCCGCGAACCTGTTGAACAGCGTCAACATGTCTTCACCGCGCGCGCGCAGCGGTGGCAGTGTCATGCGCAGTGCCGCAAGCCTGTAAAACAGGTCGGGGCGCAGCGCATCCTCGCTGGTGCGCCCCTCGTCTTGCAGGTTCGAAATCGCTATGATCCGCGTCTCGGGTGGCGTGCCCTGCTCGTTTATCACATTCAGCAACCGTTCCTGGACTGCATCGCTGAGGGTTTCGACACCTTCCAGCACCAAAGTGCCACCGCGGGCCTCCTCTATCGCCGGGAGGTGGCTCTCGTCCGGTTGCATCGGGCCGAACAGACGTCGCGCCAGCGCATCTTCTTCAAGAGCGCCGCACGAGATCAGAACGAACTTGCGCCCGGACCGCGAACCGACCGCGTGCAACGCATGCGCTACCAAAGTCTTGCCGGTTCCGGTTTCCCCATCTATCAGGACATGCCCGTCGGCCTGCCCGAGATCGAGGATATCTTCACGCAGGCGCTGCATTGCCTTGCTCGACCCGATCAGCTTGTTCATGATCTGGCCGCCGTGCGACAGCTCGCGCCGCAGCGCGCGATTGTCCAGCGTCAGACGCCGCGCCGCGATCGCCTTCTTGGCAAGCTCGGTCATCCGGTCGGGATTGAAAGGCTTTTCCAGGAAATCGTACGCGCCCACGCGCATCGCCTCTACCGCCATGGGAACGTCGCCGTGCCCGGTAATCATGACCACCGGCAGAGCACTGTCGTTCCCCATCAGCTTTCTGAGGAACTGCATCCCGTCCATCCCCGGCATGCGAATGTCGGTGATCACGATTCCGGGGTAGTCGGGGCCCAGAACCTTGAGCGCATCCTCGGCGCTGGAGAACGCCTCGGTATCGAAGCCCGACAGCGCCAGCCATTGGCTGATCGATTGCCGCATATCCTGCTCATCGTCGACTATGGCGATCTTCATGACCTTCGACATGTGGCTACTCCGCCGCTTCGGTTTCATCATCATCTGTCAAGATAGGCAGCTGCATCTCGAATACAGCCCCCCCGCCCTCGGCCTGGCGGGCAATCAGGCGCCCCCCCATGTCGTTGACGATCCCCGAGGAAATGGCAAGTCCCAACCCGACGCCCTCGCCCGGCTTCTTGGTAGTATAGAAAGGCTCGAACAGCGCATCCAGATCCGCGATTCCGGGACCGTTGTCACGCACGCTGAGCGAAGCCGTCTCTCCCGCCGCGAGGATGATGTCTATCTCCGGCTCGGCCTGTCCGTGGGTCGCGTCCACCGCGTTGCGCAGCAGGTTGATGAGCACCTGTTCGATACGCACCCGGTCCCCCATGACCCGCACGGGACGAGACGGCAGTGCCCGGCTGATGCGCACATTGCGCTGCTTGAGTTGCGGCTCCATCATCGACAAAGACGACGATAGTGCATCGCCAAGGTCCACGGGCTCGAACGACTCACCCCCCTTGCGCGCATAGGATTTGAGTTGCCGGGTGATCGCACCCATTCTGCCGATCAGGTCATCGATGCGCTGAAACGCCGAAAGCGCCTCGTCGGGGCGGTTGCGTTGCAACAGCAGGCGCGCACCGGCGAGGTAGGTCTTCATTGCCGCCAGCGGCTGATTCAATTCGTGACTGACGGCCGCCGACATCTCGCCCAGAACGGCCAGCTTGGAACTTTGCGCAAGGGTCTGTTCGGCGTCGGCAAGCGTCTCCTGCACCCGCTCGCGTTCGGCGATTTCCCGCTGCAGTCGCGCGTTCAATGCGCGAAGCTCCGCCGACTCGCGCTGGAACAGCGCCATCCGCAGCGCCGTCTTTCGACTCAGAAAGTAGAAGGCCAGCGCCAGCAAGACGGCGAATCCCATGATCTCCAGCGCCAGAAAACCGTTCACCTTCTCGCGCACGCTGTCATAGGTGGTGAAACTGGCGATCCGCCAGCCACGAAACGGCAGGCGCGCCTCCACCCTCATCACCGCCTCGCCGCGCACATAGGCGTCAGCGGGGTCCGCCGTCCAGTCAGCGGTCGCCTGGATGGCGCGCTGAATGGCGCTTTCGGCCGGTGCGCGGGCCAGTGCGCGCTCCTCGGTAAGACCGCGCCAGCGCGGCTCGGTCGCCAATATGATCTGGCCACTGCTGTCAGCCACCAGAACCGCATCGGAAATACCCGACCAGTCGCGCTCGAATTTCTGCAAATCGACCTCGACCAGGATCACGCCCAGCAATTCGCCCTGCTCGTCGATCCGGCGCGAATAGGTGAAGGAATACCCACTGCTTTCGCGTTCACGCGCTGTGAACAACGTATCGCGGGTGCGCAGGGCATCGACGAAATACTGCTCGGTACGATGTTGAGAGCCGAGCCGGTCACGCTCGGTCGCGGCCACGGCGCGTCCGTCCCTGTCCAGCAGCATGAGAGAGGCGGCGCCGATCTCTTCGACAAACGAGATCAGGCGCTGCGTGGATTGCGAGAAATCCGATGTGGACAGCGCCGAGATCAAGGTCGGATCTCGCGCCAGAAGCTGCGGCACGATCGCATTGCGGCGCAACTCGCTCATCAGGTTGCCACCATAAAGCGCCAGCCGCAGCTCTGCACGGTTGCGCGTGTCGCTGGTAAAGCGTTCGGTGAGAAACCGGTTGGTCACGACCACCGTGATCACCGCCAGTATCAGCAGCAGGCCCAAGGCAAATCGCGCCCGCCAACTCACCGTTCGGGTGCGGCCGGGTGCCCGTTCGGGTAATGTCATGCGCGCCATTGTCACTGTCTACGCCTTGCACGCGCGCGGCTCAAGTCACGCAAGCGCCATCTGCGCGACCACCGAGTCGAACAGCGCCGCGCCGTCGGTGCCCCCGTGCCCCGCATCGGCAGCGCGTTCAGGGTGCGGCATCATGCCCAGCACACGGCGGTTTTCGCTCAGGATACCGGCAATGTCGCCGACCGAGCCGTTGGGATTATCGCAATAGGTGAGTGCAACGCGATCTTCACCGCGCAGGCGCGCCAGCAGGTCAGGCCCCGCGGTATAGTTCCCGTCGTGATGCGCCACCGGAATATCGATGACCTGGCCCTGCGCATAACCCGCGGTGTAGGGGCTGTCGGTGGTTTCGACCCTGAGTTCCGAGCTGTGGCATATGAACTTGAGTCCCGCGTTGCGCATCAGCGCCCCCGGCAGCAGGCCGGTTTCGGTCAACACCTGAAACCCGTTGCAAATTCCCAGCACGTGCCCGCCGCGTTCGGCATGCGCCACGACCGACCGGCAAATCGGCGAATTGGCGGCAATCGCGCCGCAGCGCAGGTAATCCCCGAACGAGAACCCACCCGGAATAGCCACGAGGTCGATGCCCCCTGGCAACTCGGTATCCTTGTGCCAGACCATGCTGACCCGCGCCCCCGCCCTTTCAAAGGCGACCCGGAGGTCACGGTCACAATTCGATCCGGGAAAGACGATCACAGCAGCACGCATCGGCGCCTCCTTCAGTTCGTAAAATCGGTTATGACGGCCACGCCCGGTGGGGCGGGGCCGTCGAACAGGGCAAGTTCGTCGCTGACGTGCGACAGGGAAACCTGTCGCGTGACCAGGGGCGACAGATCAACCCGACCGGCGGTGATGAACGACAACAGGTCGGGATAGCGCCAGGCAGGCATGCCACGGGTGCCATAGATCGCCAACTGCCCGGAATAGACGACATCCATCGGCAAAGACATTTCCGCATGCGTCCCGGCGGGCATGCCGACCTGCACCATGCGCCCGAGCTTGCGCAGGGATTTCAGGGCGCCGCGCGTCGTATCGGCCACGCCGAGCGCCTCGAGCGCCACATGCGCGCCGCCCTGCGTGATCTGCCGTATCGCGGTCGCGGCATCGCCCGCACGGGCATCAACGACCGCGTCGGCCCCGAGGCTGCGTGCAAATTCCAGCTTCTCGGGCACCACATCGACCACAACGACCCGCGCGCCCAGCCCCCGCGCCAGCAACAGTGCCGCGATCCCGACACCCCCGCCGCCGAACACCGCCAGCCATTCACCCGGCCGCAACGCGGCACGCCCCGTCAGCGCGTGCCAGGCCGTCGTCACCCGGCAGCCCAGTGCAGCAGCCAGGTCGGGCGCAATGGTATCGGGCAAAGCGGTCAGGTTGGCATCGGCATGGGCCACGGCAACACGTTCGGCAAAAGCGCCCGGAGCGTTGAATCCAGGCAGGACCTGGCGCGCGCAAGTGGTTTGCTCGCCCGCCGCGCAGGCGGGGCAACCGCCACAGGCCAGGATGAACGGCGCGATCACGCGCTCCCCAACGCGCCAGTGGCGCACCCCTGAGCCAACCGAAACGACCTCGCCACAATACTCGTGGCCCGGAACATGCGGCAGGCTGACATCGGAGTCCGCGCCTGTCCAGACATGCCAATCCGAACGGCAAATGCCACAGGCCAAAACGCGCAACACCACACCGCCCTCGGGCGCTTCGGGATCGGGCAGATCGACCAGGTCCAGCGGCCGGCGCCAGTTCGTCAGCCGGGCCGCCCTCATCAGGCCAGCTCGATCGTGTAGCTTTCGATCACCGTGTTGGCCAAAAGCTTTTCGCACATATCGCGCACCTGCGCCTCGGCACGTGCGGCATCGGTTTCGGCAAGGTCAAGTTCGATCACCTTGCCCTGGCGCACACCATCGACCCCGTCGAACCCAAGGGAGCCGAGCGCATGGCGCACGGCCTCGCCCTGCGGGTCCAATACGCCGTTCTTCAACATCACATGAACGCGTGCTTTCATTTCTTTCTCTCCGGTTTGCCGGTGCCGCCCCTGCCAGCTGTCACCGGTTGTTTGCTGCCGCGATAGCGGCCCGACAAGAGGGCGCGGCTCAGTTGATAAGCGTTGGCTTGACCATCGGCGTGGCCCCGCCGCGCGGCATGACGCCCAAGCGCCGCGCAACCTCGGTATAGGCGTCGGTCAAGCTGCCCAGATCCCGGCGAAACACGTCCTTGTCGAGCTTCTGCCCCGTCTCGATATCCCAGAGCCGGCACGAATCCGGGCTTATCTCGTCAGCCAGGATCAGGCGCTGGAAATCGCCGTCATAGACGCGCCCCACCTCGATCTTGAAATCAGCCAGCCGGATACCGACGCCAAACAGAACCCCGGTCAGGAAATCGTTGACCCGCAGGGCAAGGCTCAGGATATCGTCCATGTCCTGCTGGCTGGCCCAGCCGAACGCGGCGATATGCTCCTCGCTGACAAGCGGATCGCCGAGCGCATCATCCTTGTAACAGTACTCCACGATCGGACGCGGCAGTTGCATGCCTTCTTCCAGACCCAGCCGCTTGGCCAGCGATCCTGCGGCATAGTTGCGCACGATGATTTCGAGCGGGACGATCTCGCAGGCGCGCACCAGTTGCTCGCGCATGTTCAGCCGCTTGATGAAATGCGTGGGCACCCCGATATTTCCCAACCCGGTCATGAAAAATTCGGACAACAGGTTGTTCAGAACTCCCTTGCCCTCGATCACGTCATGCTTTTCGGCGTTGAACGCGGTGGCATCATCCTTGAAATACTGCACGATCGTTCCCGGCTCCGGCCCCTCGTAAAGGGTTTTCGCCTTGCCTTCGTAGATCTTCTTGCGCCGCGCCATGACCACTCCGTCGATGCTGGCGGGGATGAGTCCCCGCTCCCGTCGCGTTCCTATTAGTCCAAGGCAGGCACTGCCGCAAGACGCAGCCCCTTGCGCCAAACGTCCCGGCCATGCATATCAGGGGCGATATCAATGTCACTCGAGGACCGGATAATGAGCACCTTCGACAATCGTGAGCAGGCGTTTGAATCAAAATTCGCGCATGACGAAGAAATGAAATTCAAGGCCGAGGCGCGGCGTAACAGGTTGCTGGGGCTCTGGGCTGCGGAATTGATGGGTAAATCAGGGGCCGAGGCAGATGCCTACGCCGCCGAGGTAATCAAGTCCGACTTCGAGGAAGCCGGCCATGAAGACGTTGTGCGCAAGGTTGCTGGCGACTTGGGCGGACGCGCGGACGAAGCGCAGATCCGCGCCAAGATGGAAGAGTTGCTCGCCGTGGCCAAGGGTCAGCTTATGGAAGAGCGCTGAGCCACGTTTGACGCGCGACCCTGCGCCCCGTTGCGAACGGGGCGCTGCCGATTCCCTCGCTTGCCGCTCACGTTGGTCGAGGGCGCCCATTCATGTTCCCGTCAGGAATCGCCATGACAGATGCCCTCACCCGTTTGCTCGAGACCCGCGACTGGCTGCTGGCCGACGGCGCGACAGGGACCAACCTGTTCAACATGGGGCTGCAGTCCGGTGACGCCCCCGAACTGTGGAACGACGCGCATCCCGACAGGATTCGCACCCTCTACAAGTCGGCGGTAGATGCCGGCAGCGACATTTTCCTGACCAATTCCTTCGGCGGCAACGCGAGCCGCCTGAAATTGCACGGCGCAGACAAGCGCGCGCACGAACTGTCGCGCATCGCCGCCGAGTTGGGGCGCGACGTAGCCGATGCCGCCGGCCGCACGGTGGTCGTGGCCGGATCGGTCGGCCCGACGGGCGAGATCTTCGAGCCGCTCGGCCCGCTGACACATGCCCTGGCGGTGGAGATGTTCCACGAACAGGCTGAGGGCCTCAAGGACGGGGGCGCCGATGTACTGTGGCTCGAAACGATCTCGGCCCCCGAGGAATACCGCGCCGCCGCCGAGGCCTTCAGGCTGGCGGGAATGCCATGGTGCGGCACAATGAGCTTCGATACCGCCGGGCGCACCATGATGGGAATGACCAGCGCAGACATGGTCGGCATGGTCGAAGGGCTGGATAACCCGCCAGTGGCCTACGGGGCCAATTGCGGCACCGGCGCCTCCGATCTGCTGCGCACGATCCTGGGCTTCGTTGCCCAGGGCTCGGAACGTCCGATCATCGCCAAGGGCAACGCCGGCATCCCCAAGTATCACGACGGCCACATCCACTATGACGGAACCCCCGAGCTCATGGCCGACTACGCGGTGATGGCGCGCGACTGTGGCGCAACCATCATCGGCGGCTGCTGTGGCACCATGCCCGAGCATCTCGAACATATGCGCCAAGCGCTCGAAACGCGCCCGCACGGCCCGCGGCCGACGCTGGACCAGATCACCGGGGCGCTTGGTGGGTTCTCGTCCACGAACGATGGCACCGGCGACAAGGCCGACGCGCCCTCGTCGCGGCGCTCGTCACGGCGCCGGCGCGGCTGAGCTGCGCCGGCTCGAACCAAACAAACAGAATTTACCCGGTGTGAGCGGCATTTGTCGCCATAAGTCGGTTGCGGATGCGTGCATGTCGCAATTCGAACAGTGCCGTTGCGACAAAATGGCCAAAGCAGGAGTCATGAAAAGACGCGCCCGCGGAGGCGCCCAAACCAAGGGATATTCCCATGTCGGATGACGAAGACGAGCTGATTCTTTCCGAACTGGACGACGACGAACTGGTTCAACAGATGTTCGATGACCTCTACGATGGCCTGCGCGAAGAGATCGAGGAAGGCGTCAACATCCTGCTGGCACGTGGTTGGGCCCCTTACAAGATCCTGACCGAGGCCCTGGTGGGCGGCATGACCATCGTCGGCAAGGATTTCCGCGACGGCATCCTGTTCGTTCCCGAAGTGCTGCTGGCCGCGAACGCGATGAAGGGCGGGATGTTCATCCTCAAGCCGCTGCTGGCAGAAACCGGCGCGCCGCGCATGGGCAAGATGGTGATCGGCACGGTCAAGGGCGACATCCACGACATCGGCAAGAACCTGGTCTCGATGATGATGGAAGGCGCCGGGTTCGAAGTGGTCGACCTGGGCATCAACAACCCGGTCGAGAACTATCTCGAAGCGCTGGAAACCGAACAGCCGGACATCCTGGGGATGTCGGCACTGCTGACCACGACGATGCCCTACATGAAGGTGGTCATCGACACGATGGTGGAAAAGGGCGTGCGCGATGACTACGTCGTGCTGGTCGGCGGCGCACCTTTGAACGAGGAGTTCGGAAGGGCCATCGGGGCCGATGCCTATTGCCGTGACGCCGCGGTCGCTGTCGAAACCGCCAAGGACTTCGTGGCGCGCAAACATAACCAGGGCGTCGTCACCGGCGCCTGACGACGAGCCGTAGGGCGGGAGGATGAGCCACTATCGCCCCCGCCCGAACGGAGATTCGAGGCCCCATGACCCTGCCCAGCGACATGACCCTGACCTCCGAAGGCCTGGCGCCGGCGCAGCGGGGGCGTGTGCTGGTGGTGGCCTGCGGGGCCCTGGCGCGCGAGATCATCGACCTCAAGACCGCCAATGGCTGGGACCATATCGACCTGGCCTGCCTGCCGGCAATCCTGCACAATCACCCGGATCGCATCGCGCCGGCGGTGCGCGAGATGATTACCCGGCACCGCGAAGATTATGACACGATTTTCGTGGCTTACGCCGATTGCGGCACTGGCGGAACGCTGGCCGCCACCTGTGCGGAGATGGGCGTCGAAATGATCCGCGGACCGCATTGCTACAGCTTTTTCGAGGGCAACGCGATCTTTGCCGCGCGTGAAGAAGTGACGGCGTTCTACCTGACGGATTTCCTTGTGCGCCAGTTCGATGCCTTTGTTATCAAGCCCTTGGGGCTGGATCGGCACCCGGAACTTCGGGACATGTATTTCGGCAATTACGAAAAGCTTGTCTACCAGGCCCAGACCGACGATCCCGCCCTCACGCAAAAGGCACGCGACTGCGCAGAGCGGCTGGGCCTGCGGTTCGAGCGGCGCAAGACCGGCTATGGCGACCTGGAAACGACGCTGGGCGCGGTGGCAACGCGCGCCTGAGCAACCTTTTCGCAAGAACGCGCGCAAACGGCAGGTTCGCGCCGTGAAACGTACGCAAGGCGCGCGTCTCAGGCGTTTTGCGCCGCGACCTGCCTGATCCGCTCGACCATCGCGCGCAGCCCGTTCGAGCGCTGCGCCGACAGGTGGTCGTTGAGGCCCAGGCGCGACAGCTCGGTCGGCGCATCAACCTGCGGCACCTCGCTGACCGGGACATCGTTGTAAAGCGCGCGCAACACCGCGATCAGGCCGCGCACGATCATTGCGTCGCTTTCGCCGTCAAAGCGGAACCTGCCACTTTCGATCGTGGGGTGCAGCCAGACCTGGCTTGCGCAGCCCTCGACCTTGGTGGCGGGCACACGCAGCGCGGGGTCGAGCGGCTCCATCTCCTTGCCCTTCTCGATCACGTAACGATAGCGGTCTTCCCAATCGTCCAGAAACTCGAAATCCTCGACGATGTCCTCGAATGCCTGCGTTGTCATGAGCGGCCCCTTCACTTTTCCTTACCCCCGAGGTAGGGGCACAGCGCCCAAAGGTCCAGCCCCGCCCCTTGCGTCCCGGCCCCTCCGGCGTGATAAGAAGGGACCAAAGCGCAAACGGGGACGGATCGCCATGCGGAAAACACTTACGCTTCTTGTCGTCGCGGGGCTGACGCTATCGGCCTGTGGCAGCGTGCGCGACTCGCGCCTCAACCCGTTCAACTGGTTCGGCCAGAGCCGTTCGGAAAGTGTCGAGCGCGATGCCGGGACCAACCCCCTGATCCCGGAGCGCCGCGCCCTGAGCAGGAAGCGGGACGAGGCACCCGCGCCCGGCCCGCTGGTTCAGCGGATCACGGCGCTGACCGTGGATCGCACGGCGGGCGGCGCGGTGATCCGCGCCGAAGGCGTGACCGCCGCCAGCGGCGCCTTCGATGTGGTGATGCTGCCGATCAAGGCCGGTCAGGATGACGCGAGCCTGTCGTTCGAACTGCGTGCCCGCCTGCCCGCGCGGGCGACGCCCGGTGGACCGGAGGCCGCGCGCAAGGTCATCGCCGCGAGATCGGTCACCAACCAGCAGCTCCAGGGCGTGCGTTCGATTCGCGTCATGGGGCTGGAAAACGTGCGCAGCAC
>JAABTI010000064.1 GCA_011389955.1 Paracoccaceae bacterium | reverse complement strand
GATCAGGGTGCGCTACCGTCACCCTGATCCGTTTATCATATCGGCCCATCTGGCCGCGCGGCTCTGGCGCGCAATGACGGCAGATCACGGGGCGCGCCCACCTTCGACCTTGCGCGCAGGGTATTCGCAGCGCGTTTCGTGCATGAGCGCGACCTTCGAACCCCCGACGTGCTGCGCGATCTCGCAGTCGGGCCGGGGGTTGCCCGTGCCGATGCCGAAGAAACCATGCATTCAGCAAAAGCGCGCGCTGCCTTGGTGGCCTCGGTCAGGGGGGGCGGGCGAGACCGGCGTTTTCGACGCGGATCTTCTATCCCGACTGTGCTGGCGCCTAAGGGGCGGCGAAACAGGCTGACGAGATCGACGCATTACCTTGCATCTTCGTGCCGGAATTGGTCTCATGGGTTCGTTCAAAGCGACAGGAACCGATGAATGGCTAATAAAAGGCGTGTCAACCGCCTCTCTCCGGAACGTCGCAGGGCTGACATCATGATGTCAGCGCGGGAGGTTTTCTCCGAAAAAGGGTTCAACGAAGCAGTAATGTCGGACATCGCCGATCGCGCCGGCGTGGTTGAAGGCAGCATTTATCGCTATTTCAAGAACAAGCGGGATCTTCTCTTCTGCGTTTCCGAAGCCTGGTTCGAAGAAATGATTTCCGCTGATGAACAGACACTGGCAGCGGTGACGGGCACATGGAACCGGCTGCGTTTCATCATTCATCGTCATTTGGTGGCGATCAAGACCAACCCGGACCTGAGCCGCCTTGTCTTTCAGCATCTGCGTCCCGACCCAGATTATCGCAATACAAAGCTGTTCGCGTTGAACAAGGCCTACACCAACCGCGTGGTCGAGGTTGTCCGCGAGGGTATGGATAAGGGCGAGATCCGGGCCGATATCTCCCCCAGCCTCGTGAGAGACATGGTGTTCGGCGCGATAGAGCATCGCACCTGGGCCTACCTGCGCGACGAAGGCGGATATGATCCCGATATCCTCGCCGATCAAATGACCGATATGGCCGCATTCGGTTTGAAGCGCAAAGATCGGACGGATGAGATCGCACGGGCGATCGAAATGCTGGAAGGGGCAATAGATCGACTTCAGCCCGGCCACCGGGAAGCCTGATACGCTGACCCCGGAACGGGCGGGAAATCCGGCATTGGGGGTGCCATGGCAGAGTTGCTGATCGTCTATCACTCCAGGACCGGCGGCAGCCGGCAAATGGCCGTAGCCGCCGCCGCCGCCGCGCGGCCAGAGGCGTCCACGACTCTCAAGAGCGCCGATCAGGCCGGGCCGGACGACCTTTTGAACGCGGATGGCTACATTTTCTGCGCGCCTGAAAACCTCGCTGCGATTTCGGGCGTGATGAAGGATTTTTACGATCGCTGCTACTACCCTGTCCTCGGCAGGATCGAGGCGCGCCCCTACGCGCAGATGGTCTGCGCCGGCTCCGACGGGGAAAATGCCGCGCGCCAGACCGCCCGCATCGCGCAGGGCTGGCGCCTGAAGGAGGTGCAACCGCCCCTCATCATCTGCACCCACGCCCAGACGCACGAACAGATCCTGGCCGAAAAGACTATTCCCGAAGAGGATCTTGCGCAGTGCCGCGAGTTGGGCCAAGCCTTTGCTGCCGGTCTGAGCATGGGCGCCTTCTAGGCAGTAATACACATTGAAAACAAGGATTTGGGGTGCCTGGCCATCGGGTCCGGACCCGGACCATGACAACCCTGGTGCTGATCCTCGACCGGATCACGCAGGCGTCGAGCAGCGACTCGCCAACGAAAACCTCCGGTTCTATCGGAACGCTCACGCCGTTCTTCAGAATTGGGACACCGGCAACATCGCCTGAAATCGGCGCGCGCTGGCTGCGGATCGCACCCTTGCTGCGGCAGGTGCGAGTCCACAACCGCAGCACAGCCCGAAAAAAGAAGGGTTTTCGAGGTTATCGACAAGAATGCGATCCTGAAGATGAAAACCGCAGCCACCGCCGGCGCCGCCATGCTGGCGGTTCCGATGGGTCCAGTGCCGATTCACGCATGATCCCGGGCTTCGGCACAGCGATCGACATGGCCAGGACCAGCCGGGATCCCGGCTGGCGGCAAGCCGAAGTTTTCGGTCAGCCGTTGCAGAAGTTGGGCGATGATGTCTCGCAAATTACCACGCTGGACAATTCGCCGTCCTACCAGACCGTCGCACGGCGAGATGTCGCCCCGTTGGTCAATGGCTGTTTCCTGCGGTACAATTCCTACGAGGATGCATTCAGCCATGGCGCCGAAAAGATCGGCTATGGCGCAAGGGGCGGCACGCGAGCCCGCGCAGATGTAAAGGCTCCGGCTGGCCGCGCGCAACACGCCCCGGCGCGCCGCTACGGCCGACCCTTGCAGCTTCGTTGCTGCGCCGCGCGGTGGCTCAACGGTGAATTTACCCCGCCTGACAAGGCTCTGCCGCAGCAACCCCACTGTGGAGAGATACAATGCCAGACGCCAGCCCAAACCTCGATCTGCCTTATATCCTGCCCGCGCAGGCCCAAAAACACGTCACCCATAACGAGGCGATCGCGCGTCTCGATGCGCTGACCCAACTCGCTGTCGCGGACCACGACCGTACCGTGCCGCCCGCCGACGCGACCGAGGGCGCACGCCACATCGTCGCCCCCGGCGCCACTGCCGAATGGGCGGGACAGGATGACAAGGTGGCGATGCTGCTCAACGGAGGATGGGAGTTCCTGGCTCCGCGTGCGGGATGGGTGGCCTATGTCACGGCCGAGGGGGCGATGCGGGTCTTCGATGGTGCGCAATGGGGCGAGCTACCCCGCGATCTGGACCACCTGCCGGGGCTGGGCATCGCGACTGCCAGCGATGCGGTCAACCGCCTTGCCGTCGCCGCGCAGGCCAGCCTGTTCACCCATGCCGGCGCTGGTCACCAGATCAAGGTCAACAAATCCACCGGCCATGACACCGCCAGTCTGCTGTTCCAGACCGGATGGTCCGGCCGCGCGGAGATGGGCACCGCGGGCAGCGACGACTTCGCCATCAAGCTCAGCGCCGATGGCGCCACGTGGCACGAGGCGCTGCGCCTTGATGCCGCCACCGGCGCCGTCAGTGGAACCGGCGTGCAACAAGGCCCCGATGACACCACGCCGGGCCGCCTGATGCGGGCCGAGTGGGGCTATGGCCCGGGTAACCTGCTGGGCACCGTGGCGCAGGCGGGCGGTCAACCCACCGGGTCGGTGATCGAACGCGCCAGCACGCCCACCGGCGACTACCTGCGCCTCGCCGATGGCACGCAGGTCTGCACGCATGGCGTGGGCGTCGGCGCCATCACTGCCGCGGGTAGCGGCACCTGGGCCGACCCATACCGCACAGCGCCGGCGTTCGACTGGGTTTATCCGTCGCCCTTTGCCGCGCCGCCAACCGTCATGGCGCAAGGGGTGCCAACGGGTGATGTGGCGGGGGATTCGCTGCGCCGGATGTGCAGCCCCTCGATGGCCGCCCCTGGCACCGCCGCGCAGGCCGGAATCACCCTGATGCGGCTCGGCGCGGCGGCCGATTCGGATGATTTCATCGTCTTGCTGTGCGCCATCGGCCGCTGGGCCTGACGCGCACCCCATGTCCCGTGATACCGCCCGCAGGCCCCGCCGCGCGGGCGGTATCACATCAACTGCCGCGATATGTGGAATAGCCGTAGGGCGACAGCAATAGCGGCACGTGGTAATGCGCCTGCGGGTCGGAAATGCCGAACCGGATCGGGATCTCGTCCAGGAACCGGGGTGTTTGTGCTTTCGCGCCGCTCGCTTCCAGGTAGGTGCCGGCGTGGAACACCAATTCGTAGACACCCTTGCCAAATGCGTCCTGCGGCAGGATGGGTGTATCGGTGCGCCCGTCGGCATTGGTGCGCGCGCGCGCCAGCTCGCTGCGCCCGGAGCCATCGATGCGGTAAAGGACGATCTCGATTCCCTCCGCCGGGCAGCCGCGCGCGGTATCCAGAACATGGGTGGTCAGGTATCCGTTCGGCATGGGGCCTCCGCTACCGGGTAACTGGGGTTGCATTGTACCTGATACCATAGCCAGATTGCACCATCGGCCGCACCCGGAAACTGTTTCAACGGTTTTTTGAAAGATCGGGGCGCGGTGCCCGGCCTACACTGGCCGCGCAAGACAGCAAGAGGATCATGATGCAACCGCCCCGCTACCCCCGCGACATGACAGGCCACGGCCCCACGCCGCCCGACCCCGCATGGCCCGGCGGCGCGCGCGTGGCGGTTCAATTCGTGATAAACTACGAAGAGGGCGGCGAAAACAACATCCTGCACGGTGATCCCGCCTCCGAGGCGTTCCTGTCCGATATCGCCGGCGCGCAGCCATGGCCGGGGCAACGCCACTGGAACATGGAGTCGATCTACGAATACGGTGCGCGCGCCGGGTTCTGGCGGCTGCACCGGCTGTTCACCGATGCCGATATTCCGGTTACCGTCTATGGCGTCGCCACCGCGCTGGCGCGCAGCCCGCTGCAAGTCGAGGCGATGCAGACCGCTGACTGGGAAATCGCCAGCCATGGCCTGAAATGGGTCGAACACCGCGATATGCCCGAGGCAGAGGAGCGCGCCGCCATCGCCGAGGCGATCCGCCTGCATGCCGAGGTGACGGGCTCCCGCCCCCGGGGCTGGTACACGGGACGGTGCAGCACAAACACCCTGCGCCTCGTGGCCGAGGAGGGCGGATTCGACTACGTCTCGGACGCGTATGACGATGATCTGCCCTATTGGCGGGTGATCGGCGGGCGCGATCAACTGGTCATCCCCTACACGCTCGAAGCCAACGACATGCGCTTCGCCACAGCCCCCGGTTATGTCACCGGCGCGCAGTTCTTCACCTACCTGCGCGATGCCTTCGACGTGCTGCGCGCCGAAGGCCATGCCGGCCGCCCCGCGATGATGACGGTCGGCCTGCACTGCCGCCTCGCCGGGCGCCCCGGCAAGCTCTCGGGCGTGCAGCGCTTCATCGAGCACATCCGCCAGTTCGATGATGTCTGGTGCCCCCGGCGCATCGACATTGCCCGTCACTGGATCAGGCATCACCCGCCTCCGTCCCGCGCCGAACGCCCCTCGACGATGGATCGCGATACCTTCGTCGCGCGTTTCGGCGGGGTGTTCGAACATTCTCCCTGGGTCGCCGAACGCGCCTTCGAACTGGAGCTCGGCCCTGCACATGATAACGCGGCGGGCCTTCACAACGCGCTTGCCCGCGCTTTCCGCGCCGCCACGCGCGACGAGCGCGGCTCCGTTCTGCGCGCGCATCCCGATCTCGCGGGCAAGCTGGCCTCGGCCAGGCGCCTGACCGCTGATTCCACTTCCGAACAGGCCAGCGCCGGGCTCGACGCGCTCACCGACGCCGAAAGCGCCCGGTTCACCGAACTCAACACGGCCTACACCGCCCGGCACGGCTTTCCCTTCATCATCGCGGTGCGCGATCATGACAAGGCCGGTATCCTCGCCGCTTTCGAGCGCCGCCTTGCCAATGATACCGAAACCGAGTTTGCCGAGGCCTGCACACAGGTCGAACGCATCGCCCGTCTGCGCCTGGAGGAGATGCCATGACCGCCTATGCCTTTCCCGCCGGCGGTCTGCCCGATCAGGATCAGCAGCCCGCCGATAGCGAAGCGGTGTTCACCGATGCCTATGCCGTCCTGCCCGCGGGCACGATGCGCGACATCACCACCTCCAACCTGCCCGGCTGGCGCGATGCGCGCGCCTGGATTCTCGCCCGTCCGCTCAGCGGCTTTGCAGAAACCTTCGCGCAATACGCGGTGGAGCTGGCCCCCGGCGGCGGCTCCGACATCCCGGAGCCTGACGCGCAGGCGCAGGCGGTTCTGTTCGTCGCATCCGGTACCCTGCGGCTGACCATTGATGGCGCGCGCCATGATATGCCCGCCGGCGGCTATGCCTACCTGCCTCACACGGCACGCTGGCATCTGCGGAACATGACCGACACCCCGGCACGGTTTCACTGGATTCGCAAACGCTATGCGCCCGCGCCGGACCTGCCGCCGCCGCCCGTGCTGCTCACATCGGACCAGGCCGTCACGCCCACGCCGATGCCGGGCACCGATCGCTGGGCGACTTCCCGCTTTGTCGATCCCGCCGATACCCGCCATGACATGCACGTGAACATCGTGACGTTCCAGCCGGGTGGGCGTATCCCATTTGCCGAAACCCACGTGATGGAACACGGCCTATACGTGCTGGAAGGCACCGCGCGTTACCTGCTCAACACCGATTGGGTCAGCGTCGGTGCGGGGGATTTCATGTGGCTGCGCGCCTTTTGTCCCCAGGCCTGTATTGCCACCGGAGACGGCCCGTTCCGCTATCTTCTGTACAAGGATGTGAACCGCCATCCGTCGCTCGCCCTGTGACTCTTTTCCGCTGCTTTTCGCAAGGATCGTTCATGCCCGTCATCAAGACCGAACAGCTGACCGCAGACGCCTTCGCGCCTTTCGGCGATGTGCTAGATGCCGCGGGCGAGCCCGATATGCTGATAAACGCGGGGGCGTGCGGGCGCTGGCACGATCGCGCGCGGCTTGATTTCGGACCGGACGGGCGCGCCGGAATCTCGATCTTTCGCGCCACGCCCCGGCGGTTGCCCTATACGCTTGACCTGCTGGAACGCCATCCCGACGGCGTGCAGGCGTTCATCCCCATGGCGCAGGTCGAATGGCTGATTACGGTTGCACCCGACGCGGATGGTGCGCCCGGCCCGGTGCGGGCGTTCATCGCCGCGCCGGGGCAGGGAATCAACCTGTTGCGCGGCACGTGGCACGGGGTGTTGACGCCGTTGCATGCGCCCGGCCTGTTTGCCGTGATCGACAGGATCGGCCCCACCCCCAACCTTCACGAGGCGCCGCTCGATCCGCCGTTGACGATCGCGCGCTGAACGGGCGACGTGCGGGTTGCGGCAACCTGCCGGATCATCGTGGGTTGATTTTCATATTCAAACTACTTAATGCGTTATCGATATTCGATCGCAATCATCGGGCGGCCCCGCAAGCCACCCAGACCGAAAGGATGCGCATGGACCCCCGGAAAATTTCAGACGCGCTCGCCGTCGCCCCGCAAATTTACCCCGATGACGTTGCCGACCTGGCCGCGCAAGGCTATCGTGCGATCATATGCAACCGGCCCGACGGTGAAGGCGCCGATCAACCCGGCTTCGACGAAATCGCTGCCGCCGCACGCGATGCCGGGCTGGAGGCGCGCTATGTGCCGGTGGTGTCGGGCAAGGTGTCCGATGACGATGCCGTTGCCTTCGACGCCGCCCTGCGCGACCTGCCCGGCCCGGTGCTGGCCTATTGCCGCAGCGGAACGCGCTCTGCCACGCTGTGGTCGCTTTCGGCCGCGGCCAGCCGCCCGGTGCCGGAAATCCTCGCCGCGACACAGGCCGCCGGCTACGACATGACCGGTGTCGCCCGGCGCATCGCCAATGGCGGCAAAACCCCGACAGATACCGGCGATGCGCGCTTTGACGTGGTGATCGTCGGCGGCGGCGCGGCGGGCATCGCCGCCGCTTCCAGCTTGCGCGCGCGCAAGCCCGAGCTGGATATCGCCATCCTGGACCCCGCCGATGTGCACTACTACCAGCCCGGCTGGACCATGGTTGGCGGCGGCGTGTTCGACGCGCAAACGACCGCCAAGACGATGGGTAGCCTGATCCCCAAGGGCGTGCATTGGATCAAATCCGCCGTCGCCGCGTTCGAGCCCGATAACAACGCCGTCATCCTCGATGGTTGTCGCGTGGTGAAATATGACCGCCTGATCGTCTGCCCGGGGCTCAAGCTCGATTGGCACGCCGTTGACGGGCTTGTCGAAACGCTGGGCCGCAACGGCGTCACCAGCAACTATCGCTACGATCTGGCCCCCTATACATGGGAACTGGTCAAGGGCCTGAAAAAGGGTCGCGCGCTGTTCACTCAGCCGCCGATGCCGATCAAATGCGCCGGCGCACCGCAAAAGGCGATGTACCTGTCGTGCGACCATTGGCTCCGCCAGGGTGCGCTTGCCGATATGGACGTCCATTTCATGAACGCCGGCGGGGTGTTGTTCGGGGTCAGGGATTACGTGCCCGCGCTGGAGAAATACATCGAGAAGTATGGCGTGCAGCTTGATTTCTTCCACAATCTCGTCGCCGTGGACGGGCCGGCGCAAACCGCCACGTTCGAGGTGAAAAAGCCCGACGCCGAGCCCGAATCGGTCACTGTCGAGTTCGACATGATGCATGTCACCCCGCCGCAATGCGCCCCCGATTTCATTCGCGTCTCGCCGCTGGCCGACGCCGCCGCCGGTTGGGTGGATGTGGACCAGTCGACGCTGCGCCATGCGCGGTATGACAATATCTGGTCGCTCGGCGACGTGGCCAACGCCCCCAACGCAAAGACCGCCGCCGCAGCCCGGATGCAAGCACCCGTCGTGGCGCAGAACCTGGCCGACGACATCGACGGAAAATCCCCCACCGCGATCTATAACGGTTACGGCTCCTGCCCGTTGACGGTAGAGCGCGGCAAGATCGTGTTGGCCGAGTTCGGCTATGGCGGTGCGCTGCTGCCCAGTTTTCCCAGATGGGTGATCGACGGCACCAAACCCACGCGCGCGGCCTGGTGGCTCAAGGAACAGCTCTTGCCGCCGGTCTACTGGAAGGCGATGCTGCGTGGCCGTGAATGGCTGGCCAAACCCGAAAAGGTTTCCGCACGCTAGGCCCGGTGCCCGTTTCGTCCGCCTCTAGTTACCCCGGCCAAGGACACTGACATGAAATCGCCCCTTCCCGATCGCGCCCGCCTCGCGCGTCACCTGCCGATCCTGCAATGGAGCCAGGGATACGATCGCGAAACCCTGACATCGGATACCATCGCGGCGGTGATCGTGACGATCATGCTGATCCCGCAATCGCTGGCCTACGCGTTGCTGGCTGGACTGCCGGCCGAGATGGGGCTTTATGCCTCGATCCTGCCGTTGGTGGCCTACGCGGTGTTCGGCACCAGCCGGGCACTGGCGGTCGGGCCGGTGGCGGTGGTGTCACTCATGACGGCGGCGGCGGTGGGTAACCTGGGCCTGACGGACCCGGCGCAGATCGCCGTGGCGGCGGGCACGCTGGCGCTGATTTCCGGGGCCATCCTGACGGTCATGGGGGTGTTGCGCCTGGGCTTTGTCGCCAATTTCCTCAGCCATCCGGTGATCGCCGGTTTCATCACCGCCTCGGGTGTCCTGATCGCCACCAGCCAGCTCAAGCATATCCTCGGGGTCGAGGCGCAAGGCCACTCCCTGCCGACGCTGCTGCGCTCGCTGCTCCAGGGCGCGGCAGACACGAACCCGATCACCGTCGTGATAGGGGTGGCCGCCACCGCGTTCCTGTTCTGGGTGCGCAAGGGGCTCAAGCCGCTGCTTTTGCGCATCGGTTTCGGCGCGCGCAGCACCGACATCATGACCAAGGCCGGCCCGGTCGGCGCGGTGGCTGTCACTACGCTTGCGGTCTGGTCGCTGGGCCTGAACGACCGTGGTGTCGCCATCGTGGGCGACGTGCCGATGGGCCTGCCGCCGCTGACCCTGCCGGCCTTCGATGCCGACCTGTGGTCATCGCTGTTCATGTCGGCGCTGCTGATCTCGATCATCGGTTTCGTGGAATCGGTGTCGGTCGCGCAAACGCTCGCCGCGAAGAAGCGCCAGCGCATCGTTCCCGACCAGGAACTCGTCGGCCTCGGCACCGCCAACATCGCGGCCAGCTTCACGGGCGGTTATCCGGTCACTGGCGGGTTCGCCCGCTCGGTCGTCAATTTCGACGCGGGCGCCGAAACGCCCGCCGCCGGGGCCTTCACCGCCATTGGTATCCTGCTGGCGGCGCTGTTGCTGACCCCGCTGTTGTATTTCCTGCCCAAGGCGACGCTGGCGGCGACGATCATCGTCGCCGTGCTCAGCTTGGTGGATTTCTCGATCCTGGGACGCACCTGGCGCTATTCGCGGGTGGATTTCGCCGCCGTCGCCGCCACGATCGCGCTGACGCTGGGCTTCGGTGTTGAAACCGGCGTGTCGGCAGGCGTGATCCTGTCGGTCGGCCTGTTCCTGTACAAGACATCGCGCCCCCATGTGGCCGAGGTCGGTCTTGTCCCCGGCACGCAGCATTTCCGCAACATCCTGCGCCACAAGGTCGAAACCGACCCGACGCTGGTGACCCTGCGGATCGATGAAAGCCTGTATTTTGCCAATGCCCGGTTCCTGGAGGATTACATTTACGACCGTGTCGCGCGCGAAGAGCCGATCCGCAATGTCGTGCTGATGTGTTCGGCCGTGAACGAAATCGACATGTCCGCGCTGGAAAGCCTCGAGGAAATCAACCGCCGACTGTCCGACATGGGCATCACCCTCCACCTGTCCGAGGTCAA
>JAABTI010000063.1 GCA_011389955.1 Paracoccaceae bacterium | reverse complement strand
CCCGCAGCCAGCCAATAATGACAAATACCGGCCAGCGGGAGAGACAGATTTTGAAGACCGATACAGTGATCAGCGCCAAGGATCTGTCGCTGACGTTCCAGACCGGCGATGGCCCGGTACACGCACTCAAGGACGTGTCGCTTGATATTGCCAAGGGGGATTTCGTCAGCTTCATCGGCCCGTCGGGCTGTGGCAAGACGACGTTGCTCAGGGCGATGGCGGACCTGGAGCACCCAACCAGCGGCACGATAAGCGTGAATGGAACCACGCCGGCAGAAGCCCGGCGCGCCCGCGCCTACGGGTATGTCTTCCAGGCAGCGGGGCTATATCCATGGCGCACCATCGCGGGCAATATCAGCCTGCCTCTGGAAATCATGGGCTATGACAAGGCGGAGCAGAGCAGGCGCATCCAGCGGGTGCTCGAACTGGTGGAACTGGAAGGGTTCGAGAAGAAATATCCCTGGCAATTGTCGGGTGGTATGCAGCAGCGCGCGTCGATCGCGCGGGCACTGGCCTTCGACGCCGATCTGCTACTGATGGATGAGCCGTTCGGCGCGTTGGACGAGATCGTGCGCGATCACCTCAACGAGCAGTTGCTGAAGCTGTGGGAGCGGACAAACAAGACGATTTGCTTCGTCACGCACTCGATTCCGGAGGCGGTTTATCTCAGCACGCGGATCGTCGTGATGTCACCACGGCCGGGTCGGATCAGCGACGTGATCGAAAGCCCCCTGCCAAGGGAACGACCGCTGGATATCCGTGACACGCCCGAATTCATCGAGGTTGCGCACCGGGTGCGCGATGGCCTGCGCGCGGGGCACAGCTATGAGGTTTGAAAACGCCGTGTCGTGCGTTCCGGGCCTGACCCGGAACTTGGAAGTCGAGCGAGAGGCCCCGGCTCGTGGGCGCAGGCGGGGGGGGCAATGATGCGGAGCCTTCTTCCCATCCTCACCGTTGTCGTCGCGATATTCGCTTTTTGGTACCTGGGCGCGATCTGGCTGAATTCCGACTGGGCCTATGACAAGGCCGGCCGTCTGGACAAGGAGTTGAGCTTTGCCGAGATGGTGGCCGACACATGGAGCCAGGACAAGCCCAAGCTGCCCGCGCCGCACCAGGTGGCGACAGAAATCTGGGACACGACGATAGACAAACGGATCACGTCCAAGCGCTCGTTGGTATATCATAGCTGGATCACGCTGTCGTCGACGTTGCTGGGCTTCGTGCTGGGCACGGGGCTGGGCATAGCGCTGGCGATCGGCATCGTCTATAACCGGACGATGGACATGAGCGTGATGCCCTGGGTCATCGCTTCGCAGACGATCCCGATCCTGGCGCTGGCACCGATGATCATCGTGGTGCTGAACGCAATCGGGATATCGGGGCTTCTGCCCAAGGCGATCATCTCGATGTACCTGTCGTTCTTTCCCGTGGTGGTCGGCATGGTCAAGGGGTTGCGCAGCCCTGACCAGATGCAGCTGGACCAGATGCGCACATGGAATGCCAGCCCGACGCAAACATTCTGGCGGCTGCGGTTGCCATCGTCGATGCCGTATCTATTCACGTCGCTCAAGGTCGGTGTGGCGGCGTCGCTGGTCGGCGCCATCGTGGGTGAGCTGCCCACCGGCGCGGTAGCTGGCCTGGGCGCACGACTGTTGGCTGGCAGCTATTATGGCCAGACGATCCAGATCTGGAGCGCGCTGATCATGGCAGCGGTTCTGGCGGCATTGCTGGTCGCGACGATCGGGGCGGTGCAGCGTGCCACACTCAAACGAATGGGATTGTCGTGATGGGATGGATCGTTTTCGGACTCGTCGCCTGGTTTGTCGGATGGCAGATCAACGTCCGTCTTGCCCGCAGGCCCAAGACACGGGTGACGCGTCTGGCAGTGCCGGTAATCTTCGGCATCACGCTGGTCCTGATCTGGGAGAGCTTGGTGCGGGGGTTCGATATCTCGCCGGTGCTGTTGCCGCCGCCCTCTATGATCGCGGAACGGTTCGCTGCCTCGACCGGTCTGCTGTGGACGGATTTCGTGCAGACCGTGATAAAGGGCGCGCTGAGTGGCTATGCCATCGGTTGCGGCGCGGCGGTTCTGATTGCGGTTGCGATCGACCGATTTCCGTTCCTTCAGCGCGGGTTGTTGCCGGTTGGCAATTTCGTGGCGGCGCTGCCGATCATCGGGATGGCGCCGATCATGGTCATGTGGTTCGGCTTCGACTGGCAGTCGAAGGCGGCTGTCGTGGTCGTGATGGTGTTCTTTCCGATGCTGGTGAACACCGTGCAGGGCCTGCAATCGACCGGCGCGATGCAGCGGGACCTGATGCGAACCTACGCGGCGGGCTATTGGCAGACATTGTTCAAGCTGCGGCTGCCGGCGGCCATGCCGTTCATGTTCAATGGGCTGAAGATCGCCAGCACACTGGCGCTGATCGGTGCTATCGTGGCCGAATTCTTTGGTTCCCCTGTCAAGGGGATGGGATTTCGGATATCCACTTCGGTCGGGCAACTCGCGCTCGATCTGGTGTGGGCCGAGATTGTCGTCGCCGCGATCGCGGGGTCGGCGTTTTATGGCGGGGTGGCCTTGCTGGAAAAGGCATTGACCTTCTGGCACCCGTCGCAACGAGGCTGAGAAAACAATAACACCACAGTTCAACAAGGAGAGTATGACAATGAGAAACATCACAAGATCCCTGACCGGGGCGGCGATTGGGGCCGCTGCCATGATGAGCGCATCGCTGGCCCAGGCGGCCGATGACGTGACGCTCCAACTCAAATGGGTCACGCAGGCCCAGTTCGCCGGCTACTACGTTGCCAAGGAAAAGGGCTTTTATGCCGACGAGGACCTGGATGTGACGATCAAGCCGGGTGGGCCGGACATCGCTCCGACCCAGGTTATCGCCGGTGGCGGCGCCGACGTCATGGTCGATTGGATGCCCGCCGCGTTGGCCGCGCGTGAAAAGGGCTTGCCGCTGGTCAATATCGCGCAGCCGTTCAAGTCGTCCGGCATGATGCTGACCTGCCGCAAGGATGCCGGCGTGGAAACCACCGAAGACCTGCGCGGCAAGACGCTGGGCGTATGGTTCTTCGGCAACGAGTTCCCGTTCCTGAGCTGGATGAGCAAGCTGGACATCCCGACGGACGGCTCGCCCGAAGGCGTTACCGTCCTCAAGCAGGGTTTCAACGTCGATCCGCTGATCCAGAATCAGGCCGCGTGCATTTCGACGATGACCTACAACGAATACTGGCAGGTGATCGACGCGGGTTTCACCCCTGATGACCTGGTGGTGTTCAAGTACGAGGATCAGGGCGTCGCGACGCTCGAGGATGGTCTTTACGTGCTCGAAGAGAACCTTGAGGATCCCGAATTCGTGGACAAGATGGTTCGCTTCGTGCGGGCATCTATGGAAGGCTGGAAATGGGCCGAGGAAAACCCCGATGCCGCAGCCGAAATCGTTCTGGAGAATGATGCATCCGGTGCTCAGACCGCGAAGCATCAGAAGCGCATGATGGGCGAGATCGCCAAGCTGACCGAGGGGAGCAACGGTGCTCTCGATCCTGCCGACTACGAGCGGACGGTCCAATCGCTTCTGTCGGGGGGCGAGAACCCGGTCATCACCATGGAGCCGGAAGGCGCCTGGACGCATGTGATCACCGACAAGGCGCTGAACTGAGCTCTAGTGATACGATGCAGACAGGAAAAGGGCCATCCAATCGGGTGGCCCTTTTCACGCAAGGTGCCGTTCGAGCCGATGTCATGCGGTTCATTCCCGGCGCGCCGGTTTGTCGCGGTCCGGCAGGTCCGACTGGCACGAAAGCCAATCGATCAGCCGCACCAGAGCCGCGCTGGGGTTCGTGGATTTGGGCCAGATCAGGTAATAGGTTCCCCCCGCGTGCATGTATCCTGAACTGGCGGGCACCAGGCGACCGGCTTCGAGTTCTTTGCTTGCAAGGAAGTCTGGCAGCAGGACGGCGCCGAATCCTGCCGCGGCCGCTTCGACCATGTTTGCGAACTGATCGAAGAGCATGCCGCGCAGGTGATGGGCGTCGCACCCGTGTTGGTGAAACCATTGCTCCCATGCGCCCGAGCGACTTTCCAGGTGCAGAAGTGGCATCGTGAGCAACCGTTGCGGGCTAACGGGCAGGTCTTCGGCGAAACCGGGGGCACAGACGGCACGGACGCGCTCCTCGGCCAAGGGGAGGTAATCAACTCCGGCCCAATCCCGCGCGCCGAAATGCAGCGCCGCGTCGAAATTCTCGCGCCCGAAATCGAAGGGTGCGACGCGGCTTATCTGATTCACGAGTATTTCCGGGTAGGTATCGCAGAAGGTGCGCAGGCGTGGGTTGAGCCAATACATCCCGAAAGCCGGAAGAATGGCAAGGTTGAGGCTGTCGCGTGAACCGGTCGCCTTGACCTTCAGGCTTTCGCGCGCGAGGTCGCTGAGGATCGTGCGGACGGATTGGGCATAGGCGGCACCTGCGGGGGTCAGTTGCAACCGCTTGCCGTCGCGGACCAGCAGCCTGACGGCGAGTTGCTCTTCCAGAACCTTGAGCTGTCGGCTGACTGCGGAATGGGTCAGGGACAATTCATCGGCCGCCGCCGTGGCCGTTCCGAGCCGGTCCACTGCTTCCAGCGCCAGAAGCGAGCTGATGGAAGGAAGAAAGCGACGAGGAGCTATCATGTGAGTTTTCCTCCAGTGTGTGCGATTTAATATCGTTATTTCGCGGGAGTGAAAACTGTTAGAACAGGGGCAGAAGTCATGATCTCAGGGGCCGGATGACCAATCCAGAGAAATTGCGTAGCGCTGCACGGATTGCATTGCCCGAACTGTCGCAGATCGTCCCGTTGAGCCAGCGCGCCACTACGCCGCGCGCCCCGGGAAAGGACGTGATCGCAGGATCTACCGGAGAGCCGGATTTCCCCACGCCGGCCCGGGAGGTCGGCGCCGCACACGAGGCGGCGCTTGCGGGTGTTTGCGGCTGTCTCTTGCCTATGGCGATGTCAACCTTGACGCGGGCATCGAACGAGTATCCGAATTCGTGAACGGGAGCTGATCGATGCCACGTAGCTGCATTGTCGCCGCCCCCGTCACGCCGCTGCAGCGCGTTCTGCCTGCGAGGAACTGAGGAGTATTTCATGGATCGCGCAAAGATCGTTCACACCAACTTTCTTGAGCGGGTCGAAGCGGGCGACTTGCCTGCCGGAGCCGCGCCTTCAGGGCCACTGGAGCCGGAGCTGGCGGTGGGGATCTACCGTTCCGGGTGCTTGTCGCGGGCGCTTGACCGCAAGAGCCGTGCCATGCAGGCCGCCGGGCAAGGGTTCTATACCATTGGATCGTCGGGGCACGAGGGAATGGCCGCCCTGGCCGCTGCGTTGCGGCCCACGGACATGGCATTTCTGCATTACCGCGATGCAGCCTTTCAGATCCAGCGCGCAGAGCAGGTTCCGGGGCAGTCGATAACGTGGGACATGCTGCTATCGTTCGCGTGTTCCTCGGAAGATCCGATTTCAGGGGGGCGGCACAAGGTGCTGGGATCCAAGGCGTTGAATATTCCGCCGCAGACCTCGACCATCGCCAGCCATCTGCCTAAAGCCGTTGGCACGGCCTATGCCATCGGCGCGGCGCGGCGCAGGCGGCCGGAGCATGCGACCCTGCCCGACGATGGCATAGTCTTTTGCAGCTTTGGCGATGCCTCGGCCAACCACTCCACTGCGCAGGGGGCGTTCAATGCCGCCGGTTGGACCGCGTACCAGTCCGTGCCGCTACCGCTGTTGTTCTGCTGCGAGGACAATGGGATCGGCATCTCGACAAAAACGCCCAAGGGGTGGATCGCAGCCAATTTCGCGACCCGTCCCGGCATCAAGTACTTCGCTTGCGACGGTCTTGATATCTACGAGACATATGCCACGGCGCGCGCGGCTGCCGATTACGTCCGCCAACGCAAGAAGCCTGCTTTCTTGCATATCCGTACGGTGCGGCTTTACGGTCATGCGGGCGCGGATGTCGCCACCTCTTATCTGGCCAAAGCCGAGGTGGAGGCGGACGAAGCCAACGATCCGTTGCTGCATTCCGTGCGGTTGCTATCCGAAGCGGGGGCGCTGGAGCCGCAGGTGGCACTTAGCATCTATGAAAGCACCAACGACCGGGTCGAGCAGGTGGGTGACGAAGCCGCCACGCGTCCGCGCCTGCGGACCGCGCAGGATGTGATGGCAAGCCTGATACCGCCGCCGCGCGCCTGCCAACCCACCAACGGACCCGCGCAGGAGACCCGCGCTGCTGTATTCGGCGGCGACATCAAAGCGATGAACGAGCCGCAGATCATGTCGCGACTCATCAACTGGGCACTGACCGACATGATGCTGATGCATCCCGAGATCGTCATGATGGGCGAGGATGTGGGCCGCAAGGGCGGCGTCTACGGGGTGACCCAGAAACTCCATCAGCGGTTCGGCCCCGACCGCATGATCGATACGCTTCTGGACGAGCAATCCATCCTCGGGCTGGCCATCGGCATGGCGCAGAACGGTTTTGTCCCCATGCCGGAGATCCAGTTCCTGGCCTACCTGCATAATGCCGAGGATCAAATCAGGGGGGAGGCGGCGACATTGCCGTTCTTCTCGAACGGTCAATACACCAATCCGATGGTGATGCGGATTGCCGGGCTTGGCTATCAGAAGGGTTTCGGCGGTCATTTTCACAACGACAACTCGCTGGCTGTGCTGCGCGACATTCCAGCGGTGATCCTTGCGGTGCCGTCGAACGGCGCGGATGCGGTGCGGATGCTGCGTGAATGCGTGCGGTTGGCACGCGAGGAGCAGCGTGTGGTCGCTTTTGTGGAGCCGATCGCGCTTTATCCCATGCGCGATCTGCACGAACCGGGAGACGGGCAGTGGATGTGCCGCTATCCGGACCCGTCGGAGGTGATCCCGTTGGGCGAGGTGGGCGTGCACGGCGGCGGCAGCGACCTGGCCATCGTCACATTCGGCAACGGCGCTTACCTGTCGCAACAGGCGCTGCCCCAGATCGAAAGGGCCGGGATTCGGACGCGGATCGTCGATACCAGATGGCTCTCGCCGCTGCCCAAGGAGGCGCTGAACGCGGCGGTCGAGGGGTGCGCGCGAATTCTCGTCGTGGACGAGACCCGCCATTCGGGCGGAGTGGCAGAGGCGCTGATGGCGCATTTCACAGAGACGACCGGGGCGGCCCTGTCACGGCTGACCGCCGAGGACAGCTTCATCGCCACTGGTCCTGCTTATGGCGCGACGATGCCATCGAAAGACAGCATTGCCGCCGCGGCGCTGAAGCTGGCGAAGGAAGACGTATGAACACCGCTGTTGTCATCTGTCCGGGACGGGGCACCTACAACGCGACCGAGCTGGGATATCTCGGACGGAATTTTCCCGATCCCGCGCTTTTGTCGCGCCTTGATGACATGCGCCGCGAAATGGGGCAGGAGCCGCTTTCCGAGCTTGACGGTGCGGCGCGTTTTTCGCTGTCGAAACACAGCCGGGGCGACAATGCCTCGGGCCTGATCTATGCCGCGACTTACGGCGATTTCCTGTCGATAAACCGGGACGAGATCGAGATCCTTGCCGTCACCGGCAATTCGATGGGTTGGTATTCGGCGTTGGCCTGTGGTGGGGCGGCGTCGTCGGAGAACGGGTTTCGCGTCACCAACACCATGGGCACGCTGATGCACGAGGCCCTTATCGGTGGCCAGTTGATTTATCCATGGTTGGACGATGACTGGATCCCGCGGCCGGATCGGCGTGCGGCACTCATGGCGCTGGTGGCCCGGATAGACCGGAAGCCCGACCATGCCCTCGGCTTGTCCATTGACCTTGGCGGTATGCTGGTGCTTGCCGGGAATGAGGCCGGCCTGCGCGCATTCGAGGACTCGGCGGACTCTCTACGGGAGCGGTTTCCGATGCGGCTGGCCAACCACGCGGCCTTCCATACCGCGTTACAGGCGCCAGTGGCCGAACGCGGTTACGAAAGGTTGCCACAGGATCTGTTCCGGCAACCTGCACTGCCCCTGATCGACGGGCGCGGTGCGGTCTGGTGGCCCGGGGCGTCCAATCTTGCCGACCTGAGGGAATACACGTTGGGCACGCAGGTCGTGGAGCCCTACGATTTCACCCGCGCCATCACGGTGGCCGCCCGCGAATTCGCTCCCGATCTTTTCATCGTCACCGGACCGGGTACGACCCTGGGGGGCGCTGTGGCGCAGTCCCTGATATTGGCCGGTTGGAAGGGCATGGCGGACAAGGACGCCTTCAAGCATCTGCAAAAGCAACAGCCGTTGCTTGTGTCCATGGGATTGGACGAACAGCGCGGCCTCGTAACTTAAGGAGAATGACATGTCTCATAGCGAGATACTTGCCGACGCAGCCCTGACCGACGATGACCTGACTGGCGGCGACTTGCGGGTTTTCACGCCGGTGGACGGTTCGGAAATCGCGCGACTCAAGACTCACACGGTGGCCGACGCGGGCGCCATGATCGACCGCGCGCACCGGGCCTTTCTGGAGTGGCGCAAGGTGCCTGCGCCCCGCCGGGGAGAATTCGTGCGCCTGCTGGGCGAGGAGTTGCGCCGCCAGAAGGACGCGCTTGGTGCGCTGGTGTCTTTGGAGTGCGGCAAGATCCTGCAGGAGGGGCTTGGCGAGGTGCAGGAGATGATCGACATCTGCGACTTTGCCGTCGGTCTGTCGCGGCAGTTGTATGGCCTGACCATAGCGTCGGAACGCCCTGGCCACGCCATGCGAGAGAGTTGGCACCCAATGGGTGCTTGCGGGGTGATTACCGCCTTCAACTTCCCCGTTGCGCCGTGGTCGTGGAACGCCGCGCTGGCGCTGGTTTGCGGCGATCCGGTGATCTGGAAGCCGTCCGAAAAATCACCGCTGACCGCGCTGGCAGTACAGAGGGTATGCGAGCGCGTGCAAGATGCATTCGGCGCCGATGCGCCCGAAGGTCTGACGCAGGTACTGGTCGGCGATCGTGACCTAGGCGAGGCGATGACCGCCAATCCGAAGGTCGCCATCGTATCGGCCACCGGATCGGTGCCGATGGGGCGCGCCGTCGCCGCCAGCATGTCGCCGCGCCTTGGCCGGACGATCCTGGAACTGGGCGGCAACAACGCGATGATCGTGGCGCCATCGGCCGATCTGGAAATGGCGCTCAGGGCAATCGTGTTTTCAGCCGTGGGCACCGCCGGGCAGCGATGCACCTCGCTGCGCCGGGTGATGGTGCACGAGGATGTCTATGACGCGCTGGTCCCGCGGTTGATGAATGCTTACGATGGCCTGCCCATTGGCGATCCGCTGGCCGATGGCACTCTGGTCGGCCCATTGATCGACATGGAAGCGATGACAGCCATGGAACGCGCACTCGAGCAGGCTCGGGTCGAGGGTGGGGTAGTCCACGGCGGCGGCCGGATACTAAGCGATAGTCACCCTGATGCGGCCTATGTCCGTCCAGCTATCGTGGAGATGCCGGACCAAAGCGAAATCGTGCATCACGAAACCTTTGCGCCGATCCTTTACGTGATGAAATACCGCGATCTGGACGATGCCATCGCAGTGCAGAATGCGGTGCCGCAGGGCCTTTCGTCGTGCATCTTTTCGACCGACATGCGCGAGACGGAGCATTTCCTGTCGGCGGTTGGATCCGATTGCGGTATCGCCAACGTCAATATTGGCCCCTCCGGCGCCGAGATCGGTGGTGCCTTTGGTGGTGAAAAGGACACCGGCGGCGGGCGTGAAAGCGGATCGGACGCCTGGAAAGGCTATATGCGCCGTCAGACCAACACGATAAACTATTCGCGTGAGCTACCGCTGGCGCAGGGGATCAAGTTTGATATCTGATGGTGAAACAGGGCTTTGGGCGCGCAGCCTGGCCGAAAGGGCTCAGACGGCCCCCCTGGAAGACGACCTGACTGCCGATCTCGTGATCGTCGGCGGCGGATTTACCGGATGCGCCGCCGCGCTTGAGGCAGCGCGCATGGGGGCATCGGTTGTCGTGCTGGAGGCCAAGACCATCGGCCATGGTGGCTCGGGCCGCAATGTCGGGTTGGTAAATGCCGGCCTTTGGCTGCCACCGGAAACCATCCGGGAGCAGATGGGCGATGCTGCCGGTCAGCGCCTGATCGATGCGCTTTCGACGGGTCCGGACCGCGTGTTCGAACTGATCGAACGGGAGGCTATTTCGTGCGAGGCAACCCGGAACGGCACCCTGCACCTGGCGCATGCGCCGAGCGCTATGAACGAGTTGAAGGACCGGCATCGCCAGGGCAACGCCTCGGGTGCGGCGCTGACGCTGCTGGACGCGCAGGAGGCACGCAGGCGGACCGGATCGAATGCGTTTCACGGGGCGCTTTGGAACCCGCGTGCGGGCACGATCCAGCCGCTGGCCTATTGTCACGGACTGGCGCGC
>JAABTI010000062.1 GCA_011389955.1 Paracoccaceae bacterium | reverse complement strand
GGCGGCGTTGTCGATCAGACCGGTACGCTCGATCTCTTCCAACACTGCCAGACCGGCGGCGCAGGCGAGCGGATTGCCCGCATAGGTAAACCCGTTGGCAAAGCCGCCCGCGCCGGTCACCGCATCCACGATCACGCCCCGCGCCACGACCGCGCCGAGCGGCGCGTATCCGGCCGCGAACCCTTTTGACAGGGTCACGATATCGGGTAGGATTCCCCAATGTTCCGACGCGACGAATGTGCCGGTGCGTCCGACACCGCTCATCACCTCGTCATAGATCAGAAGGATACCGAATTCATCGCAGATCTCGCGAATACGCGCGTAATAGCTGTCAGGCGCCACCAGGGCCCCCGTCGAAGCACCGCCAACAGGCTCCATCAGGAAGGCCAGCACGCTGTCGGCCCCCTGCGCCAGTATTTCGTCGCGCAGCATCTCGGCATATTTCAGGCCGCGCTCTTCATCGGTCAGGTTGTCGCGGTCAAGATAGCAGGTGGGTGCAGGAATTTTCGGCATCTCGCGCATCATCGGCGTGAACGGATCGCTCAGCGGCGCATACCCGGTCAGCGCCAGCGCACCCAGGGTGCACCCATGATAGGACGGGAACCGCGATATTACCTTCGAGCGCCCCGCCTCACCCTGCGCGAGCGCGTACTGCCGGGCCAGCTTGATCGCACTTTCCACCGCTTCGGACCCGCCCGAGACGAAAAACACGCGCTCCAGATCGCCGGGCATCCTCTGCGCCGTGCGGCACGCCAGATCCTCGGACGGCTGGTTGCGGAAGTGCAGGCGGTATCCGAATGTCGCGCGATCCATCTGCGCGCGCATCGCGGCCAGAACATTGGGGTTGGAATGGCCGATATTGCTGACCATCGCGCCGCTGGACCCGTCAAGGTATCGCCGCCCCTCGGTGTCATACAGGTATATGCCTTCCGCCCGGTCCAGCATCGGACGCGCGATATCGGTCAGAGAGAACAGGTTCGACGGGGGCTGGCTGGTCATTGGGGTCTTTCACCTGCGTTGAAAATCGCGTCACCGGGCGCACGCGCCGAGTGCCGCCCGCCTTCCGAGGATAAAGCTCAGCCGGGACCATCATGCAAATAAATACCGAAGATAGTGACAATAGCCCTCATCTATGGCCTCGCGCAGTGCGGTTTTCATGGGGAAGGGGGTTTCTTATTGAAAATCAACGCCTCGTACTGCGCGTTACACAGTGAAAGCAGATCATGAGCTACGATTACATCATCATAGGCGGCGGCTCCGCCGGCTGCGTCCTGGCCGCCCGCCTGACGGAGGATCCAGACACCACCGTTTGCCTCCTCGAGGCAGGCGGCGAGGGGCGCTCGCTGCTCGTGCGCGCACCTGCGGCCGTTGTTGCCGTCCTTCCCGGCCGACCCAGACTGGGCAACTGGGCCTTCGAGACGATCCCCCAATCCGGCCTCGGCGGCCGGCGTGGTTACCAGCCCCGGGGCAAGGGCTTGGGCGGGTCCAGCGCGATCAACGCGATGCTGTATATCCGCGGCCACCGGGCCGACTACGATGGCTGGGCTGCCATGGGCTGCACCGGTTGGGACTGGGACGGCGTGCTACCCTATTTCAGACGCGCCCAGAACAACGCCGCAGGGGGCGACGATTTCCACGGTGGCGATGGCCCGCTTCATGTCACCGCGCAATACAGCCCCCGCCCCCTGACGCACGCCTTCGTCGAGGCTGCCGGCCAGTTGCAGCACCCCAGACGTGACGATTTCAACCGAGGCGACACCGAGGGGGTCGGACTTTATCCGGTGACCCAGTTCCACGATTCCGCACGGCGCGGCGAGCGCTGCTCAGCCGCTGCGGCCTATCTGCACCCGATAATGAACCGGCCCAACCTGACCGTCATGACCCGCGCCCATGTCACTCGGATTCTGCTGAAGAACGGTCGCGCCACCGGCGTCGCTTACAATCGCCGAGGCCGGCGTCGCACCATCGATGCCCGGCGCGAGGTTCTGCTTTGCGGAGGGGCTTTCAACTCGCCCCAGATCCTGCAACTTTCAGGGATCGGCGCGCCCGAGGATATTCGCCCCCAGGGCATTGAAATGATGCACGACCTGCCCGGCGTGGGTCGCAACCTACAGGATCACCTCGACTTCATTCTGGCGTGGAAAACCCGTGATACCGACAATTTCGGGATCGGCCTGGCAGCGGCGCGCAACCTGTGGCGTCATATCCGGGTCTGGCGGCGCGATGGCTCCGGGATGATCGCCACCCCTTTCGCGGAAGGGGCCGGTTTCCTGAAGACGGATCCCGCGCTGGATCGACCCGACATCCAGCTTCACTTCGTGATCTCAATCGTCGAGGACCATGCCCGCAGTCTGCATCGCGGCCATGGTTATTCCTGCCACGTCTGCGCCCTGCACCCCCATTCGCGCGGCACAGTGACGCTCGACTCTGCCGACCCCGCCGCACCGCCGCGGATCGATCCGGCCTACCTGAGCGATCCAAGAGATCTGGACACGATGATCCGTGGCGCCAAGATGATGCGCAGGATCATGCAGGCCCCGGCGATGGACCGCTACCGCCACACCGAGTTGTTCGGCATACACGACAACATGACCGATGCCGACTGGGCCGACCACATCCGCGCCCGCGCCGACACCATCTACCACCCGGTCGGAACCTGCCGGATGGGCACCGACAGGATGGCCGTGGTGGATCCGGAATTGCGGGTGCGAGGCGTTGAAGGACTGCGCGTTGTCGATGCCTCGGTGATGCCGACGCTGCCCGGCGGCAACACCAACGCTCCCACCATCATGATCGCCGAGAAAGCCGCTGACCTGATCCGGGGTCGCCCTTGACGCGTGGCGCCCTGCGGCAGATACGGGAGATGATCAACCGCGAAAGGATGCACCATGATCGAACGCCACCACGTCGGCCCGCGCATGAGCCAGATCGTCAAGCATAACGGTACCATTTACCTGGCGGGCCAGGTGGGTCACGGCGACACCGTCGCCGGGCAGACCCGGGACTGCCTCGCGCAGGTTGACAAGCTTCTGGAAGAGGCAGGAAGCGATCGCGCACATATCCTCCAGGCGATCATCTGGATGGCCGACATGGATCGCGACTTCGCCGAGATGAACGCCGTCTGGGACGCATGGGTGCCCGAGGGCCAGACCCCTGCCCGCGCCGCGGGCGAAGCCAAGCTGGCAACGCCGGATTACCTGGTCGAAGTGATCGTGACCGCGGCCGAAAAAGCCTGATTTTCGGCAGGATGCCGGCAGATTTGCCTGCCATCCTTGGCACTCAACCGCCCGCCGACAAGAACGCGCGGGCGGGGGCAAGCCAGAGGAGGCAGAGCAATGACAGGATCTACAGCACCGCAACGGCCCGAACAGCAGCCACCCCGCACTCAGCCGCAAACCCCGCTGCCGCAAGCCGGGCGCAACCGCCCCCCTGAACGTCCCGCAGCCCAGATATTTACCGATTTCGCCAGCATCTGAAATCGTCATACCCGGGCATACGGATTATCCGCGCCTGAGGCGCGTTTCCGGCGCGACGGCAGCGCCGATCATCTGATCGGCGGCATGGATCACGTGGCTTGCATGGCCCACGATCAACGGATCCGGGGGCGCCACGACTGCGGGATCCTTGTCGGGGTAGTCCAGCGTGGACAGGAAGTGCTTCATGCAGTTGAGGCGCGCACGTTTCTTGTCCTTGGACTTGACGATTATCCACGGCGCATCGGCGGTGTCGGTGTAGAAGAACATCGCCTCCTTCGCGTCGGTATACTGATCCCATTTCTCAAGGCTCGCCAAGTCGACCGGGCTCAGCTTCCACCGCTTTAGCGGATCGGTTTCCCGGCTCTTGAAGCGCCGCAACTGTTCCTCTTGCGTGACGGAGAACCAGTATTTGTACAACCGGATCCCCGACCGGACCAGCATACGCTCGAACTCGGGCGCCTGGCGCATGAATTCCAGGTATTCGGTCGCGCTGCAAAAGCCCATGACCCGCTCGACGCCGGCGCGATTGTACCAGGACCGGTCATAGAAGACCATTTCGCCGCTGGTCGGAAGATGCGCGACGTATCGCTGAAAATACCATTCTCCCCGTTCCCGTTCCGACGGCTTGTTCAGTGCCACGACGCGCGCCGAGCGCGGATTGAGGTGCTCGGTAAAACGCTTGATCGTCCCGCCCTTGCCAGCCGCGTCACGCCCTTCGAACATCAGCACGAATTTCTGGGATGTCTCCTGTGCCCAGGCCTGTACCTTCAGCAATTCGGCTTGCAGTTGCGCCTTTTCGGCTTCGTAGGCCCTGCGTCCCATCCGCCGGGAATAGGGGTAACGGCCGGTCTCGAACGCGCTTCGCACCGCGTCGGATGGCGGGGTGGGAAATGCGTCGGTCTTGGGATTGGCGGAATCGGAATCAGGCGCAGGTGAGCGCGGGGAATTTTTCATGCATGGGCTCCTTCAGACAGTGCAATGACACTATATCCGCATACTGGCGGCAGCGCTCTGATCCATGTCAGAAATGCAGTCATCGAAAGCAAAAAACCGCCCCTGTCAGGGGGCGGTTTCACGTCGGTAACACGTCGGTGCGGCGTGATCAGCCGACCAGTTCGAGACCGGAGAAGAAATAGGCGATCTCTTCGTTCGCCGTCTCCACGGCGTCGGACCCGTGAACCGAGTTTTCACCGATCGAGAGGGCGAACTCCTTGCGGATCGTGCCTTCTGCGGCCTCGGCGGGGTTCGTCGCGCCCATCACTTCGCGGTTCTTGGCGATGGCATCCTCTCCTTCGAGAACCTGAACGACGATCGGCTCGGACGCCATGAACTCGCACAGTTCATCGTAGAACGGGCGCTCCTTGTGCACGGCGTAGAACACGCCCGCCTGCGCCTTGGTCAGCTGGATGCGCTTTTGCGCGATGATGCGCAGGCCCGCGGCTTCGAGCTTGGCGTTGATGGCGCCGGTCAGGTTACGCTTGGTCGCGTCGGGCTTGATGATGCTGAAGGTCCGTTGGATGGGCATTTGTCGGTTTCCTCTGAAGGGTTGAATAGACTGGCGCGGCCTTAGCACGGGGGGATAACGGGGAAAAGGGGGCACCGCAGCAAAGGCGCCGCACGGTGCGACAAAGGAGCACTTGTCATTCCTGATCTTTTTTGTCAGCTTTTGACAAGCGACCTGACAGGAAGCCGGAAACATTCAACAACACGGACCACATCGATGAAACCTGTAACACCACTCCTCGCCGCCGCCCTCGTGGCCGCACCCCAGCTGGCATCGGCCGAGCCGCTGGCTCCCATGCCCCTTACCTACGAGGTCTTCGAGCAAGCCATCCCGCATATCGATCTGGAAACCTGCCCGACCGAGATCGCGGGTGATGACCGGTTCTGCCGCGCGGTGGTGCATCACGACGCGTTTCACGTGTTCGCCTTCCTTTACGATGCCGACAGTCCTGCCGTCGCGTATCGCAGCTATTCGACCGAGGCGCTGAATACGATCCTGAAGTGATCAATCCGCATTGACACGGGTGGGGCGCTGGTTCAGTGCTCCGCCCATGTTACGCATTACCGATCTCAGTTTCGCCATGGAGGGTGCCCCGCTTTTCGATGGCGCCAGCGCCACCATCCCCACCGGTCACAAGGTGGGGCTGGTGGGCCGCAACGGAACCGGCAAGACCACGCTGTTCAAGCTGATCCGGGGCGAGTTGCATCCGGAGGGTGGCAGCATTTCCTTGCCCCCGCGCGCCCGTATCGGCGGTGTCGCGCAGGAAGTGCCGGGCAACGAGGTGTCGCTGATCGATACGGTGCTGGCCGCCGACACGGAACGCGCAGCGCTGATGGTCGAGGCCGAAACCGCCTCCGACGCCACCCGCATCGCCGAGATCCAGACCCGCCTGGCGGATATCGACGCATGGTCGGCCGAGGGCCGTGCCAGCGCCATCCTGCGCGGGCTGGGCTTCGATGCCGAGGAACAGCGCATGCCGTGCAGCGCCTTCTCGGGCGGCTGGCGGATGCGCGTGGCGCTGGCGGCGGTGCTGTTTGCGCAGCCTGACCTGCTGCTTCTGGACGAACCGACCAACTATCTCGACCTCGAAGGGGCGCTGTGGCTGGAAAACTACCTGCAACGCTATCCGCACACCGTGTTGATCGTCAGCCATGACCGCGGACTTCTCAACCGTGCAGTGGGCGGAATCCTGCACCTGGAGAACCGCAAGCTTACCTACTACACCGGTCCCTATGACCAATTCGCCCGCCAGCGCGCCCAGCAACGCGCGATCCAGGCCGCGGCGGCGAAGAAGCAGGATGCGCGGCGCGCGCATCTGCAAGGGTTCGTCGACCGGTTCCGCGCCCAGGCCAACAAGGCCAAGCAGGCGCAGAGCCGGGTCAAGATGCTGGAGAAGATGGAAACCATCCGCGCGCCCGAGGATGCCGCGCGCACGGTGTTCACCTTTCCCGAGCCCGAGCAACTGTCGCCGCCGATCCTGATGACCGAGGGCGTCAGCGTGGGCTATGATGACACGACCGTGCTTCGCAACCTCGACCTGCGCATCGACCAGGATGATCGCATCGCGCTGCTGGGCAAGAACGGCCAGGGCAAAACCACGCTGGCGAAACTGCTGTCGGCGCGCCTGCCGGCCATGACCGGAAAGGTCCAGCATTCGGGCAAGCTTCGGATCGGGTTCTTCGCGCAGCACCAGGTGGACGAATTGCGCGTTGACGAGACGCCGCTGCAACACCTGGTCCGCGAATGCCCCGGAGAGGCGCAATCGAAGTTGCGCGCGCGGCTGGCGGGCTTCGGCCTGGGCGCGGAGCAGGCGCAAACGCCGGTCGGCAACCTGTCCGGCGGGCAAAAGGCGCGGTTGTCGCTGTTGCTGGCCACGCTGGCCGCGCCGCATCTTCTGATCCTTGACGAGCCGACCAACCACCTGGACATCGAAAGCCGCGAGGCGCTGGTCGAGGCGCTGACCGCCTATAGCGGGGCGGTGATCCTGATAAGTCACGACATGCACCTGTTGTCGATGGTGGCCGACCGCCTGTGGCTGGTCAGGGACGGCACGGTGCGGCCCTACGAGGACGATCTGGAAGCCTATCGGCGGATGCTGCTACAGGCCGACACCCCGGCCAAGCCCGCTGCGGCGCGCAAGTCCGAGGCCCCCAGGCGCGCCGACCGTGACCAGATCCTGGCGTTGCGCGCCGAGCTGCGCAAATGCGAGGACCGTCTCGAAAAGCTGGGCGAGATGAGCGAAAAGCTGGTGGCAAAGCTGGCCGACCCGGCCCTGTACGAGGACGGGCGTTCCGACGAGGCGGCGGTCTGGCAAAAGAAATACGCCGAACTGCGCGAGGCGCAGAGCCGTGCCGAAGAATTGTGGCTGCGTGCGCAGGACCGGCTGGAACGCGCCGAAGGGCAAAACGCCTGAACAGGGCGCACGCGGGGGTTTTGACAACGCCCCCGCCTTCGGCGCTAATGGGCGTCATGGTTCGGAGCACGTGACATGGACAGCGCATTCCTGATTTCCGCTTTCGTCACGCTGTTCGTGATTATCGACCCCATCGGCCTGACGCCCATTTTCGTCGCGCTGACCCAGGGCATGGGCAGCGCGCAGCGTCGGGCGATCGCGCTGCGCGCGTGTGTGGTGGGGGCGATCCTTCTGTGTCTGTTCGCCGCTTTCGGCGAGGCGGTCCTGGGCTTCGTCGGCATCTCGATGCCGGCGTTCCGCATCGCGGGGGGAATCCTGCTGTTCCTGACCGCGCTGGACATGCTGTTCGAACGCCGCACCAAGCGGCGCGAGGACCAGGCCGAGGACGACACACCCGACCCGTCGGTGTTTCCGCTGGCGATCCCGCTGATCGCGGGACCGGGCGCGATCGCCTCGATGATCCTGCTGGCCGGGCAGCAGCCGGGGGTGGCCGGCCTGGCGATCGTCGTCGGCGTGATGCTGGCGGTGGTGGCGATGCTGTTCGTGATGTTCCTGGCGGCGGGCCTGGTCGAGCGGGCGCTGGGACGGACCGGAACCAACGTGATAACGCGGCTTCTGGGCATGCTTCTTGCGGCGCTGTCGGTGCAGTTCGTGCTGGACGGGTTGCGCGCCTTCGGTCTTGCCGGTTGAAATCAAGCCGGCCCGCGCCGATCTATGAACTGACCGCAAACAGGGTGCCATGCCACGATGACCGAACTTCCCAACCTGATCTACCTTGGGGCGCTGCTGGCGTTCATCGGCCTGTGGTTCGTCACGCAAAACCGCCTGTCACTGGGAAAAACCCTGCAATACGCGCTGAGCTGGGCGCTGATCTTCGCCGCCGCGATCGCGGTGGTGGGTCTGTGGGGCGATCTGCGTGACATCGTGCGCCCGACGCAATCGGTAGACACGCGGGCGGGCAAGGTGGAATTGCCCCGCGCGCCCGACGGCCACTACTACGTCACGGCCGACGTGAACGGCGTGCCGATCCGCTTTGTCGTGGATACCGGCGCGACCGAGCTGGTGCTCAGCCGCGAGGACGCGCGGAGGGTGGGCATCGAGGCGGGCGACATGGCATTCTACGGCCGCGCGCAAACCGCGAATGGCGTGGTGCGCACCGCGCCGGTGCGGATCGACAGCCTGTCCATCGGCCCGATCACGGACACCAATCTGCGCGCCTGGGTGACCGAGGGCGAGATGTCCGGCTCGCTGATGGGAATGAGCTATCTGCAACGCTATTCACGGATCGAAATCGCCGATGGTGCGCTGGTGCTGACGCGGTGACAGGGTCATCGCCCAGGGTCTAGCGTTCGGCCTTCTTTTCCCATTTGCCCGAGTCCTCGGACCAGTATTGCGCCGCGCATCCCGCCGCGGTGAGGTCTTTCCATTGCGCGCGGGCCTGATCCAGCGCCTGAGCATCGTTGCCGTCGAACAGCACGCAGACCCGGTCCATGCGCTGCACCTCGGCGGCCGTGACGGGGGCGCCGTCCACCGTCATCAGGCACGATGCGTTGTTGGGCGCGGCCACGTCCGGCGCATCGGCGCAAAGCAGCACCGGCTGGTCGACGTCATGCGCCCCACCGGCGACGCCGTGGGGCAGAAAGCCGTCATCGGCGCCCAGCCACAGCTTTTCGTCAAGCCATTCGATCCGCGCCGGATCGCGGCCGCGCACCAGAACGCGCCAACCCGCCCCGCGCGCCTTCGACAGCAACATCGGCAGGGTCACCTCGAGAGGTGCGCGCGTCAGATGGTAGAAGTAGACCGCTCCCATGCGTATATCCTTTCGCGTGCAGCGCGTTTCGCGTGGCAACCGCTTGCCCTTGCCGTGCCCAGATAGCAGTTTTACCCGCTGCCGACATCCTGTAACCTTGATCCTGCCAGTTATACGCCTTTGGGGGCACGCGCGTGACCAGATTCGACAGATACGTCCTGTCACAACTTATGGTGCTGTTCGGGTTTTTCGCACTGATACTTGTGTCGATCTACTGGATCAACCGGGCGGTTCTTCTGTTCGACAGGATGATCGCGGACGGACAATCCACCGGGGTGGTGGTGGAGCTGACGGTGCTCACCCTGCCGCGGGTGATCGCGTCGATGTTGCCCATGGCCGCCTTTGCAGCGGCGGTGGCCGTGACCAACCGGATGAGCAGCGAAAGCGAACTGGTGGTGATGCAGGCATCGGGGTTTTCGCCGTTCCGCATCGCCCGCCCAGTGCTGTTCTTCGGGTTGATCGTGGCGCTGATGGCGGGGCTTCTGGAACATTTCCTGGTGCCCGCCAGCACCGAACGCATGCGCCAACGCGAGGCGGAAATCTCCAGCAACATCACCGCCAGGCTTCTGAGCGAAGGAACCTTCCTGCATCCCGCCGACGGGGTGACATTCTTCATCCGCGAGATCACCCCCGATGGCGCCTTGCAGGACGTGTTCCTGTCGGATCGCCGCGACCCCGAGATCACCATGACCTACACCGCCGCGCAGGCATACCTGACCCGCAGCGGCGCCAACACCAAGCTGGTCATGATCGAAGGCCTGTCCCAAGGGCATGTGCGCGAGGGCGGCACGCTGTTTACCACCCATTTCACCGATTTCGCCTATGATATCAGCGCGCTCATCAACAGGAGCACCAGCCGCGGGAACAAGGTGGAATACCTGACCACGCCGCGCCTGATGCGGGATCCGGCCAGCGTGATGCGCCAGACCGGGGCCGGCGCCGGCGCATACGCGATCGAATTGCACGATCGGTTCAACCAGTCGCTGATCTGCGTGGTGGCGGCGCTGATCGGGTTCGCCACACTCTTGCTGGGGGGATTCTCACGCTTCGGGGTGTGGCGGCAGATCATCGGCGCGGTCGGCCTGCTCGTCGTCATCAAGCTGATCGAGAGTGCCATCGCCGAACCCGTGCTGGGCAACGCGGCGCTATGGCCGCTCGTTTACCTGCCATCGGTGTCCGGTTTCGCCATCGTCATCAGCCTGCTGTGGTGGGTTCGCAGGCCGCGCCGGCGGCGCCAGACCATTATC
>JAABTI010000061.1 GCA_011389955.1 Paracoccaceae bacterium | reverse complement strand
GAAAAGGGGCGGTGAATGAGGCAGTAAGCGGCGGTTCCCATGACGGAAATGGTTTATGGCACGGTGCCGGTGCGCGATGGCGAACCGGTGTTGCCCAAGTGGTGGCGCACGATCGACAGGTGGTCGATGTCCTGCGTGATGATCCTGTGTGCCATTGGTTTGCTGCTCGGCTTCGCCGCGTCGCCGCCATTGGCGTCAAAAAATGGCTTTGAGCCCTTCCACTATGTCGAACGACAGGCCTTTTTCGGTGCTGTTGCGATCATCACGATGCTGGTCCTGTCCATGATGCGGCCAGAGCTGGTGCGGCGTCTGGCCGTGCTTGGCTTCCTCTGCGCGCTTGCCGCCGTGATCGGCTTGCCGTTCTTCGGTACCGATTTCGGCAAGGGCGCGGTTCGGTGGTATTCCCTCGGGTTCGGCAGCCTGCAGCCCTCGGAATTCCTCAAGCCCGGTTTCATCGTTGTGGCGGCTTGGTTGCTGGCCGCCAATCAGGAAATCAATGGCCCCCCGGGGCGCAAGCTGTCGCTGATGCTGGCGATCGGGATCGCGGGGATGCTGGCGATGCAGCCGGATTTCGGGCAGGCGGCGCTGGTTCTGTTCGGGTGGAGCGTGATGTATTTCGTGGCCGGCGCACCGATTTACCTGTTGATCGGGATTGCCGGGTTGACCATCCTCGCCAGCACCTTGGCCTATAACCATTCCGAGCATTTTGCGCGCCGCATCGATGGCTTCCTCAGCCCCGACGTGGATCCAACCACGCAGTTGGGCTATGCCACCAACGCCATTCGCGAAGGCGGCTTCCTGGGCGTAGGCGTTGGCGAGGGCGAAGTGAAATGGTCCTTGCCCGATGCGCATACCGATTTCATTATCGCTGTCGCGGCCGAGGAATACGGCCTGATGCTGGTTTTCGCGATCATCGTGCTCTACGCGGTCATCGTGGTGCGCTCGATGGTGCGACTGATGCGCGAGCGTGATCCGTTCATCCGGCTGGCCGGCACCGGCCTGGCTGCCGTGTTCGGCGTGCAGGCCATAGTCAACATGGGCGTCGCTGTGCGCCTGTTGCCGGCCAAGGGCATGACCTTGCCATTTGTCAGCTACGGTGGCTCCTCGCTGATTGCGGGTGGAATCGCGGTCGGCATGTTGCTGGCCTTTACTCGCAATCGGCCGCAGGGCGAGATAGGCGATATTCTCAGGGGACGCGTCAGATGAGCCTAGACGCACCTTTGCTCGTAATCGCGGCGGGGGGCACGGGCGGCCACATGTTTCCCGCACAGGCGCTGACCGAGGCGATGCTGAGGCGTGGCTGGCGGGTGCGGCTGTCCACCGATGCGCGGGGCGCGCGCTATACCGGTGGCTTCCCCCATTCAGTCGAGATCGAGCAAGTCTCGAGCGCAACCTTCGCGCGTGGTGGTGTCCTGCTCAGGGCCTTGGTTCCGCTGCGGGTGGTGGGTGGCGTCCTGGCTGCGACGTGGCGCATGTGGCGCGATCGTCCCGATGCCGTGGTCGGTTTTGGCGGTTACCCCTCGATCCCGGCGCTGGCCGCTGCGGTGATCTTGCGCCGCCCGCGCATGGTGCACGAACAAAACGGCGTTCTGGGCCGCGTCAACCGTTTGTTTGCACGGCGTGTCAACGCTGTCGCGTGTGGCACCTGGCCCACCGAATTGCCCGCGCGCGTCGAAGGCACTCCCACGGGCAACCCCGTGCGTGCGGCCGTCTCTGAGCGCGCCGGAGCACCCTATATCCCGCCGGGTGATTATCCGATGAGCCTGCTGGTCATGGGCGGCAGCCAAGGTGCTCGTGTGCTGTCGGATGTGGTGCCCGGCGCCATCGCGGCCTTGCCCGACCAGGTGCGCCGGAACCTGCGCGTCAGCCATCAGGCACGGCCTGAGGACCTTGATCGCGTCGCCGAAGCCTATTCCGCCGCCGGTATCGATGCCGAGGTGCAGCCCTTTTTCCGCGATGTGCCCCGCAGAATGAGCGAGGCGCAACTCGTCATCAGTCGTGCCGGGGCGTCGAGCATCGCCGATATCAGTGTGATCGGACGCCCCGCCATCCTGGTGCCTTTCGCCGCCGCCACCGCAGATCACCAGAGCGCCAACGCCCGCGGGCTGGTGGACGCGGGTGGCGCTATCCTGATCCCCGAGGCGCGGCTGGACGTGCCAACGCTCGGCGCGCAAATGGAAATGGTCTTGACCAGCGCGGAAGGGGCCGAGCAGATGGCGCGCGCCGCGCTGACCTGCGGCAAGCCGCACGCGACCGAGGCATTGGTCGATCTGGTTGAAACGCTGGCCCGGAAAGGCAATAGATGAACGCCGCAACAAAACTGCCCACCGATGTGGGTCCGATCCATTTCGTCGGCATCGGCGGCATTGGCATGTCCGGAATTGCCGAGGTTTTGCTGAATCTGGGCTATGCGGTGCAAGGCTCGGATCAGAAAGTCGGTCCACTGACCGAAAGGCTGGAAGGTCTGGGGGCGCGCGTATTCAAGGGACAGCATCCTGCGAACCTCGATGGCGTCGCCGTGGTCGTTATCTCCTCGGCGATCAAGCCCGGCAACCCCGAACTGAACGAGGCTCGCACGCGCGGCCTTCCGGTCGTGCGCCGGGCCGAGATGCTGGCCGAGTTGATGCGCCTGAAATCCAACATTGCAGTCGCTGGAACCCATGGCAAGACCACGACCACCACCATGGTTGCCGAACTTCTGGTAAGGGGCGGCATCGACCCCACCGTCGTCAATGGCGGGATCATCCATGCTTATGGCTCCAACGCGCGGATGGGGCAGGGTGAATGGATGGTCGTCGAGGCCGATGAGAGCGACGGCACCTTCAACCGGCTGCCCGCAACCATTGCCATAGTCACCAATATCGATCCCGAACACATGGACCACTGGGGCGACTTTGACGCTCTCAAGCGCGGATTCGACGATTTCGTCGGCAATATTCCCTTTTATGGCATGGCGGTGTGCTGCACCGACCATGCCGAGGTGCAGGCGCTTGTTGGCCGCATCACCGATCGTCGCGTGGTGACTTACGGCTTCAACGCACAGGCCGATGTGCGCGCGGTGAACCTGCGCTACGCACAGGGCGTGGCGCATTTCGACGTCCTGCTTCAGGCCGAAGGCACCCGGATCGAGGGATGCACCCTGCCGATGCCTGGCGATCACAACGTGTCAAACGCGTTGGCGGCGGTGGCGGTGGCGCATCAATTGGGTATGAAAGGCGCCGATATACGCGATGCACTTGCGAGTTTCGGGGGTGTCAATCGCCGATTTACCCGCGTTGGTGAGGTGGATGGCGTCACCATCATCGACGATTACGGTCACCATCCCGTGGAAATAGCGGCCGTGCTGCGGGCCGCACGACAGGCGAGCGAGGGCCGTGTCGTCGCCGTGCATCAGCCACACCGCTATTCGCGCCTGCATTCGTTGTTCGATGATTTCTGCGCCTGTTTCAACGAGGCCGATATGGTAGCGATCGCCCCTGTCTACGGCGCCGGCGAAAAGCCCATAGAAGGCGCCAGCCGCGATGACCTGCTCGCTGGCCTGATCCGGCACGGTCACCGAAAGGTGACGGCACTGGATGATTGCGGTGATCTTGTCGCGTTGGTTCGTGAAAACGCCCGGCCCGGCGACATGGTCGTCTGCCTTGGTGCGGGCACGATAAGCACGTGGGCGCATGAATTGCCCAAGCGCCTCCTGGAGGCAAAAACCGATGGCCGACACAACACTTAAACGCCGTATCGGGCTTGGCCTGCTGACCGCTTATGGTGTGGGTGTCATGGTCGGGGCCGGCATCTACGTGCTGGTGGGGGCGGTCGCGGCGCAGGCAGGCACTCACGCGCCGCTTGCCTTTCTGCTGGCCGGTCTGATCGCGGCACCCTCGGCTCTCAGCTACGCGGAACTGTCCACGCGCATGCCCGAAGCAGCAGGCGAGGCGGCCTTCGTCGAAAACGGGCTGCGTTCGCACGCCCTGTCATTGCTTGTGGGGCTGGCAATCGTGGTCGCCGGCACCGTCTCCGCAGCGGCGGTATTGCGCGGCGGCGTCGGCTATCTGACCTCGGTGGTTGCCCTGCCGACGTTGACAACGACGCTGGTCGTTGGGATGGCGTTGGTCGTCGTGGCCTTGATCGGTGTGCTCGAAAGCTTGGCCGTCGCCGCGCTCTTTACTGCGCTCGAGGTGCTTGGCCTCGGGCTGGTGATCTGGGCAGGTAGCGCGGCGCTGCCCAGTGCCGATTGGCAGATGCCCGAAGCCATCGCCTGGACCGGTGTAGGGGCAGGGGCGACCCTGGCGTTTTTCGCCTTCATCGGGTTCGAGGACATCGTGAACATGGCCGAAGAGGTCAAGAACCCCGAACGCACCATGCCGCGCGCGATACTGCTGTCGCTGGTCATCACGGCCGCGCTCTACGGGCTGGTGGCTTGGGCCGCCGTGCGGGCCGTGCCGGTGGCCGATCTTGCCGGGTCCGAACAACCGCTTGCACTTGTATGGGCGCGCGCCACCGGAGGGTCCGCCGTGCCGCTTGCGCTGATCGCGGTCGCGGCGGCGCTGAACGGTGTATTGGCTCAGGTCGTCATGGCCAGTCGCGTTCTGTTCGGGCTCGGCCGGCGCAGTTCCATGCTTGCGATTTTCCACTACGCCCACCCCCGCTTGGGTACGCCGGTTCTGGCCACCATCCTGATCGGCGCGTTGGTTCTGATCGGTGCGCTCATATTGCCCGTCGCGGCGCTTGCGGGCGCGACCTCGGCGATCCTGCTGGCGGTGTTCGTGCTGGTGAACGCGGCATTGATCGGCGCCAAACGAACTCAGCCAGAGGCGCCGTTTCGGGTGCCGATGATCGTGCCGATTGTTGGCCTGCTCGCCTCGGCTGCTGCTTTCGCCATGCAACTGGGAGGTGGCGGATGAGCATATCGCTGTTACTCGCGTGTATCTGGGCGGTGCTGGCCAACGTGCTGGCCATGATCCCCTCGCGCGACAACCACTGGCGGCGCGCCTACTGGCTGATCGGGGTGGGAATTCCGGTATTGGGATTGGTGACCTATGACCATGGTCCTTGGTTGGGCTTGCTGGTCATGTTGGGCGGCATGTCTATGCTGCGCTGGCCGGTTATCTACCTTGGACGGTGGCTGCGGCGCAGATGGCAGGGCAGCGATGCCGATGCCTGACCCGTCAAGACAGCCCATCCGCGCGTTCTCGTGCAGTCGAATGCCTGCGGCCCTTTACCTTGCCGCCGCCAGCGGGCAAGAACGCAGATATGACCGATTTTCCTAAGCCGCGCGGCAAGCTCACGCCGAACCGTCCCCTTTCGGATCTGACATGGCTGCGTGTCGGAGGTCCGGCGCAGTGGCTGTTTCAGCCTGCTGATACGGATGATCTGGCCGCGTTTCTGCGGGATTTGTCCCTCGATACAGCGATCTTTCCCATCGGGGTCGGCTCCAATCTGATCGTTCGCGATGGTGGGTTGCGTGCCGTGGTTATCCGGCTTGGTCGTGGTTTCAACCACATCCGCATTGACGGGGCGCGGCTAACTGCCGGGGCAGGGGCGCTGGACGCGCATGTGGCGCGCAAGGCTGCCGCCGAAGGTCTGGACCTGACATTTCTGCGGACTATTCCGGGAGCCATCGGAGGTGCCGTGCGGATGAATGCGGGATGTTACGGGCGCTACGTGGCCGATCATTTCGTATCGGCCCGCGCCGTGACCCGCGCTGGCGAGTTAATCACCCTCAGCGCGGACGATCTGAACTTTCGCTACCGGCAGACCGACTTGCCTGCGCAGTGTGTTATCAGCGAGGCGACATTCCAGGCATCCCGCGGCGAGCCCGCCGCCCTGGAGGCCGCGATGGCAGACCAACTGGCGCGACGCGACGCTACTCAGCCCACGCGTGAACGCAGCGCCGGTAGTACGTTCCGCAACCCCGCTGGCTTTTCCAGCACCGGCAAAGCGGACGATGTGCATGATCTCAAGGCGTGGAAGGTGATCGACGGGGCGGGAATGCGCGGCGCGCGCCTTGGCGGTGCTCAGATGAGCGAGAAGCACCCGAACTTCCTGCTCAACACTGGCGGAGCGACTGCTGCGGACCTTGAGTCACTGGGCGAAGAGGTGCGAAAAAAGGTTTACGCTTCCAGCGGGATCACGCTACAGTGGGAAATCATGCGCATCGGTGACCCGGGCGCTGATCAATGACAAGACCAAGACAATAAGCGGGCCGCAACGACGGCTCCGGAACATCGAGGCACGAAGTGGGTATGTCGAGCAGGACAACCCCGAAAGTGGCGGTACTGATGGGCGGACCCTCGGCCGAGCGCGAGGTGTCTCTGACATCTGGGCGTGAATGCGCCGCTGCCTTGCGGGGCGAAGGCTTTGAGGTCACCGAGGTCGACGCTGGCCCTGACCTTTGCGCGCGGTTGTCCGAACTGCGCCCAGATGTCGTGTTCAATGCGTTGCACGGTCGTTGGGGTGAGGATGGCGCGGTGCAAGGCCTGCTGGAATGGATGGGCCTGCCCTATACCCATTCGGGCATCCTCGCCTCGGCCTTGGCGATGGACAAGGCTCGCGCCAAGGATGTGTTCCAAGCCGAGGGCTTGCCCGTCGTCCAAAGCGTCCTGGCTCCGCGCGGCGATGTCGAGGCTGCGCATGTGCTGGCTCCGCCCTATGTGGTCAAACCCAATAACGAAGGCTCCAGCGTCGGTGTCTATATTGTGCACAAAGCTGCAAACGGCCCGCCCCGCCTTGGCGCCGAAATGCCCGCCACCGTCATGGTCGAAGCCTTTGCACCTGGTCGTGAGTTGACCACTACGGTGATGGGCGACCGCGCCCTTACCGTCACCGACATTCTCACCGACGGTTGGTATGACTACGACGCCAAGTATTCCGCTGGCGGTTCGCGACACGTCGTGCCCGCGCAGATACCGACCGATGTGTTCCAGGCCTGTCTCGATCACGCCCTCCATGCGCATCGTGCGCTTGGCTGTCGCGGTCTTAGCCGCGCGGATTTCCGCTGGGACGACACGCGCGGCCGCGACGGCCTGGTCTTGCTAGAGGTCAACACGCAGCCCGGCATGACCCCGACATCGCTGTCACCCGAGCAGGCGCGGGCCGTCGGTATCGATTTCGGCGCGCTCTGCCGCTGGATCGTGGAGGACGCGGGATGCAGCAGGTAAAACCGCGTCCCGATCCGGCGCCGTCGCGCTGGTCATACCGGTTGCAGAGGCTGATGCTGACGCCTCTTTTCCGTCGGCTGCTGCGGATCGGTTTGCCTTTCAGTATCGGTTTCCTTGCGCTATGGGCCTACCTGTCGAACCAAGAAAACTACGACCGCGTGATGCTCGCATTCTATGATATGCGCGCCGCAGTTGAGGAGCGGCCGGAATTCCGCGTGCGCCTCATGGCGATTGATGGTGCCAGCACCGGTGTGTCCGAAGACATCCGCGAGATACTGTCGCTCGATTTTCCGCTCAGCTCGTTCGATCTGGATCTTGCCCGCGTCCAGAACGCTGTTCGCGAACTGTCGGCGGTGGAGCGCGTGGATGTGCGGATTCGCTCTGGCGGCGTACTTCAGATCGACGTGACAGAACGCACGCCGGTCGTGTTGTGGCGTAATCGGGATGGGTTGGACCGCCTGGATGCCAGTGGCGCTGTCATCGGCCCGGTCATACAGCGCGCCGATCGGCCGGATCTGCCGGTGATCGCGGGTGAGGGCGCACAGCGTCATGTCCCTCAGGCGCTTGCCCTGATCGGAGCGGCGGCCCCGCTTGCGGAGCGCTTGCGCGGATTGGTGCGCATCGGCGAACGGCGATGGGATCTGGTACTGGATCGTGATCAGCGCATCATGCTGCCCGAGGAGAAGCCGGTTCAGGCCCTTGAAAGGGTGATCGCGCTGGATCACGCGCAAGACATGATGTCCCGCGACATCGCGGTTGTGGACATGCGGATCGCAAGCCGCCCCACCATCCGCATGAATGATCCTGCGTTGGAACAATGGTGGCAAATAAGCCGGACGAGTTTGGGAGAGGGCAGTCAATGATCGAGCTTTATGAATCGCAACGTGCCATGCGCAACATGCGTCGCGCCGCCATGCAGCGCGGTGTCGTCGCCATCCTGGACGTGGGCAGCTCCAAGATCGCTTGCCTGGTCCTGAGGTTTGACGGATCCGAGCGTACGCGCGAGATCGATGGTGTCGGCCCGATGGCGGGGCAGGCGGGGTTTCGCGTGGTCGGCGCCGCGACGACCCGCTCGCGCGGAGTCCGCTTTGGCGAAATCGACGCCATGCAGGAAACCGAGCGCGCGATCCGAACTGCCCTGCAGGCGGCTCAGAAAATGGCCAATATCCGCGTCGATCACGTGATCGCCTGTTTCGCCGGGGCGGAACCCCGCAGCTATGGCCTGACCGGCGCGATCGATCTGGATGGGCAGGTCGTGACTGAACAAGATGTCAGCCGCGTGCTGTCGTCGTGCGACGTGCCCGATTTCGGTGCAGGTCGCGAGGTGTTGCACGCGCAGCCGGTGAACTTCGCGCTGGATCATCGCAGCGGGTTGGGCGATCCGCGCGGTCAGTTGGGTCAGCGTCTGGCGGCCGACATGCATATGCTCACCGTTGATGCCACGGCGATCCAGAACCTTGCCCATTGCGTCAAGCGCTGCGATCTGGAATTGGCTGGCGTTGCTTCCTCGGCTTATGTCTCGGGCGTTTCAGCTCTGGTCGAGGATGAGCAGGAGTTGGGCGCGGCCTGCATCGATATGGGCGGCGGTACGACCAGCATGTCGATCTTCATGAAGAAGCACATGATTTACGCCGATACGGTCCGCATGGGGGGCGATCACGTGACTGGCGACATCTCGATGGGCCTGTCCGTGTCCATGCAGATCGCCGAACGGATCAAGACATTCTATGGCGGCGTGCACGCCACCGGCATGGACGACCGGGAGATGATCGACATCGGCGGTGATACCGGCGACTGGGAACATGATCGCCGCACTGTTAGTCGCGCCGAACTCATCGGCATAATGCGCCCGCGGGTCGAGGAGATCCTCGAAGAGGTGCGCGCGCGTCTCGATGCGGCAGGGTTCGAGCATCTTCCCAGCCAGCAAATCGTTCTCACCGGCGGTGGCAGCCAGATTCCCGGCCTCGATGCCCTGGCCAGCCGCATACTGGGCCAGCAGGTGCGCCTTGGCCGTCCGCTTCGCGTGCACGGATTACCGCAGGCCGCGACCGGTCCGGGCTTTTCCAGCACGGTGGGTTTGAGCCTGTTCGCCGCGCATCCGCAGGATGAATGGTGGGATTTCGACCTGCCCGCTGACCGCTACCCGGCGCGATCACTCAGGCGTGCGGTCAAATGGTTCAGGGACAACTGGTAACCACCAGATGTCGGCGAGTCGGCGAAATCCCGCGAATGGCCCTCAAAAAACAGCCATATTTTGTGGAATTTTCGTTTTTTTTGATGACGATTCAGGTGTCAGCGGGTAGTATTGCCCCAGCAGAGGCAGAAAACCGCCCGAAAAATCGGGCACAACATCAGGCGGACAGATCATGACATTGAACCTTTCGATGCCCGGACAGGATGAGTTGAAACCCCGTATTACCGTGTTCGGTGTCGGCGGAGCCGGTGGAAACGCAGTCAACAACATGATCGAGAAAAGTCTGATCGGCTGCGATTTCGTGGTGGCCAATACCGACGCGCAGGCGCTTCAGGAAACTGCCGCGCAAAACCGCATTCAGCTTGGCGTAAAGGTAACCGAAGGTCTGGGGGCGGGCGCTCGCGCCAGTGTTGGCGCCGCCGCGGCCGAGGAAAGTATCGAACAGATCGTGGATCACCTTGCCGGCGCGCACATGTGTTTCATCACCGCCGGCATGGGTGGCGGGACCGGCACCGGCGCTGCGCCCATCATTGCTCAGGCAGCGCGTGAATTGGGCGTGCTGACCGTGGGCGTGGTGACCAAGCCGTTCCAGTTTGAGGGCAACAAGCGGATGCGTCAGGCCGAGGAGGGCGTAGAGGCCCTTCAAAAGGTTGTTGACACCCTGATCATAATTCCCAATCAGAACCTGTTCCGGCTGGCCAACGAAAAGACCACCTTCACCGAAGCCTTCAGCATGGCTGACGACGTGCTCTACCAAGGCGTCAAAGGCGTGACCGACCTGATGGTCTGCCCCGGCCTTATCAACCTCGATTTCGCCGACGTGCGCGCGGTCATGGACGAAATGGGCAAGGCGATGATGGGCACCGGCGAGGCCGAGGGCGAGAACCGTGCCATTCAGGCCGCTGAAAAGGCCATAGCGAACCCCCTTCTGGACGAAATCAGCCTTAAAGGTGCGCGCGGCGTGCTGATCAACATCACTGGCGGGCACGACCTGACCCTGTTCGAACTGGACGAGGCGGCAAACCGAATCCGCGAAGAGGTGGATCCCGACGCGAACATCATCGTCGGCAGCACTCTTGATGCCGAGATGGAAGGCGTCATGCGCGTCAGCGTTGTCGCCACGGGTATCGATGCGCGCGAGGACATGGGCGACGTG
>JAABTI010000060.1 GCA_011389955.1 Paracoccaceae bacterium | reverse complement strand
CAAAGGCGCATTTGCCGATGTCATCGGGGCGCACCCAGACATTGAGCGCCACCTCGCGCCCGGAAATGGTGGTGAAATTGTCGTGATGCGCGCGCAAATCACCGGCCACCAAGGCAAAAAGGTAAGCCGGCTTCGGCCACGGATCGTGCCACTCAGCCCAGCCAGCGCCGCTGTCGAGGGGGTTGCCGTTGGACAATAGAACCGGCGCGCTGCCTTCTATCCGCACGGTAAATGGCGCCATCACGTCGGGGCGGTCAGGATAGTAGGTGATGCGGCGAAACCCCTCGGCCTCGCATTGGGTGCAATACATCCCGTTCGACATGTAGAGGCCCTCCAGCGCGGTGTTGGCGGCTGGGTTGATCTCGACCTCGCATTCCCAGGTGAAGGGCGCGTCGGGCACCTCGCATGTCAGGCCCGTTTCGGTGAGTTCGGGGGTCACGGCCTGCCCGTCGATACGCGCCCACTGCAACGCTGGCCCCTCGCCATGCAGGAAAAACTCACGCGATTGTGAGGCCGGGTTCGGCCGAAAATCCATCTTGCTGATCACGCGGGTTTTTTCCGGATCGAGCCGGAATCTCAGATGGACACTGTCGACAAGCCATGCTGGCACGCTGTAATCTGACATATATGTTGGCTGGGGCGAGTGAGCATTCATCGCTGTTGTCTCCTTTGTCGGGCGCGCAAACGCGCCGGCCGGAGCTTAGGGTGATGCGCGCCGGCCTGCAACGCGACCCGGGCCGAAAACGGCGACGGAAACGCAAAACTTCAAGGAGGTCATCCGATGTCCGCACCTGACACGAATACAAAGACCGAGGAACGCAAACACAAGCCGGCGCTGATCGGCATTCGCGCGTCGATCATCGCCGGCGTGGCGTTGATCCTGGCACTGATTTTCTGGGTGACCATGCGCGGCGAGGAGCCCGCCACCCCCGAAACCCGCATCGACGGGCGCACCGGCGAGAAAGTCATCGTGGACTGAGCCGCGCTCCCTTTCCCGGCGGCGGGCGCCAGCTATCTGCGCGCAGGAGGCCGGGATTTCTGATCCGCCGGGTCACGCGTGACCCGCAGATGTTCCTGCTGCAAGATCCTGTGCGGTTTCCGTGCCGGTAATCTTTTTGGGCGCGTGTGCACGCATATCCGCGACGGCACGTCGAATGACAGAAAACGTGGGGCGCGGAGGGTTTCCCATGCTCAATTCCGGCGCCAAAGCCGCGCCCGCAGAAGCATCAAGCCGGCCCGCCTCATCTGGCGCGCAGGTGCCCTGATGGGACGCATGCGCCGTAAATCCGATCTGCCCGTCAAGATATGCGCGCGTTGTGGGCGTCCCTTTTCATGGCGGCGCAAATGGGCAAAAGTATGGGACGAAATTCGCTATTGCAGCGATCGCTGCCGCCGGACACGCTGACATAAGCGCGTTATTGGTAATATTTTGTTACCAGTAATGTTGCCTATCGGAAACTTCCCCACTAAGCGTTATGTTGCAACCAGTGCGAGGAGGAACCCATGACGCAGCGGATCGAAAAGAACGGCCTACAGGTGGCGGCGGAACTGGCTGCCTTCATCGAAGAACGCGCCCTGCCCGGGACCGGAGTGGACGCCGGCACCTTCTGGAACGGGTTTTCGGATCTCGTGCATGAAATGGGGCCACGGAACCGTTCGCTGCTACAGCGGCGCGAGGAGATCCAGCGCCAGATCGACGAATGGCATGTCGCGCGCGCCGGACAGGCGCATGACGCGGGCGCTTACCGCGCGTTCCTCGAAGAGATCGGTTATATCGAACCCGACAACGGCGCATTCGAGATCGAGACGACGGCGGTGGATCCTGAAATCGCGACGGTGGCGGGGCCGCAACTCGTGGTGCCGATCACCAACGCACGCTTTGCCTTGAATGCGGCGAACGCGCGGTGGGGGTCGCTCTATGATGCCCTGTATGGCACCGACGCGCTGGGCGATCTGCCGCCCGAGGGCGGCTACGACGCGGAACGCGGTGCGCGGGTGATCTCCTGGGGCCGCGCGTTTCTGGACGAGGCCGTGCCGCTCGCGCAGGGAAGCTGGGCGGACGTCGGTGCAGTGTCGGTCGAGGTCGGCGCGCTGGTGCCCGCACTGGCCGATCCGGGCCATTTGGCCGGGTATATCGGCGATGCCCATGCGCCGCAGGGCGTGGTCCTGCGCCGCCACGGGTTGCACATCATAGTGGATATCGATCCGTCAAGCCAGATCGGCGCCTCGGACGCAGCGGGAATTTCGGACATCCGCCTTGAATCGGCCCTGTCCACCATCATGGATTGCGAGGATTCGGTGGCCTGCGTCGATGCCGAGGACAAGGTCGCGGCCTATGAGAACTGGCTGGGCCTGATGACCGGTGATCTGGCCGAAGAGGTGGAAAAGGGCGACAAGCGGTTCACGCGCCGCCTGTCCGATGACATCACCTACAGCACGCCCGACGGCGGGACGGCCCGGCTGAAGGGGCGGTCGCTGATGCTGGTGCGCAATGTCGGGCACCTGATGACCACCCCGGCGGTTCTTGATCGTGACGGTCAGGAGGTTGGCGAGGGCCTGATGGATGCGCTGGTCACAGTGGCAGTGGCCATGCATGACCTGCGCCGCGAGGGTGGCAACAGCGCGTGCGCCAGCGTCTATGTGGTCAAGCCCAAGATGCACGGCTCGGCCGAGGTGGCATTCGCCGATGCGGTATTCGCCCGCGTCGAGCGGATCCTCGGTCTGCCGGTCAATACCGTCAAGATCGGTATCATGGACGAGGAACGCCGCACCAGCGTCAACCTGCGTGAGTGCATCCGTGCAGCCAAGTCGCGCGTCGCGTTCATCAACACCGGGTTTCTGGACCGGACCGGAGACGAGATCCATACCAGCATGGAAGCCGGGCCGATGCTGCCCAAGGGCGAGATGAAATCCACTCCCTGGATCGAGGCCTACGAGAACCGCAACGTCGATATCGGGCTGGCGTGCGGGTTCCGCGGGCGGGCGCAGATCGGCAAGGGGATGTGGGCGATGCCTGACCGCATGGCCGACATGCTGGCGGCCAAGATCGGTCACCCGCAGGCCGGGGCGAACTGTGCCTGGGTGCCCAGTCCCACGGCGGCGGTGCTGCATGCCACGCATTATCACAAGGTGGACGTGGCCGCGCGACAGGACGAGATCGTCAGGGGCGGATCACGCGGCACGCTGGGTGATCTTTTGACCATCCCGCTGATGAGCGGCCGCAACATGCCCGCGGACGAGGTGACGCGCGAAATCGAGAACAACGCCCAGGGCATCCTTGGCTACGTGGTGCGCTGGGTCGATCAGGGCGTGGGCTGCTCGAAAGTGCCCGACCTCAACGACGTGGGCCTGATGGAGGACCGCGCCACCTGCCGCATCAGTAGCCAGGCGCTGGCAAACTGGCTTCATCACGGGGTGGTAAGCAAGGCACAGGTCATGGCGGCGATGAAAAAGATGGCCCAGGTTGTGGATCGGCAGAACGCGGGCGATCCGGCCTATCGTCCGATGGCGCCCGATTTCGACGGGGTGGCGTTCAAGGCGGCCTGCGACCTGGTCTTCGACGGCAGGGCGCAGCCATCGGGCTATACCGAGCCGGTGCTGCACGCGCGGCGGCTGGAACTGAAGGCGGAAGACTGAGCCGGGCAAGGGGCATCCGCCCCCGGCCCCTTTATTGCAAACAAATGACTGGGGAGGCCAAGCCATGCCCGCAATTTCACTGAGCCGCGCGCGCACGATCATTCGCAAGACCATGGAGGCGGGCCGCGCGGCGGAGATGAAGCCGCTCAGCGTGGTCGTTCTGGATGCCGGCGGCCACGTCGTGGCGTTCGAGCGGTCCGACGGGGCCTCGCCGGGGCGGTTCGCGATTGCGCAGGGCAAGGCGCATGGCGCGGTCATGCTGGGCATGGGCGGGCGCGCTCAGATGGCCAGGGCCGAGGCGCAGGCCTATTTCATGAACGCCGTCAACGGCGCGTTCGGCGGGCAGGTGGTACCGGTGCCTGGTGGCGTGTTGTTGCGCGACCGGCGCGGTGCGATTCTGGGCGCGGTCGGCGTGACCGGGGACTCGTCCGACAATGACGAGGTCGCCGCCATGGCCGGCATCAACGCGGCGGGCCTGACAGGCGAGCCCTGACTGCCGCGCACCAGCATCCAGCGCCTTGTTCGCCGTTGGCAGAACGGCACTTCAGGACGCCGATACGATGCAACCGGCGTCTTGCGGGCTTTTCTTGGACCTGTATGCGTATTACCTATGTCGTGCGCGCAACAGCAAGGGGATGACATGGCCCGGCCAATCGTTGGTATCATCGGGAACCACTTCCTGATCAATGAAAGCTACCCCGCCCATGGCGGCGGCACGATGAACTCGGAGGCGGTGGCCAGCGTATCGAACTGCGTTCCGCTGGTGATCCCGGCCGACCCGCGTTTCGTGTCGGTCGAGGAATTGATGGAGGTCTGCGACGGGTTCGTCCTGACGGGCGGGCGACCCAACGTTCATCCCGAGGAATACGGCGAGGCCGCGACCGAGGCGCATGGCGCGTTCGATCGCGCGCGCGATGCGATTACCCTGCCACTGGTGCGGGCCTGCGTGGAGCGCGGACAGCCTTTCCTGGGCATCTGCCGCGGTTTCCAGGAGGTCAACGTTGCCATGGGCGGCACCCTGCACCCCGAAATCCGCGATCTGCCGGGGCGGATGAACCACCGCATGCCGCCCGATGGCACGCTGGAAGAGAAGTTCGCGCTACGCCATTGCGTCCGCTTTGAGGAAGACGGGGTATTTCATCAGTTGATGGGCGCGCCGGAGGTGATCACCAATACACTGCACGGGCAGGGCATCTCCAGACCCGGTGCCCGGATCGTGGTCGAGGGATATGCCCCGGACGGCACGCCCGAAGCGATCTATGTGAAGGACGCCAAGGGGTTCACGCTGTCGGTGCAATGGCATCCCGAATGGGACGCGGCCAATGATCCCGTTTCCCGTCCCCTTTTCAACGCCTTCGGCGACGCGGTGCGCAATTGGTCGCATCATCGTCGCTCCAGCGATCTGCGCGAGATTGCCTGACGGGGGCCGCGCCCGTCAGTGCCGGCGTGGCGGTGCCATGCGCCGGTTCGCCTGCGCAAACGCGTGACCGATCGGCAAGCTCCCGGCGCACCGGGCTCAGGCGGCCAAAAGCCGGCTTTCGTAAGCACGCAGACACATCCGCGCGGTATCGCCATAGCACTCCGGGCTGCTGCGCAATTCGGGGAACAACGTGAACAATTCCTCGCGCGCGGCAGCGGTGACCGCGCCAAGGCCGACATGCCCGGGATGAAAGCTCTCGGACGGGCAATCCTCGGCCATGATGATCTCGTGGCGGTCGAACAGCAGGTGGATGTAGTCCACGTTCTGCACCTGTTGCTGAATGATGGTCCTGCCGTTGACAAGATGCTTGGCCGGGATCAGAACCTCGGGACTGTCGAAATAGAGGTTGGCCGTGGCGGAACGATGCAGCATCCGGTGCTGTGGCGACACCAGCAGGTCGCGGCTGTTGTCGAGGGCACCCGCACTGATGCGGATCGGGGCCAATGCCCCGTGCCCTGCCACCCGGCGGCAGCCGGTCCAGCGAAGGGTCTGAACACCGTTGTCGCGGGTCACCACCTCGTCGCCGGGGCGCAGATCCTCGACCGGGCGCTGCCCCAAGGGCGTCAGTATCCGCGTGCCTGCGGTAAAGCAGATCACGATGTTTTCGATATTGGTGAAATTGACGACCGTGCCATCGTTGAGTGTGGCGCTGCCGGTCATCCCGCCCTGCCCGGGGTCGGTATTGGAGTAGGTGACGTTGTCCGGCGTGACGAAGCCGCTCAGGTCAAGCGTATCGCCGTTGGCTTCGCCCGATTCACTGCCGTCGATCGTGATTGTTCCACCGCCGGTGAGCGCGCCGCCATCTATGATGAAGGTATCATCGCCTCCGCCGCCTTCTGCGGTGTCGCCGCTGCCCACCGACAGCAGGTCATCGCCGCCGCCGCCATAAAGCATGTCATCGCCGCCGCCGCCGATCAGGGTATCGTTTCCCCCCGGCCCGGCAGGCGGACCACTGATAAGCGGGCTGGCCAGCAGATCGGTCGTTGTGCCGTCGGGAGTGGTGATGTTCGACGACAGAACCTGACCGCCCTGGTTTTCCCAGTAGCGGATCTCGATCGTGTAGGTCTCGTTCGGGTCCAGATCGACTTCACCCCAGCGGGTGGTCGGTGCCTGGTGCTGGTCGTTATCCATGAACGGGCCGGTTGTTCCGTCCTGGTTCGTGAACGTGACCGGGTTGCCGCCGGAATCGAATATCTGGATCGTCGAGCCGTCATCCGAGGTCGTGTCGAAACGGTAGGTGCCGCCATCGACAGTGGTCACGGTCGAGCTGTAGATGACGCCGAAATCTTCGGGATTGCCGCCGTCGCTGCGCACCTGCTGGGCAAGGGCCTCGACATCGAAATCGTCGGTGTAGCCCTGGTCGGCCAGCGTGCCGTTCTCGATATCGAAGGCCTGGTCATCGGCGCTTGAGAAATCGTGCTCGTAAAAGCTGTACTCCCAGTTGCCGGTGGGCGCGGCATCGTCGCCATGAAGGACGTCGTCACCGTCGCCGCCCTCGATGCTGTCATCGCCGCCTTCGCCCAGCACGGTATCGTCGCCCAGCCCCGCCAGAACGGTATCGTCACCATCGCCTGCTTCGATCAGGTCGTCATCCGCGCCGGGCGCAATGGCATCGAAATGCACGTCCGTGATGTTGAGGCCCTGTCCGTCCGTGCCACCGTTGTCATATTCGATCTCGACGCGGCTGACGGGCCCGGCGATGGTGAACAGGGCCGAACCGTCGGCGTCTGCGGCGGTATCGTTGCCACTGCCGCCGGTGACGGTGTCGCCGCTGACGGTGTCGGTGGAATTACCTGTCAGGTCGACATCCACGGGCACCGCGTTTCCGTCGGCATCATAGGCGCGGACGGTGACGATATCCTGCCAACCACCCTGATCGATGTCATTGACGCGAAACTGCACGTTCTCGACCTGGTCTTCATAGCTCGACCCTGCGGAGGCAGAGAAATCCAGGATCGTCGTCGCGCTGTCCGCGCCTGCATGGGTGCCGTAGAGATAGAGCGAGGAAGAGGTGTCGAACGGCTCGCCACTGTCGACATACTGTGTCTGGAGGGTGTCGAGCTCGATCTGGTCGGTGGTGGGACTGCCGTTGAAGGACACTGCCACGTCGATGCCGCCGGTATCTTGCGTGAAGCCCCCCGACACATCGGTGCCGTCGGCGCCCGCGTCCGACCAGTTCAGACTGAGCGGTGCAGGCCCCGCACCGGGGGCATCGCCGCCATCGACCACGTCGCCGTTCGGGTCGCCGGTATAGTTGGTGTCGATCAGGTCGGCGCCGCCGGTGCCTTCGACGACACCATCGGGAAGCTCGTCGGCGGAAACGAAATTGTCATAGGTAAATGCCGTTCCATCCCCAAGCTCGGGCATGGTGTCGTAGTTCAGCGTTTCGTAGGTCCGGCCCACGACGAGGGGCTGTTCGGACAGGGTATAGTTGCCCCGCGCGTCGCCGCCTTCGATATCCAGCTGAACGACGTTGAAGGTCTCTCCGGTCACCGTGTCGCGCAGGGTCCAGCCCAGTTCGGCGTCGGCGGTCGTCCCGGTCGATGTGTTGCCATTGATACTGGCATCGGCGGTGGTGTCGCGTTCGCCACGATTGTCATCGGTCAGGATCAGCCCGTCCGCGCCCGTGCCCGCATCATATACGGTGAGCGTGCCGTCCGCATCGGCAGGGCCGTTATAGGTGGCCGTGCCCCCGACCGAGGTGCTGAAGACCGAACGCGGGTCAATATCATAGAACGTCAAGCCGCTGTATGTGGGCATGTTGAAAAGGCCTGTATTTTTTCACGCCAACTGGGGCGAAATGATCGACTGCTCGTTCAGCGCGGGACATCTGAATGGTCCTTCTTGCACTGTTATTGCGTCCAGACTGGTCGCAAACTGTGTTGATTTCAAGGCAAAACGCACCCGCCCGCAGCTACGTAGCGGCGTGGCGCGCGCTTGTTACAACTCCGTGCGCAGATGCCAGAGTTCGGGAAACAGTTCGACATCCAGCATGCGGCGCAGGTAACTCACCCCTCCGGTGCCGCCGGTGCCGCGCTTGAACCCGATGACGCGTTCGACGGTGGTGACGTGATTGAACCGCCAGCGGCGGAAGTAATCCTCGAAATCGACCAGTTTCTCGGCCAGCTCGTAAAGCTCCCAATGCGCGTCAGGGTCACGATACACTGCCGTCCAGGCTTCGCGCACCTCGGGCGAGGGGACATGGGGCGTGGCGATATCGCGTGAAAGCACCCCATCTGGCAGCGGAATCGCCGCGTTCAGCTGCCGCAGCGCCACGTCATAGAGCGACGGGCGCGACAACTCGGACCTGAGCCGCTCGGTCAGATCCTCGCGATGCGAATGCGGTTGCAACATGGCGCTGTTGCGGTTGCCCAGCATGAATTCGATCAGCCGGTATTGCCACGACTGGAACCCCGAGGATTGCCCAAGAGCCGGGCGAAAGCGGGTGTAGTCGCTGGGCGTCATGGTGCGCAGCACGTCCCATGCGTTGTTGAGTTGCTCGAAGATTCGCGCCACCCGCGCCAGCATCTTGAACGCCTTGCGCAGGTCGCCGGCTTCCAGCATGCCGCGTGCCGCGTCAATCTCGTGAATCGCCAGTCGCATCCAGAGTTCGGATGTCTGGTGCTGAATGATGAACAGCATCTCGTCATGGGCGTCCGAGCGCGGGTGCTGCGCGGTCAGGATCGCGTCGAGCGAAAGATAGTCGGTATAGGACATGCGTCCGTCGAAAGACATCTGCGCGCCGTCTTGGGCGGGGTCATAGGGGGTATGATCGGTCATTCTGGTCTCCGGTGGCTGGCGGGCGGCCCGTGTGGCTACCCGTCGAGGAAAGTGAGGTGGCGATGGCCGGATGCCGCCGCCTCATCCAGCCTTGCGCGCCGAGGTGCAAAGCTGTCGCCACAGCGCGATCCAGCCCGCCGGCCTGCACAGCGGCACATGGCAGGTGCCGCCGGATGCGCGCGCGCAGGCCATCAGGTGACGCGCGCGCGTGTCTTGTATTCGGGCGCGTCCCACAGCCGCCCCTGCATCACCTCGGCGATGATGGCGGCGGCGGCCTCGACATCGGCTGCGTCTGTATACAGCGGTGTGAAGCCGAAGCGCATGATATCCGGCGCGCGGAAATCGCCGATCACCCCGCGGGCGATCAGGGCCTGTATCGCGGCGTAGCCATCGGCAAAATGGAACGACACCTGGCTGCCGCGCTGGGAGGGGTCGCGGGGGCTGGCGAGTTCCAGCATGGGACAGGCGGCCTCGACCCGGTCGATGAACAGTTCGGTCAGTTCGATCGAACGGGCCCGCACGGCGTCCATCGTGGTCATGTCCCAGATATCGAGCGCGGTCTCCAGCGCCGCTAAGGCCAGCACGGGCGGCGTGCCCACGCGCATCCGCTCGATCCCCGACCCGGCGCGGTAACTGGGTTCGAACGCGAAGGGCGCGTCATGGCCCAGCCATCCCGACAGGGCCGGGCGCGCCGTGTCGGCATGGCGCGGGGCGACGTAGATGAAAGCGGGCGCGCCGGGGCCCCCGTTGAGGTACTTGTAGGTGCAGCCGACCGCGAAATCGGCGCGCGCGCCCGCTACGTCTACCGCCGTGGCGCCGGCGGTATGCGCCAGATCCCAAACGGTGATCGCGCCGACCTCGTGCGCCTTGCGCGTCAGCCGGGCCATGTCATGCAGGCGCCCGGTGCGGTAATCCGCCTCCGTTATCATCAGCACCGCGACCTCGTCGGTGATATTCGCCTCGATCTCCTCGGGCGCGACGACGCGCAGTTCGTGGTCCCTGGCCAACGTGCCGATCAATCCCTCGGCCATGTACAGGTCCGAGGGGAAGTTGCCCGTATCAGACAGGATCACCCTTCGGTCGGGCACCATTTCCAACGCCGCTGCAAGCGCTTGGTAGACCTTGATCGACAGGGTGTCGCCCAGTACCACGTGACCCGCCTCGGCCCCGATCAGGCGCGCGATGCGATCCCCGAGTTTCGCGGGCTGCTCCATCCAACCGGCCTTGTTCCAGCCTGTGATCAGCAACGTGCCCCATTCGTCGCGCATCGCCGCATCCATGCGGGCGGGGGCGGCCCCGGGCAGCGGGCCCAGCGAATTGCCGTCAAGATAGATCACCCCGTCGGGCATCTGGAACAGCGCCTTGGTGGCCGCGAAATCTGTCATGCGAGTTTTCCCCTGTTGCGATTGTATTGCTCTATCCCGGGCGGGCCTGCCCTGTCCAGTAACGCGAACGCCTGCCGCGTGATCAGCTGAACGGGTCGTCAATCAGGCGGTTGGGCTTGGCAAAGCCGGCAAGATCCGCGGTATCGGTGAGATCGATGCGGTTGCCGTCGACCCTTACGCCGTAGGGATGCAGTCCCTTGAACGCACGGCTGAGGTTTTCCGGCGTCATTCCCAGCCGCGAGGCGAGGCGGCGCTTCTCGACCGGC
>JAABTI010000059.1 GCA_011389955.1 Paracoccaceae bacterium | reverse complement strand
ATTCCTGATCTTGTTCGTCGTGGCGATCATCATTCGTGTGCTGCGTGGTCGTGCGCCCTGATGCACAGGCCATGCCGCAACACGCGAAAGTCCCCGGCGCAAGAAATGGCCCGGCTGTAGCTGGATTCGAATGCCCTGCGGCCGGGCCGACGCCGATCACGGGATGTGCTGAACCTGTTTCAGGGCCCGGCCACGCAGCCACGGTGCGGTCACGTCCTGACTGTCTCGGTGCTGGCGAAGAACATCGCTTGGCTGATCGCCGACTGAACCTGATCTTCGGAATAGGGTTTGGTGATGAGAAAGGCGGGTTCGGGGCGCTCTCCGGTCAGCAACCGTTCGGGGAAGGCCGTTATGAACACAACCGGAATTTCGCCCAGTTCTTTCATGATGTGGTTGACCGCTTCGATCCCCGTTGACTTGTCGGCAAGCTGAATATCCGCAAGGATCATGTCGGGCGGGTCGCGGCGGGCGAGGTCCACCGCTTCGTCGCGTGTGCGGGCGTTGCCGGTCACGACATGGCCCAGGCTCTCGACGATGGCTGAAATGTCCATGGCGATGATGGCTTCGTCCTCGATCACCATGATCCGCCCCTGGATCGCATCGGCCATCTCGCGGCGCGCGATTTCCAGCAATTCCTGCACATCCTGGGGCGTGAGATCCACGATGGCGGCGATATCGTCGATCGAAAAGCCCTCGATGATGTGCAGCAACAGCACCTCGCGGGTGTTCTGCGTCAATCCCGAAAGACGCCACTGCGCGCGCTCCTCCGAAAAATCCGCGACTTCGCTGTCGGCCTCGATCGGGGCGCCGGAGGATTCCCATATCCGGTGAAACGCGCGAAAGAGCCCGATCTTGGGGGACTGGCCGCTGTTGAACAGGCTGCTGTCCGACAGCATTGCCTCAAGGGTGGCGGCGGCGAAACTGTCCCCGGTTTTCTGGGTGCCCGTCAGCGCCCGGGCATAGCGGCGCAGAAAGGGCAGAACCTGTGCAACCTGCGATGTGCGATCAGGTTGGCTGTCGGTATCTGTCATGAGTGTCCTCGAATTTTTTATGCGTTGCATGGAACCAAACGCCGGATCGCGTGTTATGTTCCCGCGATGATGACAAAAATCCAGCCAACGCAAAGGTGGTTTAGACAAGCATGGCAGAAAAGCGCAAGAAATGACACCGACGCGCAGGACCCCACCATTGGATCAGCAGATCGACGAAAACCTGAGGCGCGTCTATATGGACGCTGCCAACGAGCCCCTGCCCGGACGGTTCATGCAGTTGATCGAACAACTGCGTGAGCAGGAAAGGCAGGCAGAGGAGGACGGGCAATCGCACGAAGGTGACACGTGACCGACAGCACGGATCCAAAGGACGAACTGATCGAGCACCTGCCCGCCATGCGCGCCTTCGCGCTGAGCCTGGCGCGCAATCCGGCGACGGCCGACGATCTCGTACAGGATGCCGTGGTCAAGGCGTGGAGCAATTTCGACAAGTTCGAGGCCGGCACGAACATGCGCGCGTGGCTGTTCACGATTCTGCGCAATACCTATTACTCTCTCTACCGCAAGCGTCGCCGGGAGGTCGAAGACCCCGAAGGCTCCATGTCGGACACGATGTCGGAGAAGCCGGCGCATGACGGGCATCTGGCGCTGGAGGATTTTCGCGCCGCCTTCGTGCAACTGCCCGTGGAGCAGCGCGAAGTGCTGATCCTCGTCGGGGTCGAGGGGTTCTCTTACGAAGACGCGGCCGGGATGTGCGGCTGTGCCGTGGGCACCATCAAGAGCCGCACCAACCGCGCCCGCAAGCGACTGGCCGAATTGATGCATCTCGACGCCGAGGACGAGCTCGAGATGACGGACCGGGCGACGTTGGGAGTGGTCAACGGAAAGCCCGCCGCATGAGCGATGCATCCAGGCCCCGGTTGCGCCGGTTCAGGCCGGGCCTGGCGATCATGCTGGTAATAGTGCTCAGCGTGGCGATTTTGCCCCTTGGCCTGATCTCGGTTTACCAGACCTACAAGGTGCTGGATGATCGCCGCACGCTATCGGGTCTGGCGCTCCTCGAAAAGACGCAGCAGGCTGCCTCTGGCGGCCGCGAGATCATCGGCGCCGCCATCAGTTCGGCTGAAACGCTTGCGGCGCTGGCACCGGTCGCGCGGTATTCCGAAGGCACCTGTCGCAGGGTCATGAACAGGGTGGTTGCCGGTTCGGAGGCCTACGCTTTCGCGGGGTTCGCGGACACGGATGGCGTGCTCGTCTGCGCGTCCAACGACGCGCGAACCGGCCCGCTGGAATCACCGATCTTTCTGGCGGAGCCGGGCCGGCGCAGCCCCGAGGTGGAAATGCGCGCCCTCGACCTGATGGGCGGCATACTGGCCTTGACCGTCTCGGCGCCCGTGTTCGACGGCGAACAGTTCGTCGGCACCGTCTGGGTCGCGGTGCCGTTGACCGTGCTCGACACGGCACTTGCCACTGCCGCGCCCGCGCTTGATCTCGCGCTGTTCCAGGACCAGGGCGAGATCGTCGCCACCGCGGATTCCGCGAAAAACGGACATTCCGTTCTGCCCGAAAACCGGATGCTAAAGGAACTCGCCGCACGCGAGCGCTATACCTTCCGTGGCACGGACCACCGCGGGGAAGTACGCGATTTCGCTGTCGTGCCGATCATCGAGGGACGCGTTTTCGCGCTGGGAAGTTGGCCGCCCCAGCATCTGGGCGGCGTCGTCATGCCGATCTACGAAGAGGCAATGGCGCTCTACTTTCCGCTCATCATGTGGATCATCACGATCGGCGTGGCCTATATCGGGGTGCATCGGCTGGTCATCCGGCATGTGCGACGCCTGCGCAGCTGGATGCGCGATTACGCAAGCGGCCGCGAAGACCTCGAATACGCGAGGCTGGATAACGCGCCGGAAGAGCTCGAGGTAATGGCGGACTCGTTTCGCACGATGACACGCCGCCTGTCTGAACAGGACCGCCACCGCGAAGAAGACCTGCATGAAAAGACTGTCCTGCTGCGCGAGGTGCACCACCGCGTCAAGAACAACCTGCAACTGATCTCGAGCATGATGAACATGCAGATCCGTGCAACCGGCAGCCCCGAGGCCAAGCGCCTGTTGCACCGGGTTCAGGACCGCGTGATGGCGCTGTCGGCAATCCATCGTCACCTTTACATGGCGCGCAATCTCTCGCGTGTGCCCGCCGATCAGTTGCTCGAAGAAATCATCCAGCAACTGGTAACCGTGGGCTCTGTGGATGAGGCCGGTCACCGGCTCAGGGTCGACACGGAACTCCAGTCGATCGAGATCAGTCCGGACCAGTCGGTGCCGCTGTCCCTGTTGGTGGCCGAGGCGGCGACAAACGCGGTCAAGCACTGCGGAGCGTCCCGGGACAAGGCGCCGTGGCTCGCAATCTCGCTGACCGCGCCCGACGCCGAGACGCTGTGCCTGCGCGTGGTGAATTCCCGCGCACACGACCGCGGCGAGACGACAGCGGACGAAGAGCGATCAGATGGGTCGGGTCTCGGATCGCGCCTGATTCAATCGTTCGTGACGCAACTCAACGGCACGCTCGATATCAAGGATTTGCCCGAGCGCTACGAATTGAACGTCCTGTTCCCGATAGCCTGGCACGAAGACACGCAGCACGACGACCGAGAACCATGACCCCGTGGTGGAACCTGCGCCCGGGGCCGCGCGTTAGGTCATGACCGACAAGGCTGAATGCCAGAAAACCAAACGGAGGTATCATGCTCAGCAGATCCATTTCACTACTCTCCGTGCTCGCCCTGGTCGCGGTGGCCGGCTGCGAAACGGTCGAAGGCGCCGGTCAGGATATCGAGGACGCCGGCCAGACGATCAGCAACACAGCCGAGGATGCCGACGAATGATGGCGCCCCAACAGGACTGACACGCAAGGACAGCTCCCTGCTTTGCTTGGCTTTCGGCGCCTTGCAAAGGCGCGGCATTGCCGGCAAGGCGCGGAACGCCCTGCTTCGATCAGCGGCCAGCGGGCGATGGCCGGTCAGATCATCACGCTCAGACCAACCGGCAGGCCTGCGGCGGCAACCAGCCCGCCGAGCACCAGAAGCCCGTCACCGGTGAACATCCCCATCACCAGGATCGTGATGACAACGCCCATGATCGACGATGTGAAAGGCACCAGTTCGAACAACGGCATCGCAGCGCCCATCAGCAGGACCAGCACCTGCGGGATCAGCACCAGTGGGGGCCTGACGAGTATGCTCAGTCGCTGTCTTGTCACCAGATCAAGCCACTTCGCCGGTTTGCGGAACCACCGCATTACCGTGCGGATGCGGTCGGTGCCGACGCTCCTGCGCTGCACCCAGTCGGGAAGCCACAAGCGCTCCCGCCCCATCATCTGCTGTAGCGCCACCGCCGCGATCAGTATGCCGCAGATGGTCGTGAATCCGGGCAGTCCGCTAAGCGGTGAGATCACCGCCAGCGCAGGCATCAGCAGCAGGGGCGTGTAACTGGTCGTGCCCAGCACTTCGACCACTTCACAAACTGTGACATTCTCCCCATGCAGTGACGCGTGGGCTTCGTCGACGACGTCGCTTGCGGGGTTGTATCCTTTTGGCGGTTGCTCGGTCACGTCTCGCCCTTCGCCCTGACCTCGAGTGGAAACGCGCCCGCAACGTGGAAGTTCCGGTTTGATTTCGCGCAAACCGGGGGCATGACATCTCCGATCCGGATTCGCGATACGGTCGGCGCGCCTCGTGCGCCTTCAGCGCGGGGCGCGTGCATCCTCATGCCGATCGCCCGTCGCCCGAGGCGCGCTGCTTCAGCTTGCGGAATTTCGCGGATAGCTGTTCAAGCCTGGCGTCCCATTCGGGGTCGGGCTGCTGGGTTTCTATCGTCTTGAAATAGACCTGCATCATGCAGGCGATGGCAAACGGCTCCAGCAGGGCCGCCTTGACGCTCCAGGCGAACAGAAGGGCGAACACGATGCCCCCCGCCGCCCACGCACCGGGCATCAGGTAAACCACCAGCGCCGCCGGGGCCAGCATGACGAAGAACACCAACAGCCCCAGGCCATAGACGATAAGCGCCAGCCACGCCGCGTTCTTGAGCATCACCTTGTAGTTTTGTCCGTAGAGCACCAAGGCATCCTTGGCAGAGGCCCAGGAGTTGGTGGAATTGGTGCGGATCGCGTAGGCCAGTATCACCTCGTCGACGAATCCGACCGCGACCCGAAGAAATGCCGACACAATACCGCCAATTTGCCGCGCTCCCGGGATGGGTAGAATGGTCAGGATTCCACGCACCAAACCGGCAATCGTCCTGATGACACCCTTGATCAGCTGATCCATGACAAACAGGACGCTGGCCTGCGGAAAGCGCTCTTTCACCACTGCGGTAGCATGCCGAACCTGCCTGCGCCCCTCGGGCATCGGCTGGCCATCGATCAATTCGATCAGTACGGCGATGTGACCGGCCTTGACCAGATAGAGGATGTATTCGCGCGCCCAGTACATGACCGCGCCGAACAAGCCGAACCCTGCGATGCCGCCCCACATGGTGCTGCTGGCCCGGAACCCCTCGTCGCCGAAGCCGCCAATGCCGTACCCAATCCCCGCCCCGGTTCCCGTGACAAGGATATATCCCAGCGTGATTCCGAAATAGACGGCCATGCGCAAAAGGATGAAAGGCAGGGTTCTGGCCATCATGCCAAAGGCGCTGGCGACGTTGAAATCCCACATGGCTACCTCTTGTTGTGAACAACTTTGCAGTGGGCACGAACGGGCGCGTTGGCCTATACCCTTCCGATGCGATCCCAACTTATCCGAGGGTGGCCAGCATGTGACATTGAGCATGGCATCGCTTCTTTGCCTTATCAAGCTTGATGTGCCGCCGCGTTTGTTCCGCGGCTCCAGAGCGTGTCGGACCTGTCGGTTTCCCGACCGCCGGTGCGTTCGCCGGCGTTTTCGGCGCAACAGCCAAATCGCGCGCGTTCACAGCAGGTATAGCCCCGAGGCGAACAGACCCGCGATGAATATGCTTTCGGTGACGATCAGGACGATCGCCAGACGCCCGACATCCAGGATTGATCGCAGCGATGTCTTCATGCCGACCGCCGCTATGGCTGTCAGCAGCAACCATTGGGATGCATCGCTCATCGTCGCCACGGCCCAACCCGGCAAAAGACCCGCCGAATTTATCCCCGCGATAGCAATGAACACCACGAGAAACGGAGGGACCAGTTGTGTGCCTTCCCCGGTGTTTTCGCCACTGCTTGCGCGCCGGCTCACGATGAAGGTCAGGATGATGACGACAGGGGCCAGCATTGCCACCCGGATCAGCTTGACCAGCGTGGCCGTGTCCCCGGTCGGTTCCGAAATGATATAGCCGGCGCCGACGACCTGCGCGACATCGTGAATGGTGCCTCCCAGGAATACACCGGAATCCTGGGTTCCGAAGCTCAGCGCCGTGACCAGAGGAGGATAGAGGATCATTGCCACGGTGCTCAGTACCGTCACGCCCAGAACGGTGAAGACGAGGTTGCGTTCCGATTGTTCGTTTCGGGGCAATACCGCGGCCAGCGCCATCGCCGCCGAGGCGCCGCATATCGCCACCGCACCTCCCGTCAGGACGCCAAGCCGCCAGCCGCGCCCAAGCAGCCAGGACGCCGTGATTCCGAAGATGATAGTTGCCACGACACCGAACACGATCAAGGAAATGATGCCCGGCCCCAAGGCGATCAGGGCGTCCAGGCTAATTCGCGCCCCCAAAAGCGCGACGCCGACACGTAGCAGCGAACGGGCGGAAAAGGCGATGCCCGGAACACAGCGTCCGCCTTCCGAAAGGAACGCAAAACTCATGCCGAGAAGCAGCGCCATCAGCATGGCAGGCGCACCATAATGCTCTGACAGGAAACGCGATGCGAGGGCCACAACCGCGGCCACCATGAAGCCGGGAAAGAGGGTCTTGGCCTGCATGAGCAGCGCCTGCGCCCGTTTTGCCAGTGCTTTAAGCATCATAGTCTCGACATGTCTGTTCTTGCGGCTGCAAAGCTGTGCCGGGCAAGGGGTGGCCGGGGCGCGCGTGCAGGCAGGTGATCCCGGCGGCATATCATGGTTCTGCACACCACCAGACACGGTTCAGCCCTTGGCGGCGCTCGCCCCGACAATGTCAGGCCGGATACCGCCTCGGCGCAATTCACTTGTCTTCACGGGGCCTTGCGGGCGCGTCTTCGGCCTTGGCCGGAAGACATTGCGGGGCTGGTTCGTTGTCTTCTGCTCTTTGGCTGTCGGTATTGCGCCGTTGCACGGTTGCGGTCGCCCCGTCATGGCCTGACCCGGCGCGGCACGCCCGCTACCCTTCCTGACAGGCTCGGGGATGCGGCAGCGCCGCCGCCGCATCCCGTTTGCACAGTCAGGCGCGGCCAGCCAGCATCGGCAGGGTCATCGCGCTGGCGAAATCCCTGGCTTGAGCCAGGTAAGCGTCGTAACTTTCGCGCACTCTGGCGACATCGGCGTTGCCCTGGGTCAATTCCTCCTGCACTTCGGCCCAGGCGTCGCGCATGCCCGAAACGATCTCATCGCTGAAGGAGCGGAATTCGACACCGTCCTGGCGCAGGGCAGTCATGGCTTGCGCATTGAAGAAATCGAACTCGGCATGGCATTCCAGAGCGGCGGATTGGGCCGCGTTCTCGCAGATGCTTTGCAAGTCGGCTGGCAGCTCGTTCCAGGCGTCCTTATTGAACACGATCGCCAGCCCCGCGCCCGGCTCGGTCAGGGCGGGAAGATAGCACAGCTTGGTGATCTTTTGCAGGCCAAACGCCTGGTCCAACATCGGACCGACCCATTCGGCAGCGTCAATAGCCCCGGATTGAAGCGACTGGAAGATTTCCGGCGGTGGCATCAGAACGGCATTCACACCCAGCTTGCGGAATACCTCGCCACCCAGACCGGCAATGCGCATGTTCAAGCCCTTGAGGTCGTCAAGCGTGTTGACCTCTCTCTTGAACCAGCCCCCCGATTGGGTGTTCGAGTTGCCGCAGTAGAACGGCTTGAGGTCACGCTGCGCGTATATTTCGTCCCAGACTTCCTGTCCGCCGCCGTATTTCAGCCAGGCGAAATGCTCGTTTGATGTCATCCCGAAAGGAACTGCGGTAAACCAGTGTAGCGCGGGGTTCTTGCCTGCTGCGTAATAGGTCGGCCCGTGCCCTACGGGGGCATTGCCCTGCTGCACTGCATCCTCGACAGCAAAAGGCGGCACCAGTTCGCCACCCCCGAATACCTTGAAGCTCAGCCGGCCATCGGACATGGCGGCGACCTTGTCGGCAAAGTTGCGAATGTTGGAGCCAACCCCCGGCGCGTTCTTGGGAAACGCTGTCGGCAGGTTCCATTCGATTTTGCCCTGAGCGATCGCAGGGCTGCTCAACGTGGTCGCGGCCGCGGCGATGCCCGCGCCCGACGCCAGGAATGTTCTGCGTTTCATGTGGTTGTCTCCTCCTGAAAATGAGATCCTAGCTTCCGAATACCAGTTCCGGCAGCCATGTCGCCAACGCCGGGAACGCGATCAACAGACCCAGCCCCACAAGTTGAAGCACAACAAAGGGCGCAACACCAATATATATATCACTTGTCGTGATATGGCGGGGTGCGGTCGAGCGGAAATAGAACAGTGCAAAACCGAAAGGGGGTGTCAGGAAACTGGTCTGCAGGTTCATCGCCAGTAGCACGCCGAACCAGACCGCGGAAATGTCGGTGCCCAGGATCGGTGGCCCCAGCAGCGGCACGACGATGTAGATGATCTCGACTGCTTCAAGGACGAAACCCAGCAGGAAGACGATCACCATGACTGCGGCCAGTGCTCCCCATTCGCCGCCGGGCATGGTCGCCATGGCCTCCATCACGATTTCATCACCGCCAAAGCCTCGGAACACCAGCGCCAGAAGAGAGGCGGCGACGACGATCCCGAAGACCATGCCGGAAATCCGCAGTGTGTCGAGGATGGCGCCGTGCAACACCTTCCCGAACCATAGGCGCCACGATGCGACCGCAACGCCGAGGCCCAGCAAGACAGCCAGCCCAGCCGCCAGAATACCGAGCGCCGCAGTTTCACTGCGGGCATCACTGAACAGCCTCAGGGCCAGCAGGGCGAAGGCCGCCACGACCCCCAGCAATACCAGGTTACGTTGCAACCCCGGCAATCCGCCCCGGTAGGCCGCCAGCATCAATGCACCGATCGCGCCCAAGCCTGCCGCCTCGGTGGTGGTGGCGATCCCCGCCAGTATCGAGCCAAGCACTGCGAGAATGAGCAAGAGAGGAGGTGCGAAACTGGACAGAACCTCGCCGATGCCGACCGGTGCTATCACGCTCTTCACGCTGGCTGCTTTGGCTTCTGGACGCAAACGCACGAAGATATACAGTGCGTAAAGGCCCACCAGAACAAGCCCGGGCAGTAGCGCTCCGGCAAAAAGATCGCCCACCGAAATCGGATCAGGCGCGAAGTTGCCTGCCCTTTGCTGTGCCTCCAGATACGTGTTTCCGATCTGGTCGCCCAGCAGTACGAGCAGGATGGAGGGCGGGATGATCTGACCCAGCGTGCCACTGGCACAAATGATGCCCGTGGCCAATCGCTTGGGCACGCCCGCTTCCAGCATGGCTGGCAGGCTGATCAACACCAGCATGACCACCGTCGCCCCCACGATCCCCGTGGACGCGGCTATGATCGCCGAGAACGCCAGAACGGACAGGGCCATGCCGCGCGTCGAGCCGCCCAGCATCCGGCCCAGAACCTCGAGCATGGATTCGGCCAAGCGTGACCTCTCCAGTAGAACCCCCATCAGCACGAACAGCGGCACCGCCATCAGCAGAGGGTTGGACATGACCCCGTAAACCCGCGCCGGAAAGAAATTGAGAAACCCCAGGTCAAAGGCGCCCAGCATGGCCGCGATAACCGCCGTGAGCAGGGGCACACCCGCGATCGCCAGCATCGCGGGAATGCCGCTGAGAATGCCCGCGAACAGTGCAAGCATCATTCCCGCCAGAAATATCTCGTTGAGGATCATGCACCCGTTACCTCGGGTTCAAGCAACAGGGCGAACCCTTGCAGTATCATCAGCACGCCGCTAAGCGGGACGGCCGATTTGACAAGGAACACCCCGCCAAGCCCTCCGGTTTCGATCGCGCCCTCCCTGATCGACCAGCTGTAGAGCAAATCGGGCACCGAGGCCCAGGCCAGCAGGCCGAAAACCGGCGCGAGAAAGGCCACGAACGCGACACAGTCGGCAATCCGCAGATAGCCGGATGGCAGACGCTCTGACATAACTTCCACCCGCACATGGCCACCCCGGCGCAAACAATAGGGCAGAGACAATATCATCAGGATTGCAAAGGCGTATCCCGCGAGGTTTTGCAACTGGATGAAGCCGCTATCAAATCCGAACCGCAGGATAACGATACCCAGAACCGCACCGGTCAAGACGGCACATGCAAGGGCGCAAATCGCCACGGTGAACCGATCGAGCACCTTACAGATCGACAGGAAAATCCTACGCAAAGCTGCCTCCTTCGCTGGCCATGCTCCTTTGGCCTAGCACCAAGGATTGCGGTTGACCATGCTGATTTGCCCAAGCCGCTGTCGTTGTCACGACGATCAGCCCTCTGGGCGCGCTCGAAGGGCGTTCATGCAGGAATGGGTGGATCA
>JAABTI010000058.1 GCA_011389955.1 Paracoccaceae bacterium | reverse complement strand
CGCGGATATTCGTCAGACCCGCGGTGGGGTCACGGATCCAGAAGCGCAAGATGTAATCGACCGAACTGTCCCCGAAACCCACGATATGACAGACCGGGGACTTGAGGCTCAGAACCCTGTCCACGTTCTTGGCGGCCTCGATCGCGACGCTGCGCACCTTGTGGGGGTCGTCGCCGTATGCAGTGCCGAAATAAATGTCCAGCCGGACGAATTCGTTGGAGTGGGACCAGTTGACGACCTGCCCGGTAATCAGGTCCTCGTTCGGGATCAGGAATTCCTTGCCATCGCGCGTGACGACGCTGACATATCGCGCGCCGAGGCTGCTGATCCAGCCGAATGTTTGATCCAGGCTGATGACGTCGCCCGGCTTGATCGACTTGTCCAGCAGGATGATGACCCCCGACACGAGGTTCGACACCACCTTTTGCAAGCCGAAGCCGAGGCCCACGCCGATCGCCCCGGACAGGAATGCCAACCCGGTCATGTCCACCCCGACCGTGCGCAACCCCAAAAATAGCGCCGCGCCGTAAAGCAAAACCTGCAGCAGCTTGATCAGCAGTTCCTGCATCGAAGGCGATAGATCCTCGTTGCGCCGGATCGACGCCGACGAGGACAGCGACAGAAAACGCGCGACCACGATCAGCAGCGTCAGCAGAGCGGCCGCCTGCAATAGCAGCCAAAGACTGAAACGGGTCTCGCCGAAATTGACCGCGGCGCTGTCGAGCAACTCGCGCGTCCTGTCGGTGAGGCCCAGTATCGACAGCATCACCCAGACCCAGACAGCGGTGCGCACGATCTGCCGCAGGAAACGGTTCTGGATCAGGCGCGACAGCACCACGATCACCAGCCACGCGAACGCCAGTTCGCCGATGATGTTCAGCAGGTAGGATCGACTTGGCCACGTGATCTCGCCCATGATCCAGATCACCGGCCAGATAAGCGCCACGAAGATCAGCACGCGCAATCGCCGGTGAACAATCACCATCGCCCGCATCTGCCATTTTGGCCAACGCTCGCGCGTGCGCAGCCATTTGTGCAGGCGCGGCGCCAGTATCCGCGCGGCCACGTGCGCAACGACGAGCAGCAGCACCGCAATCGCGACCTGGTAGGCGTTCCACGGCCTCAGCAACCCTTCGGCAAAGGTCTGCACCTCCATCGCGAGGTCCACAATGATATCCTGTGGCGCCGTGTCGCCGTTTGGGTCCGTTGGGTCCATGGGCTGTCCGCATGTTGGTTTCGCGCAAGACTCGCACGCGCGACGCGCATTTCCAAGTCAAATGCCGCCCGATCCGTGCCGGCAGCAACCTGCGCACTTGATAGATGGCCGCCCGCGATGTATCTGGCAGGGATGGCAAGGATTTTCGACATCGGTGATCGTGCCCGCCTGCGAGAGCGGTTTTTCGGCGCATCCCTGACAGTTCTGGCGCGCCTATAAGGCGACCGCGCCCCCAATCCCTGTCGCTCCGGCGATACCCTGCAAACAGAATTCGAACGGGAGAGGACCAATGTCCCCCAAGACCCTTTATGACAAGATCTGGGATGCCCACCTCGTGGACGAGGCCGAGGACGGCTCGAGCCTGCTGTATATCGACCGCCACCTGGTTCACGAAGTGACCAGCCCGCAGGCGTTCGAGGGCCTGCGCATGACCGGACGCAAGGTGCGTAACCCGCAAAACACCATTGCCGTGCCCGACCACAACGTGCCCACCACGCCCGACCGTGTCGATGGCATCAAGAACGAGGAAAGCCGCATCCAGGTCGAGGCGCTGGACCGCAACGCGCAGGACTTCGGCGTCAACTACTACCCCGTTTCGGACATCCGCCAGGGCATTGTGCACATCGTCGGCCCCGAGCAGGGCTGGACCCTGCCGGGCATGACCGTGGTCTGCGGCGACAGCCACACCGCCACGCATGGCGCCTTCGGGGCGCTGGCCCACGGCATCGGCACCTCCGAGGTCGAGCACGTTCTGGCCACGCAAACCCTGATCCAGCAGAAATCGAAGAACATGAAGGTCGAGATCACCGGCCGTCTGCGCCCCGGTGTCACCGCCAAGGACATCACCATGGCGGTGATCGGCGCCACCGGCACCGCCGGCGGCACCGGCCACGTCATCGAGTATTGCGGCGAGGCGATTCGCGAGTTGTCGATGGAAGGGCGCATGACGGTCTGCAACATGGCGATCGAAGGCGGCGCGCGCGCCGGCCTCATCGCGCCGGACGAAAAGACGTATCAATACGTCCAGGGCCGTCCCCACGCACCAAAAGGTGCCCAGTGGGAAGCCGCGCTGGCGTGGTGGAAAACCCTCTACTCCGACCCGGACGCGCATTGGGACAAGGTCGTGACCATCCGCGGCGAGGATATCGCGCCGCTGGTGACGTGGGGCACCTCGCCCGAGGATGTGCTGCCCATCACCGCCAGCGTCCCCGCCCCCGAGGATTTCACCGGCGGCAAGGTCGACGCCGCCCGCCGCGCGCTGGAATACATGGGGCTGACGGCCGGCCAACCCCTCAGCGAGGTCGAGATCGACACGGTATTCATAGGGTCATGCACCAATGGGCGGATCGAGGATCTGCGCGCCGCCGCCAGGGTGCTTGAGGGCAAGAAGGTCAAGGACGGGTTGCGCGCCATGATCGTGCCCGGCTCGGGTCTCGTGCGCGCCCAGGCCGAGGAAGAGGGCCTGGCCGACATCTTTACCAAGGCGGGCTTCGAATGGCGCCTGGCGGGTTGTTCCATGTGCCTGGCCATGAACCCCGATCAGCTTGCCCCGGGCGAACGCTGCGCGGCCACCTCGAACCGCAACTTCGAGGGACGCCAGGGGCGCGGCGGGCGCACCCACCTGATGAGCCCCGCCATGGCCGCCGCGGCGGCGGTGACCGGCAGACTGACCGATGTTCGGGAGATGATGTAATGGAAAAGTTCGACAAGCTCACCGGCATCGCCGCGCCCATGCCTCTCATCAATGTCGATACCGACATGATCATCCCCAAGCAGTTCCTCAAGACGATCAAGCGCACCGGCCTGGGCGTGCATCTGTTCGACGAGATGCGCTATGACGGCGATGGCGGGGAAATCCCCGATTTCGTGCTGAACACGCCGCAGTATCGCGATGCGGAAATCCTGGTTGCGGGCGACAATTTCGGCTGCGGGTCATCGCGTGAACACGCGCCTTGGGCGCTGCTGGATTTCGGTATTCGCTGCGTCATCGCGCCCAGCTTCGCCGATATCTTCTACAACAACTGCTTCAAGAACGGCATCCTGCCCATTGCCCTGCCGCAAGAGCGGGTCGATATCCTGATGCGCGACGCCGAGAAGGGCGCCAACGCGCGCATGGACATCGACCTCGAGGCGCAGACCATCACCACCTCGGATGGCGAGACGATCACCTTCGATATCGACCCGTTCCGCAAGCATTGCCTGATAAACGGACTCGACGATATCGCGCTGACGCTGGAGAAAGCCCCCGCGATCGACGCGTTCGAGGCGCGCGCGAGCGCCGCACGCCCCTGGGTCTGACGGGGCCGTAACATCATGTCATTGGGCCCCGGCGAAACCGCCGGGGTCTTTGTAGCGCGGCGCTCATCAACCACAATATGTTGTATCTTTTTGATATACTGACGTTTTTTCGGGTTCCGATTGGTGCATTGTGGCACCACATCGCGGCTTAAGCGCACCTATCCCTTTGTCAGGCTTGAGTGGCGGGCGGAAACAAGGCAAAAATCAGGCATAAATGAGGCAGGCCGCAAATCCAGTATGCGGGACAAGTTGGAAACAGGGCGCGGCGATGAATCGCGCTCGGCCAGTTTGAAGGGATCGGGCAGTGATCGTATCTCTGACAGGCGCGCTGCTGCGCGCCACCGCCACCGCGGTGCTGATTGCACTGCCGACGGTGCTATTACCCGCCAGCACGGGTGGAGCCGACCAGATCGTCGTCCTCGGGGCGCTGCTGGCGTCGGTGCTGGTTTTCCTGGAATACAACACGACCTATCCCAGCATTATCGAATTCCGCCACGCACCGCCCTATAACCGGCTGCGTTTCGGCGCTTTCGGTCTTACCGTCATCGCGCTGGCGCTGATCCTGCGCCAGCCCGAAGTGCCGTCGATCGGCGGGGCGCTGCTGCGCGAATTGGCGTCGATGCTGGGCCGGATGCTGGATTTTCCCTTTTCCCCGGTGCGGCTGTTGCTGCTGTTGATGCCCGACGGGGCCGCTCCGGCGCAGTCCGAACTGGTCCGTGACATGGCGGCGCTGTCCTATGCGGTGTCGATCACGATGGTCGTGCTGTTCATGGCCGTGCTCAGGGGGCTTGGCTGGCCCGCGCGCACCGGGGCGTTCAACGTCTGGATCAACCTTCCGATGCTCAGCCAGACAGCGAATGGCGACATCGTTCCGCGCATGCAGATCCACGCCCTTCTTAACATCTTGTTAGGGATAACCCTGCCATTCTTCCTGCCGGGGGTCGCGATAACCGCGTCGGCCCTGACCGGCGCGATCACACCGTCGGGGCCGCAAACGATGATCTGGGCGTTGACGCTATGGGCCTTTTTGCCAGCGGGACTCGTGATGCGCGGCATCGCCATCAACCGGATCGCGTCCATGATCCTGCGCAAACGCAACCGGGGCAGCACCGCCGCCCGCACCGTGCCGGCCGCCTGACGGCCGCAGCGCGCGCGCTTGTGTGCGCGCTGACGGTGTTCTGTGCCGGGCCGGTGCCTGCCGATACGCTCCGCATCGCCACCTACAACACCGACCTCGAGCGTGATGGCCCCGGGCTCTTGCTGCGCGACATACGGCGCGGGAAGGATGCTCAGGTCAAGGCCGTCGTCCGCGTGATCGCCGCCGCCAGACCCGATGTCATTGCGCTGCAAGGTGTGGATTTCGATTATCACGGGCTGGCGCTCGCGGCGTTGCGCGATCGCCTCGGGCGCGCCGGATGGCCGATGGAGTACCAGTTCGCCCTGCCGCCCAATACCGGTATGCCCACGGGCCTGGACATGGATGGCGACGGCCGGCGCGGCACTCCGCGCGATGCGCAGGGCTACGGGCGTTTCGCAGGACAGGCGGGCATGGCGATCATCTCGCGTCATCCGATCCGCACCGCCGCCGTGCGCGATCACAGCGCGCTGTTCTGGAACGAGTTGCCGGGCGCGCTGCTGCCGTATGAGGATGGGCGCCCTTTCCCCTCGGCCGCCGCACAAGCGGCACAGCGGCTGTCGTCGGTCGGCCACTGGGCGGTGCCGGTGCGCGTATCGGGGCGCGATCTGTGGTTGCTGACCTATCATGCCGGTCCGCCCGTCTTCGACGGCCCCGAAGACAGGAACGGTCGGCGCAACCATGACGAAACGCGGTTCTGGTCGCTGTTTCTCGATGGCGAATTCGGCGCACCGCCGGATGGTCCCTACATTCTGCTGGGCGGCACCAATACCGACCCGGCGGACGGGCAGGGACGGGCGGCTGCCCTCGATGCCCTGTTGTCAGATCCGCGCCTGACCGACCCGCGCCCGCGCGGGCGCGGGGATACCGCCGCCGACGCCGCGCATTCGGGCGATCCTTCGCTCGATACGGTCGATTGGTCCGGCCCGGTCCCCGGCAATCAGCGGGTGGATTACGTATTGCCCTCCTCCCGGCTGGTGGTGCGCGGGGCGGGCGTATTCTGGCCCGCCCCCGATGATCCGATGGCCGGCCCCGCCGCCACCGCCAGCCCGCACCGCCTTGTCTGGGTGGATCTGGACTGGCCGTAGGGTCATCCCGTTGCGGGGCGCGCCGCGCCCTCGCCCATCACCCCGGCGCCGGGCAGATGCGCCGTGGCGGCGCGCAGGGCCTCTTCCGCGGGCGTGGGCCGGAAACCGGGCAGCAGCGCCTTGAACCTGGTGTCGCTCAACCGGTGCGGTGTATTCCACAAGTAGCGCATTTCGAACAGGTGCTTGATCATCGGCATGAACGGCCATGCCAGCCTGTATGGCCACCATGTCAGACCCCGAACGCGCACCGCATGACCCCGCACACGGGTCAGCGCCCGCGCCATGTCATGCCCGGTCATGGTGAGGCCGGGAAACGGCACATCCTCGAACCGTTGCAGGCTGTCGCGCCTCTCGGCCAGCGCGACCGCCGCCCGGCACAGATCCGGCAGATAGGCCCAGGCATGCGGGATGTTCGCGTCGCCCGGATAGCGCAGCACCCCGCGCGGCAGCTTCGGCGCCATCATCAGGTCGAACCAATTGCCCGATGGCTCGGTATCCAGGAAATCGCCCGCCCGCAGCAGGATCGTGCGCACGCCCTCGGCGCGATAGGCCGCCTCCATCTCGATCCGCAACCGCCCCAGCAGGTTGCCCGCGCGATGCGGTGTTTCCTGATCCCAGGGCATGCCCTGATCGGGGCCGAAAACATAGACGTTACCGGGCACGATAACCGTGGCGTCATTGGCCAGCGCCGCGCGCCGCACCCGCGCATGCACCCCGGGCAGCTGTGCGGCCCAGTGATGATAGGGCGGGTTCCACCCCATCACGATCACGTCCACGCCGCGCGCGGCCTCGTCCAGGTCATCCTGTCCGCGAGTGAACCCGCGCACCTGCCATCCCGCCCCGGCAAAGGCCTGTGCCGCCGTGCGCCCGAACCGGCCACGCCGGCCAAGTATCAAAACCGTCTGTTCCATCCTGTTGTCCCTTTATTGCGAAGTCATGGTGATCTGTCCTCGGGATAGCTCGAGAATATATGAACAGGAATTGTCAAAACTTTCACTTCTGCTATTCACAAATGAATGGATGATGCTCTCGGAACACTCGACTGGTCGCTCGTGCAGGCCTTCCTCGCCGTCGCCGAGACCGGGTCGCTTTCGGCTGCCGCCCGGCGGCTGGGGCGCAGCCAGCCAACCCTCGGCCGGCAGATCCGCCAGATCGAGGCGCGCCTGGGCGCCGATTTGTTCATACGCCATCCGCGCGGCCTCTCGCCCAGTGACAGCGGTCAGGCCCTGCTGCCGGCCGCGCAGCGCATGCGCGACGCCATCGCCGATATCGCCCTGACGGCGGCGGGTCGGGACCGGGCGCTCGAAGGTGCCGTGCGCATCACCGCCAGCGAGGTCGTGGCCTTCCACTTGCTGCCGCCGATCATCGCCGGTATCCGGCAGGCGCTGCCGCGCCTGCGCATAGATCTGGTCGCCTCGGACAGCAGCGATAACCTGCTTTACCGCGACGCCGACATCGCCGTGCGCATGTATCGGCCGCAGCAGCTCGATATCGTCGCGCGCCAGATCGGCGAGATGCCCATCGGAATCTATGCCGCACATGGCTACCTTGATCGCGCCGGCGCGCCCGACACCCTTGATGCGCTGCCGTCGCATGACCTGGTCGGTTATGACCGCAGCGATCTGATCCTGCGCGGCATGCGCGACATGGGCTGGCCCGCCACCCGCGATTGGTTCACGGCCCGTTGCGACAATCAACTGGTCTATTGGAACCTTGTCTGCGCCGGCTGTGGCATCGGGTTCGCGCCGCGTGCCATCGGCCGGGACGAGCCACGCGTGCGGCGCCTGCTGCCCGATGCCGACCTGCCCGCGTTGCCGGTCTGGCTGGCCGTGCCGCAGGCCACCCGCCGCACGCCGCGCATCGCGCGGGTCTGGGCCATGCTGGCGGATGGTCTGGGCAAGGTGCTTTCTTGACCCTCCGCGCGCCAGCGGCTACGCCATGTCCAACCGTTTCCCAGACAAAGGATACCACCCATGACGACCGCCTCGCTCCTCATTCTGCCCGGTGACGGGATCGGCCCAGAAGTCATGGCCGAAGTGCGCAAGATCATCGGTTGGTTCGGCGAGAAGCGTGGTATCGATTTCGACCTGAGCGAGGATCTCGTCGGCGGCGCGGCTTATGACGTGCATGGCAGCCCCCTGCACGACGACACGATGGCCAGGGCGCAGGAAGTGGATGCCGTTTTGCTGGGTGCCGTGGGCGGCCCGAGATACGACCAGCTCGATTTCAGCGTGAAGCCCGAGCGCGGCCTGCTTCGCCTGCGCAAGGAGATGGATCTGTTCTCCAATCTCCGTCCGGCGCAATGCTTCGACGCCCTGGCGGATTTCTCGTCGTTGAAAAAGGATGTCGTGGCCGGACTGGACATCATGATCGTGCGCGAATTGACATCGGGCGTCTATTTCGGCGAGCCGCGCGGCATCTTCGAGGAAGGCAACGAACGCGTCGGCATCAACACGCAGCGCTACACCGAATCCGAGATCGCCCGCGTCGCGCGCTCGGCCTTCGAACTGGCCCGCAAGCGCGGCAACAAGGTCTGTTCGATGGAAAAGGCCAACGTGATGGAATCGGGAATCCTGTGGCGCGACGTGGTGCAGGAAATCCACGATGCCGAATATCCCGATGTCGAACTCAGCCACATGTATGCCGATGCCGGCGCGATGCAGCTGACCCGCTGGCCCAAGCAGTTCGACGTGATCGTCACGGACAACCTGTTCGGCGACCTGCTGTCGGACCTGGCCGCGATGCTGACCGGTAGTCTCGGGATGCTGCCCTCGGCCTCACTCGGGCTGCCGATGGCCAATGGCCGGCCCAAGGCGCTGTATGAGCCTGTGCATGGCTCCGCCCCCGATATCGCTGGGCAGGGCAAGGCAAACCCGATCGCCTGCATCCTCAGTTTCGCGATGGCCCTGCGCTACTCGTTCGACCTTGGCGAAGAGGCCACGCGCCTGGAAGACGCCGTGGAAAAGGTGCTGGCCGATGG
>JAABTI010000057.1 GCA_011389955.1 Paracoccaceae bacterium | reverse complement strand
GCCCTGCGCTACTCGTTCGACCTTGGCGAAGAGGCCACGCGCCTGGAAGACGCCGTGGAAAAGGTGCTGGCCGATGGTCTGCGTACGGCGGACCTTCTTGGCGAAGAGGGCGTCACCCCCGTATCGACCAGCGAAATGGGCGATGCCATCCTCGCCGCGCTCGACGCCGGCGCCTGAGCCTCCACGGCTTCTCGCCCGCACCGTCGGACCGGCCGCTGGCGCGCCAGCGGCCGATGGCAGGATCCGGCGCATTGCGGTAGCGTCCTAGTCATCGCGCGGGTTTGCCGACGGCGGCGGGTGTCCGGCGACGCCGTCGTAATGCGCGATCCGTTCCGCATGATCCACCGTCCGGTGCAGCCAGCGCATCGCGTCGGTCCGCTCGAACATGTTTTGCACGCTGATCGTGCCGACATGCTCGCGCAGCAGCGTGGCGCGTCGGTGCTGGTGTGCCTGCCGCCTCACGTAGCCCGACAGCCACGCCAGCCGGGATGCCTGTGCGGCGGGCTGCTCCTGCGCCGCCGCGCGCGCCAGCGTTGCGCCGAACAGGCGCGCGGCGCGCGATACGCCCGGATCGTCCAGCAGCACCGCGATGGTCCCGCGCCGCTCCATCCGGCGCAACATGCGCGTCATGTGGTCCGCCTGGTGCAGCAACGCGGCGTGGCGCTCGCGCGCCTGGACGTGGTCCGGCACGATCTGGATACGTGCCGCGTAGCTTGCCGCGCGTTCCAGCGCGGGTTTCACCCGCCCGTCGATCGCGGCCAGCGCCCGCATGTCCGGGGTCCGGGATATCGCCCGGCCGAGCGCGCCGAACACCTCGCTGGCCAAACCGCTCAGAACCGCGTGCAGCGCGTCCATCGCCGCGCTTTCATCCGATAGCAGGGCAGGGTCCAGCGCTTCTGCCGGGTCGCCCGGTCGCCGTTCGGGGATCAGGCGTTGCACCAGCCGCCCGAACCCTGCGGTGAACGGCAGAAAGATCAGCGCCCCCACCACGTTGAACGTCGTGTGAAACGTCACCAGCGCCGTTTGCGCGCCGGCCCCCGCCGCCACCTGCGCGAATATCGGCGCGCTCATTCCCAGCAGCGGAAACGCCACCACCGCAGTGCCCGCGTTGAACATCAGGTTCGCCACCGCCGTCTGCCGCATGGTCCGCGATCCTCCCAGCGTCGCCAGCATCGCGGTGAAGGTCGTGCCCAGGTTCATGCCGATCACCATCGCCGCCGCTTGCGCGAACGCGATCGCGCCGCTGCCGAGGAACACCAGAACCACCGCCAGCGCCGCGCTGGATGATTGCATCACCAGCGTCATCGCCAGCCCGATCGCCAACAGTTGCGCCTGCGCCCGGATGCCTTCCCCCGGCAGGGTCTGCGGCGTCATCGTGTCGCCGAACCGCGCCGCGCCCTCCTGCATCAGGTCCAGTCCGATGAACAGCAGGCACAGCCCCGCCGCCACCCGGCCGATCCGCGCGTTGCGCCCGCTGGTCAGAAGCGCGGCAAGGCTGGCCGCGAACAGCGCTGGCAGCGCCACGGTCCCGAGCTGGAGCTTGAACCCCAGCAGGGTCACCATCCACCCGGTCGCCGTAGTGCCGATATTGGCGCCATAAAGAATGCCCAGCGATTGCGGCAGGCTCAGCAACCCGGCACCCACAAACCCGACCGTCATCACCGTGGTCGCGCTGGACGACTGCACCGCCGCGGTGGCCACAGTTCCCGTCGCCACCCCCGACAGCGGCGTGCGCGTGAACCGCGCCAACAGCGTCCGCAAACGCCGACCCGATGCCTCGCGCAGGGCCTCGGTCATGATCTTCATCCCGAACAGGAACATCCCTATTCCACCCAGAACCAGATAGATGTCGCCTGTCATGTGCTGCCCTCCATGGCCATATTGTGCCGGGCGCCTCGCGCTGGCAAGCGCTGCCCGCGCGGGGACATGCCTTAGCGGCGAAAGCTGATGGGCAGGTTGAATCGATAGCTCGACAGCGATAGCGCATCGGGTGCGGCGGGCATCTGCGCGCGCCGCACGGCCGTCACCGCCGCGGCATCCAGTGCCGCCACCCCTGACGATGCAGCAACGCGCACGGCGCTCAATTTGCCGCTGCGGCTGACGCTCAGTTGCACCGTCACGGTGCCGCTTTGGCGGGCGCCGCGCGGGTATC
>JAABTI010000056.1 GCA_011389955.1 Paracoccaceae bacterium | reverse complement strand
GTTCGACGAATATCCGGTGCGGGCCGTTGACGAGGATGTCGTTGACGCTTTCGTCCTTGAGCAACGTCTCCAGAGGGCCAAGGCCGCGGACTTCGTCATAAAGCTCTTGGTTGATCTGGGTACGATCCTCGCGGTTGAGGACGATACCCTTTTCCTGAAGCACCTCGGTGGCGATGTCGCCTATTTCGGCCTTCAGATCGGATTCGGTGGCCGTTTCCAGCGCGGAAAGGTTGAGATTGTCCAGTAGCGCGTGGTGCAGCTCGAGCTTGATCTCGCCCATCCGTTCCTTACGCTTGCGCTCCTTGTCGGCGGTAGTGCTTTTCGCCGGGGTCTTTTGCATGGCGCGCCGCATCGAGATGGCCGCCGGGGCGCCGCCAGCGGGCTCGGCTGCGGGCTTGTTGCTTGACGGTTGTGGCGCTGAGGCTGTCGGCGCAGCCTTGATGGGCTTTGCGTCAGTCTTGCGGTAGCGCGAAAACATCTATTGTGGCTCCTTAACGACGCTCAGGCGGCCTGGACGTTGCTCTGGCCCAGCTCGTGCAGGGACGCGGCGAGCTTGGCAATTTCCTTGCGCAGCGGGTTTTTGGGTGCATCGAGAGCGAGGGGGCGTCCGTGATCGCCGCATTGGGTGACCGCCTTGCCGCCATCGGGCAGGTGGATCTCGATCGAGATCTCGAGGCTGTCGGCCAACCGCTTGACCCGCGATTTTCCGGTGATGTCGGTAAATTTGGGTGCCCGATTGAGCAAGAAACGCAGCTTCTCGAACGGCAGATCCTCGGATTTCAGGGCACGCTTCAGCCGCAGGGTGTTCTGTGCCGACCGCATGTCCAGTTCCAGCGTGGAAAAGAATAGCTGCGCCTCTTGCAGAACGGCCTCGGTCCACTGCACGACGGTGCTGGGCATGTCGATTATGACGTAATCGTAATTACGTCGCGCGACCCCGATGATGCGGTTCACATCGTCGGGGGTGACGAAATCCAGTGGCAGCAGGTCCGAAGGCGCGGTCAGCACCTGGAGCTTGTCCTCGAAGGTCAGAAGCGCCTGCGAGAAACTTTCATCGTCCATCGCTTCGGTATCGGACAGCAGGGCAAACACCGCTTCGCGGCGTGGAAGGTCAAGGTATGTGGACACCGAGCCGTATTGCAGATCCAGATCCAGAAGGCAGACCCGCGGCGTGGTCTTGCCCTTGCTTTCGATGGCGGCCAGTTCCCATGCCAGGTTGACCGCGAACGTCGTGGCGCCGGTGCCCCCGGCCAGAGCCTGAACAGCCATCAGGACACCTTGCCGGTCGTGAGTGGAGGGCGCGACGGCGGACGCCGCCGGGGGGGCCTGTTCGGGCGCGGTCGTTTGTGTCTCGGGTGCCGGTGTTGCGGGCGCGCGCAGGCGCTCGATCGCGGCGTTCAACTCGCCTTCGGGCAACGGGTAGGGCACGAACTCGTCCGCTCCTTCGCGCAGGAGGCGGTGAAGGACGACGGGGCTGATGTCATCGGCGACCAATATGACGCTGATGCGGCGGGCATGTGCCTGCTGTATCAGTTCGCCTAGCATCGCGATGCTGTTTTCGTCCTTGGCGTCGATCGCAAGCGCCACGAATTCGAGATCCGCAGCTTCAGGCTGGTTGAAAAAGGCGATGGCATCGGTGAATCCCAGATCTCCCCAGCTTTCGCCAAGGATGCTTTCCATGTCTTCGATCAGAAGATCAAAGTTCTGGACGTCGCGACTGATCGTGCAGGCACGGATCGGGGGGGGGTCCTGATCGAAATCGTCGGTACTCGTCATAGGCCTCACGTCCTTTGTGTGCGGGGGGCGTAGACGCCTTGTTCGCGGCGGTACGATGGCTTGTGCTGGCCATTCTGCACTCCCCGGCGCCCGAATCGAGCGGGCGCGGTGTTCTTCGTAGGCTCACCGTTGCCGAAAATCTTGGCGAGATTGGGGCCAAAAGATCGTATTTATGCGATGATCGTGGATGAAAGCGGTGTCCGACGCGGATTGTTCACAAATTGAAACAAGCGCCCCGCGCTTTCATTCCCCCGCGCCGTCCCCGGTTGTGCCGCCGACCTGCGCGCTGGTCAGTGCTGTTTGCGCCGTGGCGCTGGCGATATATTCGCGATGGACGATCTGCGCATATTTTCCGTCAAGAACCATCGGGTGACTTTGCAAGAAACCCGAGACCTCAGTGACGGTGCGGCGGTTGCGCCGTTCGCGTCCGTCGGTGACGATCAGTGGCTGCGTTTCGCCATAGGAAACCAGAGCTTCGAGGCGGCCACGACTGATGCCACGGGTTGCAAGGTAGTTGACGACGGCCTGTGCGCGACGTTGACCGAGGCGGTGGTTGTATCGTGCCGAGCCGACCTTGTCGGTGTGACCGTAGACCCGGAAGCGAACCTCCGGAAACTGGCGAATCCACTGTGCCTGACGGTCGAGCACCGCGCGTGCGCCGCTATCGAGCTGGCTGGAGTTGAAGGCGAATGTGACCGTGGAGTCGACTTCTTCGGCGAATCGGTGCGACAGATCCACAACATAGGATTTTTGTCCCGACATGATCTGCGTGTTGTTCATGGTGGCATTGCCGAACCTGCCCTCGTCAATGGACGACCCGGCCTCTTGGAAAAACCCTTGGGTATTGGGGTGCGTCGGAGAACAGGCAACGAGCCCGATCAGGGCGAGGGGGGCGGCGATTATTTTCATGGGCACCTGCATAGGGTCAGTCCATCACATAGCCATAAGAGCCGTTAAAATCCTGCTTGGCGACTTCGCCGGCAGCGCCCTTTAGCTTTTGCGCGCTTTCCCGGGTCAGCTTGCCGAAAAGGAAAAGATCGTTCTCGGTTGGAGGATTGACGCGATTGGTGGGCAGAGCCAAAGCCTCGCCCTGGGTGGGCGTGACGAGATGGGCGGTGATGATGATCACCAGTTCCGATTGCCTGCGCTGATAATCGGCACTGCGGAACAGGGCGCCCAGAACGGGAATGTCGCCCAGCCAAGGTACCTGGCTGCTGTTGTCGCGAAAATCGTCCTGCAACAGCCCGGCGATGGCAAAACTCTGGCCATCGCGCAACTCGACCGTGGTCGAGGTTTCGCGGCGGGTGAAGGCATCGATGCTGAAACCGTTGCTGATCGTGGTGGCGTTGGTCGGGTCCAAGGCTGACACGGCGGCCTTGAGCTCGAGATTAATCAACTTCTTGTCCACGACGCGGGGAATGAAATTCAGTTCCACACCGAAGGGTTTGTATTCGACCGTGATTGTGCCGCCTTCCTGGCTGACGGGTACTGGATATTCGCCCCCGGCCAGGAACTTGGCCTCCTGGCCCGACAGCGCGGTCAGGTTCGGTTCGGCCAGAGTGCGCGCGACACCCTTGTTTTCAAGCGCTTGCAACAAAATCCCCACCTCGACCGCGCCGGCGGTGAAGCCAAGCAGAAGAGAGCCGTCGTTACCGGTGCTTCTGGGGATGTTGCCGCCGACGATTCCCAGCCCAGCGGCGTTGCCGGTTCCGACGGCACTGTCGAGGGAGCGCCCGCCGCCGGCGGGCCGGTTGAGGGAAAGCGAGCTGCTCAGGGCCTTGGAAACCGTGCGCTCCATCTCGGCGAAGCGAACCTTGAGCATGACCTGCTGCACGCCGCCAACGCTCATCAGGTTGGATACGCGCTCCGGTGCGTATCGTTCGGCAAGGTCGAGTGCACGCTGCATGCGCTGTGTGCTTGATGCGGTGCCGGACAGCACGATGCCGTCATTGGCGGTGCGCACCTCGATCTTCTCGCCGGGAAGGATCTGTTGCAGACGCTCTTTGAATTCAGAGATATCGGCAGAGACGCGCACGTCCACGTTGGCAATCAACTGCCCGGCCGCGTCAAGCAGCGTGAGCGTCGTCATCCCTGGTGCCTTGCCCAGCACGTAGATCGTTCTGTCCGACAGTGACGAGATGTCCGCGATTGCCGGGTTGGCGATGGACAACTCTGCGAATGGAATATCGCTTTCGACCACCACGGCGCGGTTCATCGGCACGTTGAGCTTGGACGTCACCCCTTCACGGACGACGCGCACGGTTTCTGCGGCCAAGCTGGTTGGCGCGGCCAACTGCCCGAAACAGGCGACCAGCGCCAACAGGCCCGCCTTCAGGAAACTGTCGGTTTTCATGTGACCTGCCTTTCCGATCACGCCTCAAACACGGGTCTTGATGCCCATAATTCTCCAGACCTTGCGCCATTATTCGTTTTTTTGCAAGAATCAATGCCTTTGGACACGAGGTTGATGTGGGTAACCCGCAACAGGTCCGGACCGGAAACGCACCGACGCGTTATCAATTGGTGCACGGAATCGGGATTTCCACTACCTCGGAGCCGCGTCGCGTGCGGATGGTGCATTCTTCGGGCTTTTGCTGTGGTTCCGGTGCCGGGGCGGCATCAATCCCTAGCAGGGTGCGCTGATCGATCTCGATTGCCGAGGACACGGTGGTGTCACCCGCCCCAACCAGCGACAGGGACAGCCGGCCGGTTGATTGCGCCTGTGCCAAGGATGCGACCTGTCGCGGGAGCACGGCCACGGTGACGGTGCGGGCCACGGTGGCGCCGGGGCGTTCGTCGCTGGCGCTCTGGTCGACCGCGACAAGTTTCACGCCGGTTTCGATGAGCTTGGTGAACTCGCCGCGCGTGTCGCCGCCTACGGTAGTGCGGCCAACTGAGCCGGTCCAGTATATGTCAACCCGATCGCCTGGCCGCAGGAAGCCCGAGACGCCGCTGGTTGCGTCAACCTTGATGGCAAAGGCGCGCATCCCGCGCTGGATTCTGGATGTAATGCCGGCGTCCTCACCGGGTTCGGTGACCTTGAGCGCGAGGATCGCCTCGTTCTTTTCCATCGAACGCAGGACCGTGCGGGGGTCTTGCCCCTCGGGGAACAGGGCGGCAGGATCCGTGAACACGCCTTCGGGCAGGGCGCTTCTGGGCCATTTGACGGGCGACACGTGTTCCTTTTGCAGGCGTTCGCCATACTTCAGAGGGCGGTTGGCGACGAAGACCTCGACCGTATCGACGACTTGCGATTGCGTCGCCCGCGCATGGGCGAGCTGGGCCTCGTAGGCGTCCATGCGGGTTTTTACCATGTAGGCGGCAAATCCGGCGAGGCCGATGCCGACGATCAACACAAGTCCAAAGACAGCTCGCATCTGTAAAACCTTTCCGTTGCGCAGGATGAAAAGCGCGGAGTGGAATGAAAAACTGTCACCAGATTGTCGCCCGAATGTGGCAAAAGCGCGATGATTCCGTGATCATCGACCACGGCGCCGTATTGGGCATAAAGAGTGCGCGGGTGACACGGCGCCTGCTTAGAAGGTTGCGGTGCTCATGTAGCTGCTTGTTCCGCCGCTCAGGTCGAGGGCTGCGGTCCGCAGGTTGCCATAGCCAGCGGCCAGCAGGGTGACGACCAAAGCGCACAGAACGACCCAGTCCACGGTAACAGCACCTTCTTCGGTGCGTCGAAATTTCTGAAAACGGTTTCGCATACTTGTACCTCGCATGTCTTGGGTCCGACAGGAGGTTCCGTTCTGGAAACTACGGGCCGATTTTCTGACCTCGTGCCCCTGGTCAAATATTTTGGCCGCACCCGAACTGTGTGGGCGGGTGCGGCCTGTGCTAGACGCGGTGCGCGTGGATTACTCGAAGCTGCCTGGCGTCTTCGAACCCATGAAGGAGCTGGTTGCTTTCGTCATGTCCTCGGCGCCGCTCTGGATCGAGCTGTAGGCGGCCACTGCCAGGCCAACGACGGCGGCGGTCAGCACGACCCAGTCAACAGTCACGGCGCCGGATTCGTCGTTGCGGAAGTTCTTGATGAAGTTGATCATGGTTTGGTCCCTCCAAAGGATCAGGTTGGTTTGCTCAGTTTTCTACCGCGTCGGTGGTCTTGGTGGGCCGCCTCTCTCTTTGGCCCGTCACCGTCTTGGTATGGGCATATATAGCCAACGGATTGGGGCAACAGTTTGACGCGAAAACAGCATTTTTGAGCGAGCGGGATAATTTGGTAAAGCTTATTTAAGATGTTGATGTAGAACGATATATTTTTATACTTTTTTCCAGGTTACTATACTTTCTATTGAGAATTGGAGCGATGCAGGCCCGTGGGGCTGCTCGAAATCGGGGTTTGGCTGGCTTGCGAGTCGCCCGTATGCGATACTCAGCGCGATTCAATGCACCTATTGACGGGAAACAGCTTGACGGGAAACAGCGCATGACCTTGATGATCCGCATGGCGCGCGCGGGTGCTGTGGTTCTGGCGGGAATTTTCTTTGCAGCTCCGGCAAGTGCGGAACCGCCCCCTTTTCCTGATTTCACCTTCAAGCGCGTAAAGCCTCCCGAACCGGGCGATAAGCGGATCACGGTCCAGATCGCCCCGAGCGAACCCGAGGCGGCCCCGCCGCCGCAGGTAGATGGCGCCGAGGCGGAGCGCGCGGACAAAGGGGGCGAGGCGCGTTTTGCGTGGTTCTGGGACAGCATGGAGGCAGGGGCCCAGTCGGCCGCGCCGCCCCTGGAGCTGGCCTTGCAAAGGCTGGGCAACCCGCCGACGGGCGCGGCGGCGCCGGTGCCGGCCCTCGCGGGGTTGCTGGATATCGCGGGGCGCTACGGGCCCGAGATGATGCGCCATACCGTGGGCACGGGGGTGTCGCCGGCGCTGGTGCTGGCGGTTATCGCGGTGGAATCGGGCGGGCGCTCGGACGCGGTCAGTTCCAGGGGGGCGCAGGGATTGATGCAATTGATGCCCGACACCGCGCGGCGCTTTGGCGTGCAGGACGCGATGGATGCCGCCGACAACCTGCGGGGCGGTGTGGGTTATCTCGATCAGCTACTGGCCGAGTTCGCGGGTGATCCGATCCTGGCGTTGGCCGCATATAATGCGGGGGAGGGGGCGGTGCGCCGACATGATGGCGTGCCGCCCTTCGCCGAAACGCGTGCTTACGTGCCGCAGGTGCTGGCAGCTTATGGCGTGGCGCGGGCGCTGTGCAAGACGCCGCCCGAGCTGATCTCGGACGGCTGCGTGTTCGATCTGGGTGGTCGGTAGCGGCCTCAGATCGAAAGCTTCTTGAAAATGGATTCGGGAATCGCGCGGATGATCAGCATGATCAGGCGCCAGAAACCGGGCGTGTAGATGACGTTGCGGCGCTTGCCGATGGCGCGTTGGATGTCACGCGCGACCTTGGCAGGGGGCGCAACCAGGAACATGCCTTCGATCCCCCATGTCATCGCGCTGTCGACGAAGCCCGGCTTGACGGTAATAACGTGTCCCCCGGCGCGGCCAAGTCGGTTGCGCAGCCCGGCCAGGTAGGTGTGAAAAGCGGCCTTGCTTGCGCCATAGGCATAGTTGCCGACGCGGCCCCGATCCCCGGCGACCGATCCCGTACCGACGATGGTGCCACCGCCGCGCGCCTCGATCATGGGGGCCAGCGACTGGAGGAAGCGGGCGGGGCCGGTGAAATTGTCTTGCATCACACCCTGCAACAGCGACGGGTCGTCGTCTATGCGCGCCTGCTCGGGCATGGCACCGACGAACACGGCGGCGTTGAGGGTGCCCTCGGCCTGTTCCAAGGCGTCGAGAATCGGTGCGTCATGTTTCGGTTCTCGCGCGTCGAAGCGCATCGCGCGTGCCTCGCCTGCGCCGCGCAGGGTGCAATCGGCGGCGAGTGCGCGAAGTTCGTCCAAGTCGCGCCCGGCAAGAATCAGGGCGTGCCCCTCTTCAGCCAGTGCACGCGCGAAGGCGCGCGCCATTGCCGATGTCGCTCCGAGTATGACCCATGTCTGTTGCATCATGCTCTCCTCAGGCCAAGGCGGCGGCTCATGTCGGTTTCAAGGTGACCGTCAGGGTCCGCCTTGGCCGCAGCGACCGCCCAGTCGCCCAGTTCGGGATACATCTTGCGGATCGCTTCGGGGGCGGCCAGCGCATCCTTGGCGAGGTAGAGCCGCCCACCCGCCGACAGCACATCATTCTCGAGCGACTGAACGAGGCCGCGCGCCCGGGCGCGATTGGGGAAATCCACCGCCAGGGTGTAACCCTCCATCGGAAATGACATCATGCCACCGCGCCCCGGTCCCAGTCGTTTGAGCACCGCCAAGGGAGAGCCGAGGCCACTATCCGCGATCCGGGTCAGCATGGCATGAAGGGTCGGGCCCTGATCGGGTGGGACGACGCATTGGAACTGGTGAAAACCGCGTTTTCCGTAAAGGCGGTTCCAGTCGTGGATCTTGTCGAGGGGAAAGAAGTAATCCTCGAGCCGTTTGGTCACGGTCCGCCCGGCGGCGGGAACGCGGCGGTAATAGAGTTCGTTGAAGACGCGCACGATGGGTTTGGACAAAGCCCAATGCGGGGCCGTCAGGGGCACCGTGTGAGGCGCGCGGGGCGCGCGTGCGGGGTCCGGGCCGATCTCGCCCTCCTCGACGATGCCGCGGCCCAGGGCGTCACCGCGCGCCGTGGCGTCCAGCCAGCCGACGGTATAGGTGGCGTCCGAGGCATCGAGCAGCGCGACATGTTCGTCCCAGCCGCCGACGCGGCTTTCACGCACGCGCATGGTTTCGCCCGCGATCGGGATCATCTGCACCTTTGCGGAGACGATCACGCCGGTCTGTCCCAGCCCGCCGATGGTGGCGCGCATCAAGTTCGGGGCGGATTTGGCCGTGATTTGGCGAGCCTTGCCGTTCTGCATCAGGCGGATCGCGCTGACATGCTGACCAAAACTGCCGGCGTTGTGGTGGTTCTTGCCATGCACATCCATGGCGATGGCGCCGCCCAGCGTGGCAAAGCCGGTTCCCGGCAGCACCGGCAGCAGCCAGCCGCGCGGCACCAGCAGCCGGGTGATTTCGCCCAGCGTCACGCCGGCTTCGGCTTCGAGCAATCCGGTGGCGTCGTCGAACGACAACAGCCGGTCGAGGCGGGTCATGTCGATGATTGGTCCGTCGCTGTTGAGGCAGGTGTCGCCATAGCTGCGCCGGTTGCCGATGGCCGGCGCGGGAGGCAGGGCGCGCAATGCGTCGATGCGTTCGGGGCGCGCCATGTCGCCCGAGGCGCGCAGGGCCCGGCCCCAGCCGGAATAGGTCAGGTGTTTCCAGATCATCGTGGTCCCTTGAGCGAATTGCGTTCGGCGATGGGAAAGGTGAACAGCCCGATGGCAATGGCGAACCAAAGGGTGGTGACCCGGATCACCGCCGTAGCGGGCAGGGCGGCTTCGAACGGGACACCTTCGACCAGCAGAAGGGCCACCATTGCTCCCTCGGCCCCGCCAAGGCCACCAGGCGCGCCCGTCAGCCCGCCTGCGAGCGTCGAGAAAATGAATATCAGCGTCGCCTTCCACAGGCCGATGTCATATCCCATCCAGCCCATCAGCAAATGGAAGGCCCATCCCTCGGCCAGCCAGCCGGCCAGGCCCAGCCCGGTTGCAAGCAGCAGCATCCAGGGGTGCGAGAAGCGCCCCAGCGAACGCGCTGCCGTGCGCAGCCGGCCCATCAGTCGCGCCAGCCGTCCGGTCGCCCGGTAGAAGCCGTTTGCCAGCCCGGACAGCAATTGGGGTCGCGTCACCACGAAGGCCCCGAAGAGCGCCAGTATCGCAACCGGCAGCGCCATCGCCACGCTTGAGCTGCTGAGTGCGACCGACAGGCCGAGCAGCAGCCCCATCGCAACCAGATCGCTGGCCCTGTCCACGAGTACCATGGGCGCGGTACGTTCTATACTCCACCCGGTTTCGCGCTTGATCCAGCGCATGCGGATCACCTCGCCGACGCGGCCGGGCGTCACGATCATGGCGAAGCCGCCCCAGAAATGGCACAGGTTCTGCGACAGTCTGGTCGGCAGGCCGAGGCGCCGCGCGAACAGATGCCATCGCAGCCCGCGCAGCCCGTAATTGAGGCAGGACAGCCCCAGCAGCGCGGCGATCTGCAAAATGCCCAGGCGCGAAAGCTGGGAGAGCGTTTCCTGCCAACCGGTGGCTGCGGCGGCTGCGATCAGACCCGCGGTCACCAGCACGACCAGCCCTGTCATCAGCGCGATGTCGCGCCAGCGCGCAATCGGGCGCGCGGCGGTCGATATGTCAGGAATGTCGTGTGTCATCGTCTGTGCCGGCCGCCTTTTCGGATAGCCCGATAGTAGGGGGCAGAGCGATACAATGAAATGGCGCGCAGGGTGATCTTTGCCGGTCGGGTACGAAAAAGGCCCGGGCGCGACGCACCCGGGCCAAATTTGCGCGTTGAACGGCGATCAGTTGACGATCGTCGCCTCGGTTGCGGCGCGGATGACGTCTTCGGTGACGCCATCGGCAGGTTCCACGATTCGCAGGCCGCCTTCGACCACGTCGAGAACGCCGAGGTTGGTGATGATGCGATTGACCACGCCGGTGCCGGTCAGTGGCAGCGTGCATTCCTTCAGCAGCTTGGACTCGCCCGCCTTGTTCGTGTGGTCCATAACCACCACCACGCGGCGAACACCGGCGACGAGGTCCATCGCGCCGCCCATGCCCTTGACCAGCTTGCCCGGGATCATCCAGTTCGCCAGGTCGCCGTTTTCGGCCACTTCCATCGCGCCGAGGATCGCCATGGCAATCTTGCCGCTGCGGATCATGCCGAAGCTGGTGGCGCTGTCGAAGTAGCTGGTGTGCGGCAGTTCGGTGATGGTCTGCTTGCCGGCATTGATGAGGTCGGGGTCGATTTCATCCTCGGTGGGAAAGGGCCCCATGCCGAGCATGCCGTTTTCCGATTGCAGCGTCACTTCTACCCCGTCGGGGATGTAGTTGCTGACCAGCGTCGGAATCCCGATACCGAGGTTCACATAGGTGCCGTCCTCAAGCTCTTGTGCCGCGCGGGCGGCCATCTGGTTGCGGTCCCAAGTCATGATCAGTCCTCCCTCAGCGTGCGTTTCTCGATCCGGTTCTCATGCTCGCCCTGGATGATGCGATGCACGTACACGCCCGGTAGATGGATACAATCGGGATCAAGCTGACCGGGTTCGACGATTTCCTCGACCTCGACGACGCAGGTCTTGCCGCACATCGCCGCCGGAGGATTGAAGTTGCGCGCGGTTTTGCGGAACACG
>JAABTI010000055.1 GCA_011389955.1 Paracoccaceae bacterium | reverse complement strand
CATCCGTACGGGTGCGCAGGGTTGCGAACAACTCCGCCTCCCCGGGCGCGACGCCAAAGGCGGGCTCGCCCATACGCACGTGGGTCACGGTGGCAAGGGTGAAATCATGATCCTTGGGTTGCCCGTGTCCAAGCGCTGTCAGTGCCGGCATAAGCGCCGCCAGCGCGGGTGCTGGCGAAATTCCGGTTTCCGGTAGCGAGGCATGCGCGGTGCGTCCTGTCAGCGTCACGCGCATCCCCGCCGAGGCGCAGGTCACCGGCCCTGTGTCGAGCGCCACATGGCCCAACGGCATTCCCGGCATGTTGTGAATGGCAAAGGCGTAATCTGGCGCTAAGCGGGCAAATGCGGGGTCGGCCACGACGCGCGCGGCGCCCGCGCCGTCCTCTTCAGCCGGTTGGAACATCAGTATTACCCGTCCTCTTACGGGTCGCTGGCGCGACAATAGGCGCGCCATGCCCGCCAGCCAACTCATGTGTCCGTCATGGCCGCACAAATGCCCGTGCCCGTCCTTTTCCGACCGATAGGTCAGATCCCCAACTTCGTGGATGGGCAGACCGTCCAACTCGCAGCGCAGCAGAACCGCCGGCCCCGGCTGCCCGCTGTCGAACACAGCCGCAACGCCATGTCCGCCCAAACCAGTGACCAATTCGTCCGGAGCGAAAGCGCGCAACATCCGCTGCACCGTCGCAGCGGTTTCGACCTCCTGCCCCGATAGCTCGGGGCGGCGATGCAGACCGCGGCGCCATGCTGTCAGCTCTTCAAGGTCGGTTTCCGTCAGGCCCGTGTTGTGGCCCATCATGACACCCGGCATCCGCTCTTTCCCATACGATGAAGCTGGCAAGCCCCTAGCATGCTTGAGCGTCGCGACCCAAGCCCAAAGGCCTGGAACAGCTAGCCCATCTGCGCGCGGGTCTGCTCCAGCACCTTCTCGGCGGCCTCGTGCCGAACCGGGCCATAGCCGCGAATCTCCATCGGCGCCTCAAGCAGAGACATCGCGCGGGCGGCATCATCCGTATCAAAGGTCTGCTCGACATGCTCAAGCACCCCTTCGAACCAGTTCAGAAGCTGCTTGTCGAGCTTGCGATCGGCGCTGTAGGAAAAAGGGTCCGCCTTGGTGCCGCGCAAGCGCCTGAGCCGCGCCAGTACCGCCAGCGCCGGGCGCATCCACGGCCCAAAGGCGCGCTTCTTGGGTCGTCCACGGCCATCGCGGCCTCGCGCCAGAAGGGGCGGCGCCATGTGATAATGGACCCGATAATCACCTTCGAACACCTCCGCCAGTTCATCCTCGAATCCGGTTTCGATGAACAGCCGGGCAACCTCGTATTCATCCTTGAAAGCCATCAGTTTGAACAGGGATTTGGCCGCTGCCGCAACCGGCGCATCGCCCGCATCATCCGGCAGCGCAGCGCGGAAGGCCTCGATGCGTTCCTGGTAACGCCGGGCATAGGCCCGGTCCTGGTAGTCAGCCAAGAAGTCCGCGCGCCGCGCGATCATCTGGTCCAGCGTTTCCTCGTCGCCGTCTTCAGCCTTGAGGTGTGACGCGAGCGCATCCGGTGTCGCCACCATCACGCGCCCCAGATCAAAGGCCATGGCGTTCTTTTCGGTTGCCACTCCGTTGAGGATGATCGCCTGTTTCAAGGCCATCTCGCTGACCGGAACAAGACCCTGCTGATAGGCCGCGCCCAGTAGAATGATGTTGGCAAAGACCGCGTCGCCCATCAATTGTTCGGAAACCTTGCCAGCATCAAAGGCGTGGACATTATCCTTGCCTACGGTGTGGCGAATGAGTTGTTCGCGCGCGTCGATGCGTAACTCCGCATCGCGGTGCAACACCAAGTCGCCAGTGGGCATCTCCGCGCGATTCAGCACCACGCGGCTGCCCTTGCGGAAATGCGCCGATGCCTTGGGCGACGAGCACACCACTGCGTCACAGCCGATTACCGCGTCGGCCGATCCGCGTTCAATCCGGACCTGGTGGATATCGTCCGGCCGGCGACCGATGCGAACGTAGCCCAGCACGGTACCGAATTTTTGCGCGAAGCCCGTGAAATCAAGAACGCTGGATCCCTTGCCTTCCAGATGCGCGGCCATGGTGATAAGCGCCCCCACTGTCACCACGCCGGTGCCACCAACGCCAGCGACCAGCAGATCAAACGGGCGTGCAAGATGTGGTATATCGGGCATCGGCAGATCCCTGCGCATAGCCTCGAGGTTCAGGCCCGCCGGTGCGGGCTTGCGACGCGCGCCGCCCTCCACGGTGACGAAGCTGGGGCAGAACCCGTCAAGGCACGAGAAATCCTTGTTGCAACTGGACAGGTTGACCTTGCGCTTGCGTCCGAGGGGCGTGTCCCTGGGCTCCACGCTCAGGCAGTTGGACGCGACCGAGCAATCACCGCAACCTTCGCAGACAAGATCATTGATATAGGCGAAGCGCGCCGGGTCTGCCATGGTGCCGCGCTTGCGACGCCGGCGCTTTTCGGTGGCGCAGGTCTGCTCGTAGATCAGGACCGAGACGCCATTGACCTCGCGCAGATCACGCTGCACCGCGTCCAGTTCCGCACGGTCATGCACGGTCGTCCCCGGCGGAAAGTCTGCCATCTCGAACCGTTCCGGCGTATCCGAGACCAGTACGATCCGCTCCACTCCTTCCGCGCGACAAGATTGCGCGATGGCGGCGGGGCTGACGGGGCCATCAACAGGCTGGCCACCTGTCATCGCCACCGCGTCGTTGTACAGGATTTTGTAGGTGATATTGGCCCCTGCCGCGATAGCCTGACGGATCGCGAGCGAGCCGGAGTGGTACCATGTCCCCTCACCCAGGTTCTGGAACATGTGCGGGTTACCCAGGTAGCGCGCACCGCCTGCCCATGGCACACCCTCGCCGCCCATCTGGGCGAAGCCATAGGTCTCGCGGTCCATCCAGCTTGCCATGACATGGCAACCGATGCCGCTGGCGGCGGTGCTGCCTTCGGGCAGCTTGGTTGATGTGTTGTGTGGGCAGCCCGAGCAGAAATACGGCGTGCGCACCGCACCCGGCACGCTGAGCGATGGCGCGGGCGTTTGCGTGATCGCACGCGCCTTTTCCAACAACCGTTCGTCGGGAAAGAAGGCATCGAGGCGCTCGGCGATCACCGGAACCAGATCCAGTGGGCCCAATTCGCCCGTCCACGGAATCAACGGATCTCCCGCCGCGCGGTGCTTGCCCACCATCTTGCGCGGCTTGTCACCGGGCCAGTCATAGAAATACTCCTTGAACTGGCTTTCGATGATGCCGCGCTTTTCCTCGACGACGAGCACTTCTTCCTTGCCCTTCACGAAGGCCAGCGCATCGCGGCGTGCCAGCGGCCAGACCATGCCGACCTTGTAGATGTCGATACCAAGGCGGCGGCAGGCAGCCTCGTCCAGACCCAGAAGGCGCAGCGCCTCCAGCGTGTCCTGATGCGCCTTTCCGGTGGTCACGAGGCCATAGCGAGCATCCGCGATGTCGTAGATCCGCTTGTCTATGGGGTTGGCCTCGACAAAGGCTTCGACGGCGGCCAGTTTGTGCGCGATACGGGTTTCGATCTCGGGGCTGGGCATATCCGAACGACGCACGTGCAGCCCGCCGTCGGGGGCCGTGAAATCGGGCTGGAGGAATTCGCGCTCGGCCGGGATCTCGACAGACTGGCCAGCCTCGACGGTTTCCGAAATCGCCTTGAAACCCACCCACGTGCCGGAAAAGCGCGACAGCGCGATACCGTAGCTGCCATATTCAAGGTACTCCGCGATGGTGGCCGGGTTCAGCGTGGGCATGAACCACGACATGAACGCGACATCGCTTTGATGGGGCATGGACGAAGATACGCAGCCGTGATCGTCGCCCGCCACGACCAATACACCGCCCTTGGGTGACGATCCGTAGGCGTTGCCGTGCTTGAGCGCATCGCCTGAGCGATCAACGCCCGGACCCTTGCCATACCACATGGAAAACACGCCCTCGACCTCGCACGCGGGATCGAGCGCGGCCTGCTGCGTGCCGAGAATGGCGGTAGCGGCCAGATCCTCGTTGACCGCCGGAAGGAAGTCGATACGCGCCTCGCGCAGGCGTGCACCCATGCGCCAGAGTTCCTGATCCAGTCCACCAAGCGGCGAGCCGCGATACCCCGACACGAAGCCGGCGGTGTTGCGCCCGGCCAAACGGTCGCGCCGCGCCTGATCGAGCATGATCCGGGCCAACGCTTGCGTCCCGGTCAGGAAAACGCGCCCGGTCTGCCGCTCATAGCGGTCAGACAGATCATATGTATCGAAACTGCGATCATGCTGTGTCATTGCGCGCCTCCCCCATCATGTGACGTAGGTTCCAAATTAGCATGTTAACAATGAAAATTCTGGTCAAAATTCTTGCCTAATCCGCGATTATGTGAGATTTCTATCCTGTTTGCGGGGAAAAATTGCAATCATATGCCAAATCTGACCGACACCGATATGCTTGTTCTCGACATCCTGCGCCATGACAGCCGGATTTCAAACGCCGACCTTGCGGAAAAGGTAGGCTTGTCAGCATCGTCTTGCTGGCGACGAGTTCGGGCGCTGGAAGATCTCGGCGTCATCCGCAGCTACACGGTGTCGCTGGATGACGATAAACTGGGGCTTGGGTTCAAATCTATAGTACACGTGCAGTTGACGCGGCATGACCCGGACAAGGTTTCCGCCTTCATCCGCGCGATCCGTGAGCGCGAGGAAGTCCGCGCCTGCTATGCGACGACGGGCCAATCGGATTACCATCTGCACGTGGTTTGCCCCGATCTGGCTGCGTATAACAGGTTTCTCGAAGATTTCCTGTTTCGCATCCCGGCCGTGGCGAGCGCGCAGACCAACCTGATCCTGCGCTCGATCAAGGAATAGGCCGCCCCCCGAAAGGGAACGGCCCGGTGCGCATCACGCCAGATCGAAACGATCGGCGTTCATCACCTTGGTCCAGGCGGCCACGAAATCCTCCACGAACTTCCCGGAATTGTCGTCCTGGGCATAGAGCTCCGCATAAGCACGCAGGATGGAGTTAGAGCCGAACACGAGGTCGACGCGCTTGGCTGTCCAGCGGGGTTCGCCGCTCTTGCGGTCCTCGATGGTGTAGGTGTCGGTTTCGCCCGGAACCCACTTGTAGCCCATGTCCGTCAGGTTGACGAAGAAGTCGTTGGTCAGCGCCCCTTCGCGATCGGTCAGCACGCCGTGCTTCGTTCCGCCGTGGTTGGTGCCCATGACACGCATCCCGCCGACCAAGACGGTCATTTCCGGCGCGGTCAGGCCCATGAGCTGCGCCCGATCCAGCAGAAGTTCCTCCGGGCTGACGATGTAATCGTCCTTGAGCCAGTTGCGGAACCCGTCCGCCAGCGGCTCCAACACGTCGAAACTGTCCGCGTCCGTCATCTCTTCACTGGCATCGCCACGACCCGGCATGAAGGGCACGGCCACGTCAAAGCCGGCATCCGCAATGGCCCGCTCAACGCCGACATTGCCCGCCAGCACGATGATGTCGGCCAGCGATGCGCCCACGGCATCCGCGACGGGTTGCAGCGCGTCCAGCACCTTCGTCAAACGCTCAGGTTCGTTGCCGACCCAGCCCTTCTGCGGGGCGAGACGGATGCGCGCGCCATTGGCGCCGCCGCGCATGTCGGACCCGCGGTAGGTCCGCGCGCTGTCCCACGCGGTAGCGACCATCTCGGAAGTGCTCAGGTCGGTTTCGGCGATCAGGCGCTTGGCCTTGCCGATATCGTAGTTGGTCGGGCCTGCCGGGACAGGATCCTGCCAGATCAGATCCTCGTCAGGCACGTCGGGACCGACATAGCGCGCCTTGGGGCCCATGTCGCGGTGGGTCAACTTGAACCAGGCTCGCGCGAAGGTGTCGCGAAGATAATCCTCGTCGGCCATGAACTTCTCGCAGATGGCGCGATACTTGGGGTCCATCTTCATCGCCATGTCCGCGTCGGTCATGATCGGGTTGCGCCGAATCGAGGGGTCGGTCGGGTCCACCGGCTTGTCCTCTTCCTTGATGTCGACGGGCTCCCACTGGTTCGCGCCGGCGGGCGACTTCTTCAGCTCCCACTCGTGGTTGAACAGCATTTCCAGGTAGCCGTTGTCGAACTTCGTCGGATGCGTCGTCCAGGCGCCCTCGATCCCCGAAGTGATCGCCTTGTTGGCGGAGCCGCCCAGGTTGGGGTTGAGCCAGCCAAAGCCCTGCGCCTCGACATCAGCGCCTTCCGGCTCTGCGCCCAGTGTGCTCGCGTCACCGGCGCCGTGGCATTTGCCCACGGTGTGGCCGCCCACGGTCAGCGCGGCGGTTTCCTCGTCGTTCATGGCCATGCGGGCAAACGTCTCACGCACCTGCTCGGCGGTCTTGAGCGGATCGGGCTGGCCGTTCACCCCCTCCGGGTTCACGTAGATGAGGCCCATCTGCACCGCCGCCAGCGGGTTCTGCATCGTGCCGGGTTCACCGACGTCCTCGTACCGTTCGTCCGAGGGCGCCAGCCATTCCTTCTCGGCGCCCCAGTAGGTATCCTTCTCGGGGTGCCAGATGTCCTCGCGCCCGAAGGAGAAGCCGAAGGGCTTCAGCCCCATGGATTCATAGGCCATGTTGCCGGCCAGGATCAGCAGGTCGGCCCAGCTGACCTTGTTGCCGTATTTCCTCTTGATAGGCCACAGCAGGCGCCGCGCCTTGTCGAGGTTGCCGTTGTCCGGCCAGCTGTTGAGCGGCGCAAAGCGAAGGTTGCCGGTGCCGGCCCCACCACGACCGTCCGCCAGGCGGTAGGAGCCCGCCGCGTGCCAAGCCATGCGGATCATCAGTCCGCCATAGTGGCCCCAGTCGGCCGGCCACCAATCCTGGCTTTCGGTCATAAGCGCCTTGACGTCTTCCTTCAGCGCCTCGACGTCCAACTTCTTCAGCTCTTCGCGGTAGTCGAAGTCCGGGCCCATCGGGTCGGTCTTGGTGTCATGCTGGTGCAGGATGTCGAAGTTCGGCGAATCCGGCCACCAATCCGTGACGCTGACGCCGGTGTGGGTCATTCCGCCATGCATCACCGGGCATTTGCCTGATGTGTTCACATCGTTTCCGTCCATTTCGATACTCTCCTATCGCTGCATCATCGGGCAAGGGTTACAGTTGATGATATGCCTTGCTGCGTGCGGACGCGGTGACGGATCGAATCCCTCGCCGCGCACGTCATCTTGTTACCCTTCCTTGATAGCAAAAGGGTCTCATTAAATAAAATTGAAATTTCTAAACAATGCGATAATCTGGACTTATGACCGATATTTCGATGAAACACCTTCGATATTTCGATGCGCTGTCGCGGCACGGCCATTTCGGACGCGCCGCCCAGAGTTGCGCGATTTCGCAACCGGCCCTCTCGGTGCAGATCAAGGAACTCGAGGAGATCCTTGGCGCGCCGCTGGTGGAGCGCGGCGCGCGCCAGATTCGCATGACCAGCCTGGGCGACGCCTTCGCGCTGAGGGTGCGCGAGATCCTCCGCGCAGTGGACGAGTTGGGCGACCTGGCCCGCGCCTCGCACAGCCCGCTGGTCGGCAGGTTGCGGATCGGGGTCATTCCAACCGTGGCCCCTTATCTGCTGCCTCGTTTCGTCAAGGCGCTGAGCGGGCGCTTTCCGGGGATCGACCTGCACCCGCGCGAGGCGGTGACGCAAACCCTGATCGAGGATTTGCTCCAAGGGCGGCTCGACACGGCGATCGTCGCGCTGCCGGTCTCCGAACCCGCCTTGAACGAGGTCGCCATATTCCGGGAGGAATTCGTTCTGGTGCGCCCCCAGGAAGACGCCGACAAACCCGTGCCAAATGCCGAAACGCTTCGCGAGATGCGACTGCTCCTGCTCGAAGAGGGGCATTGTTTTCGGGATCAGGCATTGTCGTTCTGCAAGCTGTCCTCGTCCCTGCCACGTGACCTGATGGAGGGCAGTTCGCTATCAACGCTGGTGCAGATGGTCGGCGCGGGAATCGGCGTGACGCTGATCCCGGAAATGGCCGTGCCGATAGAGACACGCTCGGCCCCGGTATCGATCGCCCAACTCCCCGCGCCGCGCCCGGCACGAACCATCGGAATGGTATGGCGCAAGACCAACCCCCTGAACGAGCAATTGGCCCATATCGCCGACATTGTCCGGCAGGCTGGCCTGCGGATGAGAAACACGGGCACCACTGCATCCAGCGCCCCGATCAAAAGCGCCAGAACCTGACGCTCATGCTGATCAAACGCGCGAATGCATGGTCCGCAGCGGGTTTTCCCGTGACATGCACACTCCGTCGCTTATCCGCTTTGTCTGATAAAGCACGCCAGCGCTAACCAGCGCTGGAGGAAACGCTTTTCAACATGGCTTCGACCGCTTCGAAATCAGCGAGCGTGTCGATGTCATGCGACCGTTCTGGCGGCATTTCAACCATGCCGATGCGTCCGCCCGCCAATGTGCCATTCTGGCGAAACCAGTCGGCATCGAACACGTAAACGGCACCATTGGGCCGATAGACCGGCGGCAGGCTGGCGCGGTTGGCGAAACAATGGGCGGGATCTGACAGCGGCACGAACTGCCCTCCGGCGCCACGGCGACCCCATTTCAAAACCCCTGAATTCGCCTGTGTCGCGCTGAGCACCAGTTCGAATTCACCGCGGTCGTGCAGATCTATCGCAGCCGATATGTCACCGCCACGGCGTAGCGGTGAGGTGGCCTGCAACAGCACGACCTGCGCGGGGCCTGTTACACCATGCGACAGAACTTGCCCCAGAACCACATCCATCGGTGCGTCATCGCTGGCCAACTCCGCAGGGCGGGGCAAAACCGTAATTCCGGACGCGAAAGGCCGTTCGATCAGATCCGCGATATCGGTGGATATCACGATCCGCTCGATGCCCGCCGCCTGCGCCTGCTCAATAGCGTGCACGTAAAGCGGCCGACCGGCTAGCGGGCGCGTGTTCTTGCCCGGCAATCCCTTGGAGCCCGCGCGCAACGGGATGATGGCGACGGCATCTCGCGCGGTCATGATCCGGCCTGTGACGCAACATCGTTGAAAGTTTTTTGCAACGGCTGCTGCCAGAACATCGGATCATCGATTACACGCAGGAAGTTCTGCGCCGCCGCCCCGCCACCGAACTCCGTACTGGCGGGGTAGGATCGCCCCCATGCCGCGCGCAGGAAAGCAGTGATCGCATCACGATCGGATGCGCCGGCGTGATGCACCGACGCACTGAGTGCGCGATTGGTCTGACGCGTGCCGATATCCAGCGATGCGATGCCCAGGAACGGCGCTTCGCGCACCCCGGCGGATGAATTGCCCACGATGCAGGCGGCATTCTTCATCAACTCCGAGAAATGCGCGAACCGCATTGATGGCAGCACCCGGAACCTTTCCGGGGGCAGCGCATCGATCACCTCCTTGATCGCTTCGGCCCCAGGGTCGTTGTTGGGCAAAATCACCACGAAATCGCGCCCCGAAGCCGCCAGCGCCGAAAACAGCGCCTGAGCCTGCGCCCCCATGCTCTCCTGTTCGGAGGTGACGGGATGAAAGGTGCAGATGCCATAACTGTCGAACGGAATTTCATAGCGCTCGCGTACCTGCTCCAGCGTCACGCCCGAGGGCCCGGCATGGAAATCCAGTTCGGGCGAGCCGATCACCTCTATCGCCTCGCGCGCCTCACCCAAGGCCATGACGCGCTGCGCCGCCTGTTGTGAGCTCACGAAATGATGGCTGGCCAGCTTGGTATTGCAGTGTCGGAACACCTCGTCGATCGTGCCCGATACCTCGCCCCCTTCGATATGGGCGCAGCGGATGTAGTTTGTCGCACAAACCAGGGCGCAAGCCAGGGCCTCGACCCGGTCGCCATGAACCACCACCAGATCAGGGCGGTGTTCGGCGACGTAATCTGAAAACCCCAGCACCGTCTTGGCCAGCACCGTATCCTGCGCATCGCCGATGCGCTGATTGAGGAACTCGTGAACCCCCACCCCCTCCATGCGGTGCACTTCCAGCTTGGTCATGCCATAGCGTTCCAGCATGTGCATGCCGGTGACGAAAAACGTTACCTCGTGGCCAGCATCGCGCGCGGGTGCGGCCAGCGCAGCCTGCTTGCCGTAATCCGCGCGCGTACCGGTCACGAAAAGGATCGATCGCTGGCCGGGTTCTCGAGGGGCGGTCTGCATGCCGGCATCCTTATTGCTTGCGCGTCTTTTGTCTGGGTCAAGATATATTGGCATTTGTGCGGCACCGCAATCTGCGCCGGCATGGGCCGCGCCGGACGGTGACGCGGGTTTCGTTTTCACCCCGTCAACCAGCCCAGCCTGAAGGGATGTATCCGAACGTGCACGAGGGTTCCGCTCGCCGTCAACGCGCCCTTATCTGGGCGCGCGTGCATCAATGATATGGATGGCAGCAGCACCGGCTTCGAAAAACAACTCCCTGGATGTGGTCAAACCTTCGCGGTAGCCGTCCGAGACGGGCATCGGCAGAGACTCCATGTCGCCTTGCAGCAGCGCCCGCGCCGCCGCGGTGCCGAAAATCGTGCCCGGCGCGATCCCACGCCCGGAATAGCCGAAAATGGACAGCGCCGAGCGCCCCGGCGACACGATCTTGGGGACGTGATCGCGGGTCATGGCGATGCGCCCGGTCCACTCGTGTTCAAACGCCGTATCGGCCAGCGCCGGGTAAATCGCCCCGAGTTTCCTGCGGGCCCATCGCCCGTGAATCCATCCGCCGGGGCCCCGGCCATTCCCGATGCAGCCGATAATCAACCTTCCCGCCGCATCAAGGCGTATCGCGGACATGATCGTCGCGGTGTCCCAGCATCCCTCTCTGCCGGGCAAAACGTGGTCGAGCACCCCCTGCGGCAAAGGTGCGGTGGCGAATTGCGTGAAATTGACTGTCGTGTACTGCGGTCGCCGCGGTTTCGCCGCCGCCTCGCCATAGGCGTTGGTAGCCATCAGCAGCGCCCCCGCCCGGACCGTGCCCGCCGGGGTGCGCACGCACCATCCCTCGCCTTGCCGTTCGATCCTGTTCGCAGGTGTGGCGGTAAAGAT
>JAABTI010000054.1 GCA_011389955.1 Paracoccaceae bacterium | reverse complement strand
TGGCGGCGGTCACGCTGCCGTCCTTGGCGAAGGCGGGGCGCAGTTTCTGCATGGCGTCCATGGTCGCGCCGTGGCGGATGTATTCATCCTTGTCGACCACGGTGTCGCCCTTGCGGCCCTTGATGGTGAACGGAATCACCTCGTCGTCGAATTTGCCCGCTTTCTGGGCGGCCTCCGCCTTGTTCTGGCTGGCGACGGCGAATTCGTCCTGCGTCTCGCGGTTGATCTGCCACTTCTCGGCGACGTTCTCGGCGGTGTTGCCCATGTGGTAGCCGTTGAAGGCATCCCACAACCCGTCGCGGATCATCGAGTCGATGTACTTGACATCGCCCATCTTCACGCCGGCCCGCAGATGCGCGACATGGGGACTCAGGGTCATGTTTTCCTGGCCGCCCGCGGCCACGATATCCGCATCGCCCAGCTGGATGTGCTGGGCCGCAAGCGCCACCGCCCGCAGACCCGAGCCGCAGACCTGGTTGATGCCCCAGGCCGCCGATTCGGTCGGCAGGCCGGCATTGACATGCGCCTGGCGCGCCGGGTTCTGGCCCTGGCCCGCGGTCAGGACCTGCCCCAGGATGGTTTCCGACACGTCGGATTTCTCGATTCCCGCGCGCGCCACCAGCGCCTCAAGAACGGCCGCGCCCAGATCGTGCGCCGGCGTGTTGGCGAATGCCCCGCCGAAAGAGCCGACAGCCGTGCGCGCCGCCGAGGCGATAACTACGTTGGTCATGGTTTTCCTCCACCAGATTGTTCAAGGGGCGTCGGCCCCCGGGTCTTGGCCCGAGATATACTGGATACGCCGCATTGCGGCAACTGTGCGCTGTCGTTACCCGGTGCGCCGCCGCCGCTGGGCGGGGTCGGGGGCATCGGCGCGCCATGGCGCACGCGTGGTCGGCGCCCCGAAATAGTAGCCCTGCAGGCAATCCACCCCGTTCGCCGCGAGCCACGCGGCATCCTGTGCGGTTTCCACGAATTCGGCCACGGAGACCATGTCGAACTGCCGCGCGATGGCAACCAGCGCGCGTGTCAGCACCTGGTTGTCCGGGTCGTCATGCACGCCGCGAATGAACTGACCGTCGATCTTTATCATGTCGAAATAGAAATCCCGCAGGTACCGGAACGCGGTGTATCCGGCCCCGAAATCGTCCAGCGCGAAGGTGATGCCGCGGCTTTGCAGATCGGCCATGAACCGCATCACCAGTTCCGGCACCTGCATTGCCGAGCGTTCCGTGATTTCCAGAATCAGCCGCTCGCCCAACGTCGGATCGCGCCGCAACCCGGCCTTCAGCGACCGGGTCCATCGCGGATAGCCGATGGACCTGGCCGACATGTTGATCGACAGGCGTATCCCCGGTTCGCGCGCCAGCGTTCGCAGGCCCATCTCCAGCGCCAGACAATCGATCTCGCGGCCCAGTTCGGTCGCTTCCACCGCGTCGATGAATTCCCTCGCGGGAATGACGCGCCCGGCGTCGTCCAGCACCCGGATCAATCCCTCGTAGAAGGCGGGCTTTCCGGGTCGGTCCGCCTGCACCACGGGCTGATAGGCCAGCATCACCTCGCGGTGGCGAATCGCCGCCGCCACCATGTCCAGGCTGGCCCTGTCCCGCGTGGAAATCGCGTGGTTCAGCGGGCTGTCGTGCCCGGCCGGCACATCCGCCCATTTCCCTTTGTCCCCGCGTGCCATGCGTTCCTCCTGGTCCGGTGCGGGGTGATCGTGCCGCCAAGCCAATAACAAGCCGTTAATGTTCTCATTTTGTGCTAATTGTCCTAAAATCCGGGCAAACATCGGAACAGGAGGTCGGAGATGGGTGAAAGATGCGCGTGGGCGGGGGACGATCCGTTGTACCGGCATTACCACGATACCGAATGGGGCGTGCCGGAAACCGATAGCCGCGCGCTGTGGGAAAAGCTGGTGCTCGAAACCTTCCAGGCCGGGCTGAGCTGGATCACCATCCTGCGCAAGCGCGAGAATTTCCGCGCCGCGTTTTGCGGGTTCGATCCCGACGTGATCGCCGGGTGGGGCGCGCCGCAGGTCGCCGAGCTTTTGCAGGACGCGGGGATCGTGCGCCACCGTGGCAAGATCGAGGCGACGATCGCAAATGCCCGGGCCTGGCAGCGGATCGAGGCAGAGCAGGGATTCGCCGGTTACCTGTGGTCCCATGTCGATCGCTGCCCGCTGCAACCCCGCCCCGCCGACATGTCCCGGGTGCCGGCGCACACGCCGCTGTCACGCGCCCTTGCGTCGGGGCTGCGCGCGCGCGGCTTTCGCTTCTGCGGCCCGACCACCACCTACGCGTTCATGCAGGCCGCCGGTCTGGTCAACGATCACATCGTGACCTGCCCCCGTCACGCGCCGGTGGCAGCCATGGCGCGGCGGCCGGTGATCGCGCCGGCTGGCTGAGACGGCCCGCACCACGGCACATGCCCGGTCATTCTTCCTTGTCGATCTTGCCGCGCAGCGCCTTGACCTCGCCGCGCTCCTTCTTGGCCTTCAGGCGCCGTTTCCTGGCACCCAGCGTCGGGCGCGTCGGGATGCGCCGCTTGGGCCGTTCCGTCGCCTGGCGAATCAGTTCGACCAACCGGTCGCGGGCGATATCGCGGTTGCGCGCCTGGCTGCGGGTCTCGTCGCACTGGATGATGACCGCGCCCTCGCGCGTCCAGCGCCGCCCGGCCAACCGCTTCAGCCGGGTCTTTACCGGCCCCGGCAGGTTCGGCGATCGCGCCGCCTCGAACCGCAGTTCGACCGCCGAGGCGACCTTGTTCACGTTCTGCCCGCCCGGCCCGGAGGCGCGGATGAACTGCTCGGTCAGTTCCCAGTCCTCGATGCCGATATCGTCGGTGATCCTGAGCATGGAGCCTCTTGCCGCGCGGTTTGATGCCGATTGTACGAGCATGGCATACGCAACGTACACGCTGTACGCCTGATGGGAATTCAAAAAGGGCCGCCCGGCAATCGGGCGGCCCTGATGAGATCATTCGGAGGTGGAGCCGGTTAGGCGCTCACCAATTCGGATTGCCGCCCTCAAAGGGCTGCCTCAGACAGCGGCCTCCCGAACTGTTCCGACACCTCTCTCCAACATCCCTTTAGACACTGGACCACCTCCTTTCGTTGTTGAACCTGACTCGAACATTGCCACAGATTTCGGCGATGTCAAAACAAAATCATGTGGTGCGTGCGGTCATGGCCCCCACGATGATGCGGAACGGCACAAGAGCGATCAGTGCAAGGCTCAGCTTCACCATCCAGTCGGCTACCGCCAGCGACACCCACAATGGTACCATCGGCCCCGCCCCCAGTAGCGGCAGCGTCTCGGTGGCCCAGCTCGTGTCGTTGCCCGGCTCCAGGAAGTGGAGGCTGGCCGAGAATGCGACGGTGAAGAAAATCGCCGTGTCCAGCGACGAACCGACCAGCGTCGAGGCCAGCGGCGCGCGCCACCAGCGCTGATCGCGAAGGCGATCGAATATAACGATATCAACCAGTTGCGCGGTCAGAAACGCCAGGCCGGACCCGGCCGCGATGCGCCAGGTGACCAGCGGCCCGAATTCGCCCTGGATCTGCGTGCCGATGCCGGAGCAGATCACGCCGGTGATGAACCCGGCCACGACCACCCGTCGCGCGGCCGCGACACCATAGACGCGGTTCATCACATCAGTCACCAGGAAAGCCAGCGGATAGGTGAACGCCCCCCATGTCAGCCATTGGCCGAACAGGAATTGCACGAGGATGTTTGACGCCACGACGATGGCGGCCATGGCAAGGATGCCGGGAATGTGGTGCTTTTGCATGATGTTATGTGCCCGTTTTTACAAGGTTGCGGCGACTTGACCCCGGCGCGCGCCGGGTGGGGGGGCACTACGCCCGATGGACCAGCTTGGCAAGTCCGCACATCATGCCTTGCATGCGATCAGGGATCGGAGACGACGCCGACGCATTGGCCGGGAAGGTCCGCAAGGGTCTTTTCCCTGCGTGGCTTCGGCTTGGGCGCATCCGGGTCCGGCGGCGGTGGGTTGAGGATATTGTTCACCCATTCCTGCGCCCCGTCGCACCCGTCACCGGGCGGCGGTGGCGCCTGGTTGACGCAGCCTCTCACACCGGTGGGGCATTCCAGGCGCACGTGGAAATGGTAATGATGCCCCCACCATGGCCTGATCTTGCGCAGCCAGTCTCGATCGCCGGTCTCGTCCTTGCACATCCGCACCTTCGCGCCGGGAAACACGAAGATGCGCGCGGTGCGTGGATCCTCGGCCGCGGCCTTGATGACCTCGTGATGCGCCCGCGTCCAGTTCGCGTTCACGTAGGCCCCGTTTGCCCGGCGCATCGAGATCGAGGAGATGCTTTCGCGTTCGCCGCGCGACAGCGTCAGGCGTTTCGGCGCGCGCATCCAGATGTCAACGTCCAGGCCGGTCTGGTGGCTGCGATGCCCTGATAGCATCGGACCGCCCCGCGGTTGGCTTATGTCGCCGACATACACCCCCGACCATCCCGGTTGGCGTGCCGCCTCGGCGCCGAGTTTCTTGATGAAATCAACCGTTTCGGGATGCCCCCAGTTGCGGTTGCGCGACAGGCGCATCGCCTGCCAGGTCGGGCCGCTTTCGGGCAACTGCTCCGCCCCGGCAAGACAGCCGCCGGCATAGCCGCCATACGCGGCCGGACTGTGCTCGGATCCATTGGCGTGTTTGCCGAACAGGGTCTTCGCCGGAACGCCCCGCATGGTTTCGGGAACTTCCTGTCGCGTTGATAGCTGGGCGCGTTCCGGTGCCACGCCGGGCGCCGTGCACCCGGCCAGCATGGCTGTAAAAGCGATCAGTCCGATGATCCTTGCCATGATGCGCCGTCTCCGTTGGGCTTGACCCAGCATAGCAGAAAAAGCCCCAGAAGGAAAAGCACGACAAGCGGCGTGACCCCCAGCTGCTGACTTTGTGTCCAACTGGTCATGACGCCGATGGATAGCGGCGCGATGAAGGAGGTCGCCTTGCCCGCAAGCGCATACAGGCCGAACGACTCGGCCATCCGTTCGGGATTGGCCTGCCGCACCATCATGGACCGGCTGGCGGCCTGGATGATGCCGCCGGCCGCCCCGATCATTGCTCCGAACATGTAGAAGGTCACGTCGGGCAGGACGGACCCGCTCGCGACGGGGATGCCGTATACGCTTTCACGCGAGACGAAGATGATGGATATCGCCACGAAAGTCAGCACCAGTATTGACCCGGTGATGACCGGTTTCGGCCCGAAGCGGGAGTCCGCGAAACCGCCGATCCAGGCGAACAGCGCCCCGGCGATTATGGCCAGGATGCCGAATATTCCGGTATCCACCACGCTCCACTCCAGCACGCCCGCGGCGTAGATTCCACCGAACACGTACATGCCGTTAAGCGCGTCCCGATAGAACATCGAACTGCCCAGATAGGCGAACAGCGACGGCGTTCGCGGCAGGGCGCGCAGCGTCGTGAGCACCTCGGCCAGGGCGCGCTTGACCGCGCCCGGCGGTGCGCCGGGGGGCTTGGGGTCGCGGACCCAGAGGAAGAAAGGGATCATGAAAACCGCGTACCAGATGGCCGTCAGCGGCCCGACCGCGCGCGTGCCCTCGCGCTCTTGCGGATCAAGCCCGAAAATCGGGTCGATCCCTATCAAGGTCTTTCCGGTTTCGGAATTCTCGGCCAGGAACGCCAGCATGAACACCAGCGACACAAGACCGCCGAGATACCCGAACGCCCAGCCATTGCCGGAGATGCGGCCGATCTCTTCCTTGGTTCCAAGGTCGGGCAGCATCGAATTGGTGAAGATGGTGGCGAACTCCATCCCGATCATGCCGAGCGCGAAGAACACGAGGATGACATAAAGGTTGAAACTTCCCGGCGCCGCCCACCACAGCGCGAAGGAGCCAACGACATAAGCGCCCGAAAACAGCCAGATCCAGCGCATCCTGTTGCCGGACATGTCCGCCAACGCGCCCAGAACCGGCGCCAGCAACGCGATGACGACCCCGGCAGTCCCGATACCGAAACCCCAGGCCGATTGCGCCGCGGCGCCGTCCGCCATCAGCTCCTTGATGTAGGGCGCGAATATGAAGGTCAGCAGAAGGGTGTTGTAGGGCTGGCTCGCCCAGTCGAAAAAGAACCACCCCCAGATGCGCTTACGCTTTGTCGTCATGACCGCTCCATGCCGGGCAATTCGGGACGATAAGACAGTCAAATCGCGACGTGAGCAAGACAAACCTGCCGCCTGCCGCGATCAGTTCCATCGGACCTCACCGAGGAAAATATAGCCGGCACCATAGATCGTCTTGATGAGCCGGGGATTCTTGGGGTCTTCGCGCAGCTTGGTTCGCAGCCGTGAAATGCGCACGTCCATCGCCCGGTCGAAGCTTTCGCCGGCCGCGCCCCCGAGTGTTTCCTGCATCACCGCGCGGCTTATCAGGCGCTTGGGCCGGTTGAGGAACAGTCGCAGAACCTCGCCTTCGGCGTGGGAAAACGGCGTTTCCCGGCCCATTTCGTCCTCAAGGATGTATCGGTCGAAATGTGCGGTCCAACCGGCAAACCGGGCGGTTTCGCTGGCCTGCTGCGCGGGTCGGTCGCGGCGCAGCCGGGCACGGATGCGTGCGACCACCTCGGATGGATCGAACGGCTTGATGATGTAGTCGTCCGCGCCCAGTTCCAGACCGGTCACGCGGTCCTGCACCTGTGCGCGCCCGGATATGATTATCACGGTTGCGCCCTGTTCCAGCGCCAGCCGGTGCACCAGCGTCAGTCCGTCGCGATCGGGCAATGACAGATCGACGAGGCAAACGTCGGGTGTCGCGGATTTCAACGCGGCTTCGAACTCGGTGGCGCGCGCAAATCCCATCGTTCGGAATCCGGCTTCCTCCAGCGCATCGGACAGCATGGCGCGAATGGCCGGTTCGTCGTCCAGGATGGTCACGAGCGGCGCGGTCATTAACGATGATCCTTCAGGTGCAGGAACCCCATCAGGGTTGCGGCGGAAAACGGCTTTTGCAGCACCGGCGCCCGAGCCGCGGCGGCCAGGTGCACCGGATTGTACGGTGGCAGGGATGTCATCAGCCGACAAGGCGGCGGCGCATCGGTTTGCGCGAGCCTGTCGAGAAGGTCCAGCCCGGTTGCATCCCCCTCAAGGTATATGTCGGACAACACAAGCGAGATTCCGGGCACCTCGCGCAGCAATACCATCGCTTCGTCGACGCTGGTCGCTTCGATGACGGCGTTGCCGGTCTCGGTCAGCATGGCGCGCACGCCTTCTCGCAGGTCCGGGCTGTCCTCGACCAGCAGGACGAGGCCCGACGTGGCACGCGATGCGGCCGGCGCAGGGCGCAACGGCAACCGCATCGTGACCTTGCCGCCATGTCCGCGCGGGTTGGCCAGCCGGACATGCCCGCCTGCCAGCTTGGTCATGTCATACACCATGGCCAGCCCCAGGCCCGACCCTTCGCCGCCCTTGGTCGAGAAGAACGGTTCAAGCGCGTGCTCCAGCGCGGCAGCCGAGAACCCGGGCCCGCTGTCGGTCACGGAAAACTCGGCCCAGGTGTCCTGTACCGGTCGCACCACAAGAGTGATGGTCCCGCTGTCGCCGCAGGCATCGCGCGAGTTCAGGATCAGGTTCAGCAGCGAATCCTGCAACATGCCGCTGTCCAGCATCAGGGCGTCGTCGGCCAGTTCATTGGAAATGCACAGCGAGATTCCCGCCGGCAGCGCCGGCGCGGCCAGCGTTTCCAGGTCTGACAACAACGCCGGCAGATCAGTGGGGGCAGGGTGCCATTCCCGCGCACCGGTGATATCGGCAATCCGGTTGAGCAGGCCACCCCCCCGATTGGCCGCCGACAGGGTTGCGGCAATCAGGTCGCGCGCCTGTTGCGGCAGGTCCATGCGCTGAAGGCGCGACTGGCTGCCAAGAATGATGGTCAGCAGGTTCGAGAAATCATGCGCCATGCCGCTCGTGAGCTGGGCGGCCATCTCGCGCCGGCGGGTCTGCTGCAACGCGGTGCGCGCCTGGGTTTCCTCGGTCACGTCCATGGACAGGATGTAGACGCCGTTTATACCGCCTTGCTTGGGGTCGCGATCGGGGGTGAAGGCCGTGCGTATCCGCCGCGAACTCTCCTCGTCGGTGAATTCGAATACCGACGGGCTGCCGCCAAAGGCGGCGTCCAGGTGCGGGCGGATCGCGGCATAGGCCGTTTGCCCGAGTGCATCGCCGATGTGGCGCCCCACGATGCTTGACGGCCGCCCCGGCATCACGGTGTTCAAGCGCCGGTTGGAAAAGGTGTAGGTGCGATCGGGATCGACATGCGCGATATGGGCCGGCATCATTTCCGTGGTCAAGCGCGTGCGCGCCTCGGTTTCCGTAAGCTGCCGCTTGGCCTCTTCCAGCGCGGTGATGGTGGCTTCCAGCTTGCGATTGGTGCTTGCCAGCTTCTCGGCATAGGACAGGACACGATCGCTCAGTTCCTCGGATCGCGCGCTCAGCAAGGCTTCCTGTTGCTTGGTATGGGTGATGTCCGTATAGACCGTGACCCATCCCCCCTGCGGCAGGGGCGAGCCCTCGACGCTGATGGTGCGACCGTCGGGGCGGGTGCGCTCCATGTAATGCGGCTCGAACGCGCGGGCCTGCTCCACCCGCGAGCGGACCGCCGCGTCGATATCCGTGACCTCGCCGTATTCCCCGCGCGTGACCAGGAAGCGGATCGTGTCCTCGAACGCGGCGCCCGGCTCGGTGAGTGCGCGCGGCAAATCGAACATCTCGCGGAACGGACGATTGCACACCACCAGCCGCAGATCACTGTCATAGATCGAAAGTGCCTGCTGGATCAGGTTCAGTCCCGCCATCGTCATGGCGGCCGTGTCGTTCGCTGTTGGTGTCATGGGCGCCTCTTGCAACATGGCATGGCTATCATTGCCCGTCAGGCAGGCAAAGAGGCCTTCGCGCCTGTTACAATTTGTAAGAATTGCGAAATGATCAGGAAAAAGTTGACGTCGAGGGTCTGACCTGCACCCATTGACCGGGGAAGAATCGCCGGCTTACCGGGGGCGCCTGCCTGATTAGTAACGGGCATTTGGGAGGAACAGATTTGGCACAGTCGTCACAGGCGACGGATGGGCTGTCGTCCATACCGGCGCTGCTGCAGCGTAACGCCGTGGAATTCGGCCACAAGGCCGCGTATCGGGAAAAAGAATTCGGCATCTGGCAGAGCTGGACCTGGAAACAAGCCGCCGATGAAATCGACAAGCTGTCGCTTGGACTGATCAATCTGGGTGTCGAGGAAGGCGATTTCGTCGCCTTCATCGGCAGTAACAGGCCGCACCTGTATTGGTCCATGGTTGCCGCGCAATCGGTTGGGGCCGTTCCGGTCCCGCTGTATCAGGATGCCGCGGCCGACGAGATGGCCTACGTGCTCGATCACTGCGGCGCGCGTTTCGTCATCGTCGAGGATCAGGAGCAGGTCGACAAGGTGATCGAGGTGCAGGATCAACTGCATCAGTTCGAGCACATGATCTACCTCGATCCCAAGGGCTTGCGGAAATACGATCACACGCGCCTGCACGAGTTCGATCATATCCAGGAGCAGGGATTCGCCGCGCGGGACGAGTTCACCCCCGAACTTGAAAGGCGCCGCGCCAAGCTGGATTATTCCAGTGTCTGCGTGATGCTCTATACCTCCGGCACGACCGGAAAGCCCAAGGGCGTCGTTCTGTCCAACCGCAACGTGATCGAAAGCGCCAGGAACAGCGCCGCCTTCGATAACCTCGGTCCGAACGAAGAGGTGCTTGCCTATCTGCCGATGGCATGGGTCGGGGATTACATCTTCTCGATCGGACAGGCCTATTGGTGCGGGTTCTGTGTCAACTGCCCGGAAAACCCGGACACGATGATGACCGACCTGCGCGAAATCGGGCCGACCTACTATTTCGCCCCTCCGCGCGTGTTCGAGACGCAGCTGACCACCGTGATGATCCGGATGGAAGATGCCAGCCGGTTCAAGAAATGGCTCTTCGACACCTTCATGGAGCACGCGCGAAATGTCGGCCCCGACATCCTGGACGGTAAACCCGTCAGCGCGTGGGATCGGGTCAAGTATCTCATCGGTGACCTGTTCATCTACGGCCCGTTGAAGAACACGCTGGGCTTCAGCCGCGTGCGCGTCGGCTACACCGCAGGCGAGGCGATAGGCCCGGAAATCTTCGATTTCTACCGCTCCCTGGGGATCAACCTGAAACAGCTGTATGGCCAGACCGAGGCGACCGTGTTCATCACCGTGCAGCCCGACGGCGAAGTGCGTAGCGACACCGTCGGTGTCCCTGCACCGGGTGTCGAGCTCAAGATCGGCGACAATGGCGAGGTCTACTACCGCAGCCCCGGGGTGTTCGAATACTACTTCAAGAACCCCGACAGCACCGCTGACACCAAGGATCCCGACGGCTGGGTCGCAACGGGGGATGCCGGTTTCGTCGAGGAAGATACCGGCCACCTGCGCATCATCGACCGCGCCAAGGATGTCGGCAAGATGGCGGATGGAAGCTTGTTCGCGCCCAAGTATGTCGAGAACAAGCTCAAGTTCTACCCCAACATTCTGGAGGCCGTCGTGTTCGGCAACGAGCGCGAGAAGTGCATGGCCTTCATCAATATCGATCTCAGCGCGGTCGGCAACTGGGCCGAGCGCAACAACATCGCCTACTCGTCCTACCAGGAACTGGCTGGCCATCCGAAGGTGCTGCAAGCCGTTCAGGAGCACGTGGAAGAGGTCAACAAGTCAGTGGCCGAAGACCCGATGCTGTCGGGCTGTCAGGTGCATCGTTTCCTGATCCTGCACAAGGAACTGGATGCCGACGACGGCGAGATGACCCGCACGCGCAAGGTCCGCCGCCGTGTCGTCGAGGACAAATACAACGACCTGATCAACGCCCTCTACGACGGATCTACCGAGATCTTCACCAACACCGAGGTGACCTACGAGGACGGGCGCAAAGGCTCGATCAGTGCGACACTCGAGATCAGGGACGCGGCCGTTGTGCCGGTGACCCCGCAGAAGGTGGCAGCGGAATGAACCAGATGACAGAAGAAGGCTACGTCACCGAGGACGGGCGCACCATCGGCAGCAAGTTGATGGAGATGAAGAACATCTCGTTGCGGTTCGG
>JAABTI010000053.1 GCA_011389955.1 Paracoccaceae bacterium | reverse complement strand
CAGATATGCCAAAACCGCACTTTCGGTCAGAAACATGACCACCAGCGCCGCCGCGATTCCACGCAGTGGCATCCGCGTAGGAGTGCGAGGGCGAACGTGCACCACGACCCACTTCTCACCATCAAATACGGTTGTATAGGTCCGGCCCGAGCGCCGCTTGCCAGCAACCCGGTTCGAACGCCGGTTGCGCGTCGTCGATGAGGATTCCATTGCAGCCTCCGGTAAATGGCCCCCACCAATTACCAGCCAAATCTTTGCTGACAAAATGTGGCAAAAGTTAGGCAATGACCTCAATCATGCTGCATTCTGGACAGAATTCAGCCGGATTTGGTCAAAGTTAGCGTCGACCATTCACCAATATCCTCGCGATGGTCGAGATTGATGCCGTTTCGTGCATAAACAGAGATCACCTCATCGGCTTGCCCTGTTAGAATCCCGGATAATATCGCGTATCCCCCCGAGGCCAGATTCGACGCCATATCGGGAGCCAGGTCGATCAACGGTCCCTTGAGGATGTTCGCAAAAATAAGGTCGTAGGGCGCCGCCTCGCGCAATACCTGCGCATCGAACCCTTCTGCCTGAACGCAGATCACCCGCCCCTCGAGATGGTTGGCGGCCACGTTGGCCCTGGCCACGTCAACGGCAACCTCGTCGATATCGCTCGCCATCACGGGGTTGGGCCAGATCCGCGCCGCGGCCATCGCCAGCACCGCAGTGCCGCAACCGATATCAACCACCCTGTTGCCTACCACGCCGGCATTGTCCAATCGGTCCAGCGCCCGCAGGCACCCAAGCGTCGTGCCGTGATGCCCCGTGCCGAAAGCCATCGCAGCCTCGATCAGCAGCGGCTCGCAAACTTCGGGCACGGTGTGTGCATCGTGGCTGCCATATACGTAGAAACGCCCCGCTTCGACCGGGCTCAACTCCCGCCGCACCTTGGCGACCCAATCGGTTTCCGGAAGTTCCGAGACGACGAACGGCTTAGCATCGTGGATCGTGGCCAGCAGGGCCAGCCCCGCCTCGTCAGGCGCCTCGGAGAAATAACATGCGACCTCCCATAGCCCCGACTCATCCTCGATCTCGAACACGCCGACGCCAGTTGGCTCGGGCACGAGCGCCTCGACCGCCTCACCGAGCGCTTCGGCCGAGTCTTTTCCAGGCGAGGTGGTCAGGGCAGTGAATGTCGGCATCATGCGTCTCCGGTTGCTTCGCCGATGCGCCTATTTCGCCGCGCGTTCGGGGTCAAGCTCGGACATGCGCCGCGTCCCGGCCATGCGCCGCACATATCGCCAACCGACCCAAGCCGCCGCCACGCCCATCACGACGTTGGCCAACACCTGCGCGGCAATTACTCCGCCTTCGGCAAAGATCGCCGCGAGACCGAACGCCAGAGGCACCATCAGAAACCCATCGCGTGACCAGTTGGCAATTGTCGCCCACACGGGACGGCCCAGATTGTTGAACGCCGCATTCGATACGAACAAGGCACCGGTGAACACGAAAGCCCCCGCGCCGTAGTAGCAAAACCACTGCACAACCTGCACGCCTTCGGGACCAAGACCAAAGGTGGCAGCGATGAAATCGGCCGTGAGGATCAGGATGACCCAGGTAATGCCCGTATACAACGCGCAGAATTTCAACGCGTCCAGGTATGTGCTTTGCACGCGTTCTGGCAGGCCCGCTCCGTAATTCTGCCCGATGATCCCACCGATCGCGCCGGAAAGCGCGAATATGCCTCCAAAGCACAGGATCATCAGCCGCAGCACCACGCCCAGGCCCGCGACGGCGCTTTCGCCGAACGGGGCCATCGCGCGCATGAGTATCCAGTTGCCAAAAGGTGTGGAGAGTTGCGTTACGACGGCGGGCACCGCAATCGCCATGAACGGCAGCAAGAAAAACCGCAAATCAGTCCGGCTTGGCCGCGCCAGTATCCCGAGCGAAAGCGCCACCCAGTAGAGTCCGAGTATCGCCATGGTGGCCCGGCTGATCACGATCACCAGTGCCGCCCCGGGCACGCCCCACTCCATCCACACGATCACGAGCGGGTCCAGGAATGCGGCGACAATCCCCGCAGACATTGTGACGAACATGGCGCGCCAGGCCTCGCCGGCCGCACGCAGGATGGCGGAGGCGCCCATCCCCAAGGCCAGGAATGGCAAGGATGGCGCGCCTATGCGCAGGAACTGAACCGCCACATCAAGAACTTGTCCCTGAGCTCCGGATAGGATCAGCAAAGGGCGGCTGAACACGTAAACCAGTACCGCGATCACCGTCTGCGCGGCGACGCCATAAAGTAGGGTCGTGGTGGCGATGCGCCCCGCCTCCTGCGGGTCGCCGCGGCCGAGGGCACGACTGACCAGTGCAACCCCCGCGATCATCATGCCAACCGAGATCGAGATAAGGAAAAACTGAAGCGTGGCACCGAACCCCACTGCTGCGACCAGTGACTCGTCGCGCAATTGGCTGATCCACCACAACGCGAGGAAATCCACCAGGAACAGCACGCTCAAGCCCAGAGAGCCAGTCAACGTCATCACGACGACATGGCGCATGGTCGATCCGGTGGTGAATTTTCCTGTAGTGGTCATGCGCTCACTCTGCCGTGGCAGGAGCGAGGTAGCTCACCCGCGTCTCGTATCCAGGGATGGGGTGACGCGGGATCAATAGTGCCAATGCAAGTGAAACCGCCGCCATACCTGCCGCCAACACGAAAACACCTCCGGGCGAGACCAGCCACATGTAGCCCAGGGCCGCAGGCAGAAACACCGCCGCAATATGATTGATGGTAAAGGCGACCGCCGCCGTCGGGGCGATATCACCAGGGTCGGCGATCTTCTGGAAATAGGTCTTGAGCGCCAATG
>JAABTI010000052.1 GCA_011389955.1 Paracoccaceae bacterium | reverse complement strand
GTTGGTAAAGGCGACCGCCGCCGTCGGGGCGATATCACCAGGGTCGGCGATCTTCTGGAAATAGGTCTTGAGCGCCAATGCGAGGGCAAAGAACAAGTGGTCCACGACATATAGCGTCGCGGCCAGAACGACGCCCCAGCCGAAGTAGTAGACGCCCCCATAGGCGAGAAACACGCTGATCAGGCCAATATACTCGAAGACCAGCGCATTGCGTTCGCCAAAGCGGAACACGGCCCGCCCCATGAGAGGGGCGAACACCATGTTGGCAATCAGGTTGATCAGGAACAGTCCCGTGACCTCGTGCACCTCGAAACCGAACTTTTCGACCATCATGAACCCAGCGAAGACAACAAAGATCTGCCGCCGCGCGCCGGACATGAATTGCAGCGCGTAATATAGCCAATAGCGACGTCTGAGCACCATGCGCTTGATTTGAGGGTTGGGTGCCTCGAATTGCGGATAGGCCAAATAGGCAATCACCGCCACGATCGCGGTGAACCCGCCCGACACCATGTAAACAAGGTTGTAATTCAGATCGAAGGCGCGCCACGTCAAAACGACCAGGATATAGGCGACAAGCGTCGCACCTGATCCCGCCGCCAACAGCCAGCCCAGCATTTGGGGCGCCCGATCCTTGGGCAACCATTGCAGTTGCAACGATTGGTTGACCGTCTCGTAATAGTGAAACCCGATCGAGCTGAGCATCGTGATGGTCAGGATGCCGCCAAGCGAGGGAAACCACGCCGTCATCGCCGTTGCCACCCCCAGCAACGCCAACGCTACAACACCAAGCACCTGTTCGCGCATTACCATTATTATGGCAATCACCCCGACAGCCAAAAACCCCGGGACTTCGCGCACCGTATGCAGCCAGCCGATATCGGAGCCGTCGAACCCGGCCATTTCGATAACGAAATTGTTGAGCAGCGCAGACCATGTGGCGAAGGCCACGGGCATAGCCACTGCCAACAGGAACAACAACGCGGCGGGGCGTCGCCATATCGGCATCCGCCGTGCCTGGGCCAAGGGAAGGGTCTGTCGCATCAGATCGCTTTACGCCGCTTTGCGGGGGATGTGTAGATATCTGATCTGAATCAATGAAATCCTGCGGGGACTGTGGCAGGCAGTGTCGCGGACACCGAAGGACCCCACCATGGATATTCTGCTTCTTGTTGAACGTATCGGCGAAGCGCCGACGGCAGCACTGCTCGGCTTGTTGACCGGCGTCATATTTGGCATCGCGGCGCAACGTTCACGGTTCTGCTTGCGCGCGGCCACGGTCGAGTTCGCGCGCGGACGCATGAATAACAGCGTCGCGGTCTGGTTGCTGACCTTTTCGACGGCAATGGTCTGGGTACAGGCGGCAAGCCTCGCAGGGTGGATGCGGCCGGAAGATGCCCGTATCGTCGCCGTCACCGGCAGTTGGTCCGGCGCCATCATCGGCGGGTTGATCTTCGGCGTCGGCATGGTGCTGGCGCGGGGGTGTTCGGGACGGCTCCTTGTGCTGGCAGCGACCGGCAACCTGCGCTCGCTGGTGTCAGGGCTGGTGTTCGCGGTTTTCGCACAGATGAGCCTGTCGGGATGGCTGGCGCCGCTGCGCGACTGGCTGGCTGCGCTATGGATCACCAGCGGCGGACGCAACCTCGACTTGATGGCATGGTCGGGCCTGCCAGAGTGGGGCGGGCTGGCGCTTGGCATCGTGACGGCGATGATCGCGCTTGAAGTGTCGCGGCGCGCTCGCATCGGGTTCGGGCGGCTCGTGTTCGCCTCGGGGGTGGGGTTTGCCGTCGCCGTCGGATGGGTCAGCACATTCACTCTGAGCCAGGTTGTGTTCGACCCGATCCAGATCGAAAGCGCCACCTTCACCGGCCCCTCGGCCAACACGTTGATGTTCTTTCTCGATTACAGTGCCATCCTGGAATTCGACATCGGGCTGGTGCCCGGCGTGTTTCTGGGCTCCTTCATCGCATCCATGCTGGCGCGTGAATTCAAGTTCGAGGGGTTCGCGGACGAGTCCAACATGCGGCGGGCGCTGACCGGCGCGGCAATGATGGGCTTCGGCGGCATGCTTGCGGGCGGCTGCGCGATAGGTAATGGCGTGACCGGCACATCGGTCTTCGCAGGCACGGCTTGGCTGGCGCTCTTGTGCATGTGGATCGGGGCGATGGCGGCGGATGTCCTGCTTGACCAGAAAGGCATGACGGCCGCCCCCGCCGCCTGAGCCGCGTCAGAAGAAGCTCTGCGGATCGATATCCACCGCCAATCGCACCTGCGCGGGCAGCTTGAGTTGCCCGACCCACTGCGACAACGCCCCCTGCAAGGGGGCTGCCTTGTCCGCCTTGACCAACAGCCGCACCCGATGGCGACCCCTGATGCGGGCAATGGGCGCGGGCGCGGGGCCGAACACCTGTGCCCTGATCCGCCGCAGCGCCCCGTCATTGCGCGCCAGCCGATTGCCAAGATCGAAAACCTGCTGCATGTCCGGCCCCGAAAGGATGATCCCCGCCATGCGGCCATACGGCGGAACGCCGGCTTGTTGCCGTTCGGCTGCCTCTGCCCTCCAGAAACCTTCTTCGTCCCCGGCGACGATCGCGCGGATTACCGGATGCTCGGGCTGGTAACTTTGCAACAAGGCAATGCCCTGCTTTTCCGCGCGGCCGGCACGACCGGCCACCTGACGCATCAATTGGAACGTCCGCTCGGCCGCCCGCAGATCAGAGCCCTGAAGCCCCAGATCGGCATCGATCACGCCAACCAGTGTAAGCAGGGGAAAGTTGTGCCCCTTGGCCACCAGTTGCGTTCCGATGATGATATCGGCACCGCCCGCCGCGATCGCCTCGATCTCTGCCTTCAGGCTTCGCGCAGTGCCATGCATGTCGGACGACAGCGTGGCGATGCGCGCATCGGGGAACAAATTGGCGGCTTCCTCCGACAGACGCTCGACGCCGGGTCCGACAGGCGCGAGGCGATCCTCGGCCTCGCAGGCGGGGCAGGCATGCGGGACTGGCTTGCTATCGCCGCATTGGTGGCAGATCAGACGCTTGAGAAAGCGATGCTCGACCATGCGCGCATCGCAATGATCGCAGCCTATCTGGTGCCCACAGGCCCGGCACAGGGTGATCGGCGCGTAGCCACGTCTGTTGATGAACAGCATCGCCTGCTCACCCTTTTTCAACCGCTCCGTCACGGCCTGTTGCAGACTGGGCGATATCCAACGGTCGGAAGGCAGGGTCTCGCTGCGCATATCAATGACACCTATCCGCGGCATCACCGCCGCGCCGTAGCGATCCGCGAGAACCAGCTTGTCATACTTTCCAGCCTCGGCATTGGCCCAGCTTTCCAGGCTGGGTGTTGCCGAGGCCAGAACAACCCGGGCACCACAAATCGACGCGCGCAGCACGGTCATGTCCCGCGCATTGTAAAGAACGCCATCCTCCTGCTTGTAGGAGGTGTCGTGTTCCTCATCCACAATGACCAGTCCAAGGTTCTGAAAAGGTAGAAACAGCGCGGAACGAGCCCCGACCACGAGTTGGGCGCCACCCTGCCCGACCATTTTCCATATGCGGCGACGCTCGGTCATGGTGACGCCGGAATGCCATTCGGCCGGTTGCGCCCCAAACCGTGCCTCGACCCGAGACAGAAACTCGGCCGTCAACGCGATCTCGGGCAACAGAACAAGCGCTTGCCGCCCCTGCCGCAGGCATTCCGCGACAGCTTCGAGATACACCTCGGTCTTACCCGATCCGGTGACGCCACGCAAAAGCGTTGTGCCATATTGACCTGTCCTAAGCCCGTCGCGCAGGGCGCTGGCCGCAATGGCCTGATCATTGCTGAGCGCCTTTCCCTCACGCTCAGGATCGAGATGGGGGAACCGCCTGTCGCGCGGCGTGTCTTCTTCGGCGATCGTCCCTTGCTTGATCAAACCCTTGACAACACTTGAGGAAACGCCCGCCGCCTCGGTCAGTTCGGCCAGTGTCACCGCCAGGCCGCCATAGTTGTTCAGAACCTCCATCACGCGGTGACGTGCATCCGTCCAACGGGTTGGCGGCGTATCGGTGGAGCGCAGGATACGACGCATCGCGGGCGGGTCGGCCAGCCCCGGTGCGCGGGTGGCGAGCCGCAGCATCGCGGATAATGGCGTCAGAGTGTAGTCTGAAGCGCGCTGGATGAATTCCTGCATCTCCGCGCGCATCGGTGCCACGTCAAGCACACGATTCACATGGCGCAACTTGGCTGGCTCCACGCCACCTTGCCCCGCGCCCCAGATCACACCGATCACCTTGCGCGGCCCCAATGGCACCTCCACAAACGCGCCGACGAAACATCCGCCCTCGGGCGCACGATAATCCAGCACCCTGTCCAGCGGCTGCGTCGTCAGCACCGCCACCACTTCACCATGGTGAAAGAAATCCGTCTCGGCCACGTCACATCCGTGAAAAGGGTTTCGGGATAGCAGTCTATGGGGTAAAGCCAAGCCTGACAAAACCCAACCCATTCAGGGGCGAGAGCCATGAAATTCTTTGTAGATACGGCCGAAATCGACGCGATTGCAGAACTCAACGAGTTGGGCATGGTCGATGGCGTAACCACCAATCCGTCGCTGATCCTGAAATCAGGCCGCGACATCATCGAGGTCACCAAGGAAATCGCCGACCTGGTCGACGGGCCTGTCAGCGCCGAAGTCGTCGCCACGCAAGCCGAGGCGATGATCGAAGAGGGTCGCAAGCTGGCCGGGATCGCCGACAACATCGCGATCAAGTTGCCGCTTACATGGAACGGGCTGAAGGCGTGCAAGACGCTGTCTTCGGAAGGCCGGATGGTCAACGTGACGCTTTGCTTTTCATCCAACCAGGCGCTGCTGGCAGCCAAGGCCGGTGCGGCGTTCATCAGCCCTTTCATCGGCCGGCTGGACGATATCAACCTCGACGGCATGGAGCTGATAGCGGATATCCGGCAGATCTATGACACCTACGGCTTCGAGACGGAAATCCTTGCCGCATCGATCCGCAACGTGAACCACGTGACTGACTGCGCCCGCACCGGTGCCGACGTGATGACTGCACCGCCCGAGGTAATTCACAAGCTTGCCTTGCATCCGTTGACCGACAAGGGGTTGGAGACCTTTTTGAACGATTGGGAAAAAACGGGGCAGAAAATCCTGTGATCGCGTGCTATACAAGCCGAAACGCTATGAGGCAGACATGAGCACAAAGCCCCGGATGGACGACGCCATGCGCGATCGCATCATCTCTCAGCCTGATGTTATCCTTGAAGATCAAGATCTCATGCGCGCGCTTATCGCAGCGAACGAGCGGGCAATGGGCGGCAATATCGTCGATCTGCGCGGGATCGCGATGGAACGGCTGGAAGCGCGGTTGGACCGGTTGGAGGATACACACCGCAGCGTGATCGCGGCGGCCTATGATAATCTTGCCGGCACCAACCAGGTGCATCGTGCGATCCTGCGCCTGCTTGATCCCATGGAGTTCGAAACGTTCCTGCGCGATCTGGGCGGACCGGTGGCCGATATCCTGCGGGTGGACAGTATCCGCCTGGTTCTGGAATCGGCGCATAACGATGGCGACGCCACGGTCGAACGCCTGGGCAACGTGCTGGCCGTCAAGGCGCCGGGGTTCATCGACGACTACCTGACCGTGGGGCGGGATACGCCAGTGCGTCAGATCACACTGCGGCAGGTTCCGTCGGGGGCGGCTGATGTGCATGGCGAGGCGGCAGACTGGATTCGCTCCGAAGCCTGCCTGAAACTGGATTTCGGCCCCGGCCGACTGCCCGGGATGCTGACGATGGGCGCAGAGGACCCGCACCAGTTCAACCAGAGCCAAGGTACGGATTTGCTGGCGTTTTTCGCAGGCGTTTTCGAAAGGACCATGCGCCGCTGGTTGTCATGACAGTGGCGATCACGCCTGCCGCACGCGATGCGCTCGCGTGCTGGTTGGAGTCGCTCAGGGCCCTGCGCGGGGCATCGGACAATACCCTGAATGCCTATCGGCGCGACGTGGCGGAATTCCTGGCTTTCATCACCCAACACCATCGCGCAGCGCAGGGGATGGGTCCCCTCTCGCGTCTCAGCGTTTCGGACATGCGCGCGTGGATGGCACAGGTACGAAGTGCCGGCGTCACCTCGCGGACACTGGCGCGCAAGCTATCGGCGGTCAAAAGCTTCTACAAATGGCTGGCCGAGCGCGAAGGCATCGATCCGACCGCGATCATGGCGGCACGCGCGCCGCGATTTCAAGCCGGTCTGCCCCGCCCGTTGGACGAAGACAGCGCGCGCGCGATGATGGACGCGATCGAACTTCAGGGCACCAAGGATTGGGTTTCAGCACGCGATTTAGCTGTTATTACAGTGCTTTACGGCTGTGGCCTGCGGATTTCGGAGGCCTTGGACATCGATGCCGGACAGGTGCCGCTCGGGGATGCTCTTCGGGTGCAGGGCAAGGGCGGGCGCGAGCGGGTTGTGCCCGTTCTGCCGATAACCGCAGACGTGGTGGGGCGCTATGTGCGCGCCTGCCCGCACGATTTGCGGTCGGGCACGCCGCTGTTCCGTGGCATCCGGGGCGGGCGTCTGAACCCGCGCTCGGTGCAGAAAGTCACGCAACAGGCGCGCGTGCAACTGGGCCTTCCGGCCAGTGTCACGCCGCACGCGATGCGCCACAGCTTTGCCACCCATTTGCTGAACGCCGGCGGTGACCTGCGGGCGATCCAGGATTTGCTGGGGCATGCATCGCTGTCAACGACACAGGCCTATACGGCGGTCGACACCGCCCGCCTGATGGACGTATACAGAAAAGCACATCCTCGGCAGGGCACCTACCCCGCGCGAAAGAGAGAAAAATGACAAGTAAAATCAAGGCATTGAGCGTTCACTTACTGACCGCGTCAGGCGCCGTGTTCGCGATGCTCGCGATGCTCGCGGCGGTGGATGAGAAGTGGGGCTTGATGTTCCTGTGGCTGGTCGTTGCGTTTGCGGTGGACGGGGTGGATGGGCCGTTGGCGCGCAAATATGATGTCAGGAACAACGCCGCGCGGTTCGACGGGGTGTTGATGGATCTCATCATCGATTATCTCACCTACGTGTTCATCCCCGCCTTCGCGCTGTTCCGCTCGGACCTTTTGCCGGGGTGGACGGGGTGGTTGGCGATCATCGTGATAACCTATGCGAGCGCCATGTATTTCGCCGATAGCAGCATGAAAACAAAGGACAATTCGTTTCACGGATTTCCAGGGTGCTTCAACATGCTGGTCCTCGTGTTGTTCGCGGTATCACCACCCATTTGGGTCATTTTATTCCTGGTGACGGTCCTTTCGGTGGCAATGTTCCTGCCGCTGAAGTTCATTCACCCCGTGCGCACCGTGCGGTGGAGGCTTGTGTCCCTTCCCGTTGCACTGGCCTGGACATTCTTTGCCGGCTGGGCGGCATGGGTCGATTTCCATCCGGAAAGTTGGGCGCATTGGGGGCTGGTGATTACCAGCATCTACCTCGTTTTCGCCGGAATCGCGCAGCAGATCATTCCCGAAAGGGCGCGCTGAACGCTGCGTTCACGATTGGCGGACTGCCCGAAACGGAGGTTTCGCGGCCTGAACCGTTCGATTCGCATGGCTGACCCGACAGTTCTCGCCTGACCCGTTGCCTGTGAAATTACCGGAGTTCGCAGCCGCCCTGGTGATCGAAACCGACCAGGGACTTGTTGTTCTTGATATGGCGCGCAACAAGCCGCTTCATGATCTTGCCGTTGTCGGGAACCAGCCGCGCAGGATCGACAAGGAATTGCGGTTTTGCGAGTTCGGGAAAAAGCGCCATTATTTCCGCGCGGGCGGCGGGGGAAACCGCCTTGAGCGCCTCGGGACCGGTGAAAAGGCTTTCGGTTGGCAGTCCGTTCGACCAGATGACCTGGTGCGCGTCGAAGAGGATGTGCCAGTATTCCACCTGTCCGGCGTCGCAAACGATATCGACTCCGTCGAGTTCTATGAGCTTGATCGCGGGAATGAGGACATCGCGGACATCAAACATGCGCTGGACAATGACCGAGTTGACCAGCACCCGATGCTGCCGCGAGACAGTCAGATCGGTTTTCGGCAATCCCTTGCCAAGTGCTCCGGCACGGATGCGAACGGGAAGAAGTTTCGGATTTGCACTCAGATCCCGTGCGCTCAACCTGCGCCGCCCGATCCACCTGATGGGCTGATAGCCATGATCCATGGTCAGGACCGCATCACCGGCAGCAAGCATCTCGACCGGAACCTGCC